>CACZAR010000122.1 GCA_902779135.1 uncultured Coriobacteriaceae bacterium | reverse complement strand
CAGTTCGTGCAGTGCGACATCGACGTGCTGGGCGATTCGACCAACCTTGCCGAAATCGAGCTGATCACTGCAACGTCCAAAGCGCTCTCGACCGTGCTCGGCGCTGCTGGCATCGACAAGTTCACCGTGCACGTCAACGACCGCCGCATCCTCTGCGCTGCCGCCATGAAGGCAGGCTGCGCCGATCCTGAGGTTGGCGGCATGCTCGTGACCCTCGACAAGCTCGACAAGATCGGGTTCGAAGGTGTTGAGAAGGAGCTGCTCGAGAACGGTGCGGCTCCCGAGATGGCGGATTGCTTCCTCGACCTGTTCAAAGGCGAGATCGACACAGAATCGTGCAAGGGCTTCTGCGATCAGATCGATCCCGAGGGCTTGGCCGAGGCGGTTGCCAACTTGGACGAGATCATCTCGGCGACGCGCGCGCTCACGCCCGACGGTGTGCAGATTGTCTTCGATCCAACGCTCGTGCGCGGTATGGGCTATTACACCGGTCCCATCTTCGAGGTCACGGTCGACAACTTCGGCATCTCGATTGCCGGCGGTGGTCGTTACGACGAGATGATCGGCAAGTTCTCGGGCGAGGATGTATGCGCTTGCGGGTTCTCCATTGGTTTCGAGCGCATCATCGCCGTACTGCGCGATGCAGGTGTGACAAGCCTGAATGAAGGCGATGCAGAAGGCGCGGTTGCATTCCTCGTCGATGGCAAGGCATCAGCCGAGCGTCGCTTCGAGGCGCTCAAGCAGGCGCAGGCCCTGCGCGCCGAAGGCCGCGACGTTGCCGTGCTGCCCATGCGCAAGAACATGAAACGCCAGATCGCCACGCTCGAAGAAGAGGGCTTCACCCAGTTCGAGAAGATATACAAGGATTAGAACGCAGGCTTGCGCTAATGAGTCGGGGGCCAGGCTCCTGACTCATAAAGATTAGAACGCGGGCTTGTGCTAATGAGTCGGGGGTCAGGCCCCCGACTCATTAGCGCTAAGAGAACCATTCCCCTGGCTCAGGACAGCCAGCTAGCTTTCCTCGCGCATTGCTTTCAAGATAGCGCGCTTTTTGGCCTGCGCTTCGGCGTAGGCCTGTTTTTCGGCGGCCTTTTCCTTGCGCGCTGCTTCTTCGGCTTCGCGTGCAGCCCGTTTCGCTTCCTTGGCTGCCTTGCGCTGTTGCTTGATGAACGCGCGCGTGGCTTCGCCTTCGGCGATGGAGAATCGGCATCCGCAGTAGTTCTGGCGGTACATGCCCAGCTCGCGACTGATGCGTGTGGCCTCGTCGTAATACGGGCGGTAGTCTTCGAAGTGGGCTGCGATGCCCGCCTGTTCGCATGCGCGCAGCAACTCCTCATGGATGACGTCGGTGAATTGATAGGGGCTGACAGCCAGCGTCGTGGTCAGGCCGTCGTACCCACCCGCGACGGCCTTCGCCGCCGCTTCCTCGAGTCGCATCCGGTAACAGGCACGGCAACGCTCGCGGCGTCGTTCGTCGTCGAGCAGTTCGGCCACCGATTCCGGCTGCGGTGTGTCATCACCCACATGTTTGGAACCGAGTGCGGGGCTGAAGTCTTTGATGGCTTCTCCAATTGGAGCAACCTCGCGCTCCCAGTGCGCCGGATTGTAGTCGCCTTCGATCATCTCGAAGCCTTGCATCGCAGCGTACTTTTCGAGCTCCTCGCGCCTATGCTCGTACTCGGAGCGTGGCGCGATGTTGCTGTTGGCGTAGAAGACCGTGATGTCATGCCCTTCTTCTTCAAGAAGACGAGTGGGCATGATCGAGCATGGCCCGCAACAAGCATGTACGAGTAGTTTCATGGGCAGAAGTTTAGCATTGGGGTATTGATTGGGTCTATGCGATTCGAGAGGTGAAACGTACTAGACCCGCTGTTCGTTTGAGCAGATTTAGCGTTATGATATTACTGGAATAGCCCGAATTGCTGAAAGGCGTCACCATGACTCATTCCCTGTTCTCACGCGTATTGTCTACCGTCGTTGCGTTCGTTCTCGTTGCGGCGTTTGCGATGCCTGCGACAGCGCTCGCCGTGCAAACCGAAGTTGAAGTCGACAACCATGCGCTTGCAGGCGACCAGCCAACAGTGAGTGGGCTCGTCATCGACGACGTTGCTGCTCCGAACCCCGGCGATACGCTTGACAACACGGCGAAGGTGACCTCGGCCGAAGGGGTGGAGTGGGAAATCCCCGTGCTTTGGGTTGCCGACAACTTGGAGCTGGCTACCGAAGCGCAAGAGGGCAGGTCGTATCTGCCGGCGCTCGTGTTCTATCTGCCTCAAGGCTTTGCGATTGATGGAAGCGAGTTCAAGGTAACGCTTTCCGATTCGCTCACTGAGCTCTTCGGTGGCAGCGAGGTCGTTTCCGTCTATGACGCCCAAACCGGCATCACCTACATTTTGCCCGCCTCGCTCAGGAACTTTTTCGTAAGCGCACAGCAGAACACGAGTGAGAATCAATCAGGGAACCAATCGTCGTCAGAGGCTTCGGAAGCTCCCTCGGGGTCTTACGTCCGCAGCTTGGTGGATATCTACTGCTCCCAGACGGCTCGCGATGCGTTCAGCGACGAAGATCTCGAGTTCATTCTCGATCTCATCTTGAACAAGCTTGAACCGCAAGCCGTCGAGTTGCTGCTCGACAGCTTCCCGGCGTTCAGGGCTGCTGCAGACCAGGGGCGGATTGGCAGGGAAATCGGCCTGTATGTGTACTATAAGGCTGGGGATAAAGACGGAATAGCAGAGCATGAGGCCGCGCCGCCTGATGCGCTCGCATATGTGGGGTACAACACCGTCATCGATGGTGACAACATCAAGTACTGCTACATGATGGCTGTCGACCTGTCCAGCCTAGCTCAGTTGGATGACGACGATAATCCCGTGATGAATCCCGCGACAGGCAAGTTCGTGCTTGTTCGTGAAGGCGAGGCCGTGACCACGCTCGAGAACACCATCGTGCACGAACTGCTCCATGCCATCATGGATGACTACAACCGGACGGGAATGCTCGGTGCAACGGATATACGCAATGCTGTCACTGACGAGGAAGGGGATTTCCCAACCAAGGAGCTCGAGGATCTGTACAACACCATCCATTACCCTCGCTGGTTCATCGAGGGAACTGCGTCTTCCGTCGAGAATGTCTACGCTTTCCGCTACAACATGTTCAAGATGTTGCGTGCGAAGGAGGGAAGCGAGACGACGTTCAATGATGTCTACGATGTTGACAGCTTGCTGTATAACTATCTCAATGCAACATCTGACAAGAAAGATCTCTATTTTGACCTCGAGTTTTCTGGTGGATATGACGAGAACGGCAACGAAGTTGATTCGGATCAGAGTCGATACGTCTCCGGCTACCTTGCTGCCCTGTATCTGAGCGAGCTAGCGGCCAAGAAGGGTGGGGAATCCGCCATCAAGGAGGATGAGACCACGGTCGCGATTTCGTCTGAGCGTCTGCGCGCCGGGCTCAACTCGATTCTCGAGCGCATGCACAACGGCGAAACGCTGGACCAGGTCGTGAACGATTTGTCGCCCGTTGATGTCAACGGGAAGAAGCTTTATTCGGATACCAACGATTTCGAAGCGAAATTCATCAAGGGTGTGGGCTCGGAAACGGCCACGGGTACCAATTACTCAGGTGACGAGGCATCGCTCCAATTCACCACCACGTTCTTGAACTACCTGGTGGCGCTTGAGAAAACGATGGGACAGGACGAGAAGCCGAACGGTTCGATCCTCATGGACTTCTATTCTGATTTCCTCCAGATCGTTGAATCGAACGAAATGGTTGAATCGACGGTGCCGAACGAAGTTGCCCTTGCAGGAGGCGGCAAATCGGAGAGCGGTTCCGCTGTGGGTTCCGAGGACGAAACCAAGATGGCTGCCAAGACAGCGCAGGATGATTGCGGCGCTACGACGGACACGGCCTCCGATGCGCAAGCAGGGGAGCCCGATGCTTCGACGGTAGAACCGTACGCGTCGGCTGCGTAACGGATAGCTTTATACTACTTCACATGAGTATTTTCGATTGCACCATAGAAGCCCAATCGGGCAATGCACGCGTGTTGCGCTACGAGACTGCGCACGGCGACTTCACGACGCCCATGTTCATGCCCGTCGGCACGCATGCTACGGTCAAGGGCATCACGTCGCGCGGTCTTCACGAGCTGAACTCCCAGGTTGTGCTTGCGAACACCTATCACTTGTACATGCGTCCCGGCGTCGATGTCGTCGAAGAGGCGGGTGGCGTGCAGAAGTTCATGGATTACGACGGCCCCATGCTCACCGACTCGGGTGGTTTCCAGTTGTTCAGCCTCGACCACATGATGAAGACCGATGCTGATGGAGTGAACTTCCAAGCGCTCGACTACGATGGCAGCAAACATCGCTGGACGCCTGAAGACAACATGCGGATTCAGGAGCGCATCGGAGCGGACATTGCCATGCAGCTCGACCAGTGCGTGGGCTATCCCGCGGAAAAGCGTGCTGTCGAGGCTTCGACGAAGCTCTCGTGGGAATGGGCCGAGCGTTGTCTGGCCTCGCATCATCGCGCAGACCAGGCGTTGTTCGGCATCGTGCAAGGCGGGATGCACCTCGACTTGCGCCTCCAGAGCGTTGAGAACCTGATCCGCATCGAGAGCGAAAGCGTTGCAGCTGGCGGGCGTCGTTTCGACGGCTTCGGTATTGGTGGCTACTCCGTGGGTGAAAGCCATGAGGTCATGTTCGAAACGCTGGGAACGGTCACGCGTTCACTGCCGGACGATCGTCCCCGCTACCTCATGGGTGTCGGCAACCCGACGACGCTCGTGCGTGCGGTGGGCGAGGGTGTCGACATGTTCGATTGCGTGCTGCCCACACGCACGGGGCGAATGGGCACAGCGTTTTCGAGCCAAGGTCGCATGAACATGCGCAATGCGAAATACACGCACGATTTCGGCCCTCTCGATCCCCAGTGCACGTGCGAGACGTGCACGCATTACTCGCGTGCTTACATCCGCCATTTGGTGAAACAGGACGAGATGCTCGGAGGCATCCTGCTTTCGATGCACAACCTGCACTTCCTCATCGACCTCATGCGCCGTGCCCGCGAGGCAATCGAGGCGGGCGCCTATGATGAGTTCCTGGCCGATTGGATGGCCAGTCCTGCCGCTAAGGACTACTGATCTGACAACGAAATCATCTTCTGCTGCCGCGTTTTCCGCGGCTGTTCGTTTTTCCTTCACTCTAAGTGTGTGCGCGGTCTTCATTTCGTCAAACATGCTGCGCAAAGGCTTCAAATGTGGCAGAATATCTAAGTTCGACTATATTGGCGTACTATGCGTGCGCCCGAGAAAGAAGGTTGTATACGAATGGCTGCTCCGAGCAACGATCGCAAGAAGGCTTCAAACAACGATCGCCGCAACATTTGGCTGCTCGTCATCACGACGCTGTTGGTCATCGGCTCGATCATCATGTTCATGCCTCCGCAGGAGAAGATCAACCAGGGCCTCGACATCCAAGGCGGCCTGTCGGTTGTTTTGACGGCGACATCTACTGACGGTGATGCAATCACCGACGAAGAGATGGAGATGAGCCGTGCCATCATCGAGAGCCGCGTCAATGCGCTCGGTGCTTCCGAGGCCGTTGTTCAGGTTCAGGGCACCAACCAGATTCTCGTTCAGATTCCTGGTTTGTCTGACACGGAGACGGCGCTCAATACGATCGGCAAAACGGGCAAACTTGAATTTGCCCGTCTCGACTCGTTCACCGACGAGGATGTGAAAAAGAAGATTCAAACCGGTCAATACGGCGATGAGGCAACTGTCAGCGACGACTTCGGCAACTCGTTCAAGACCGGCGAGGTCCAGCATCTCATGGTCGAGGACGGAACGTACACGCCCATCGTCACCGGCTCGAACATCAACCGCGTGACCGTCGGTCGTCCGTCCGAAGCGGCGCTCGACTACTCCGTCGACATCGAGCTCGATTCCCCGGGCGCCCAGGCGTTCGCCGAGGCATCGCGCGACCTCGTTGCCGACCATGGCCAGATCGTCATCATCCTCGACAACGAGGTGCAGTCGGCTCCTGCGGTCCAGTCCGAGATCCCCAACGGCCAAGTTCAGATCACGGGCAATTACTCGCTTGCTGAAGCTCAGGCTCTGCAAACCGTCCTCGAGAGCGGCTCTTTGCCCGTCAGCTTCGAGTACTCGCAAAGCCAGGTCGTCGGCCCGACGCTTGGCCAGGATGCTCTGCGCTCCGGCGTCATGGTGGCGCTGCTCGGCATCCTGCTCGTCATGATTTACCTGCTGTTCTTCTACAAGGGCCTTGGCACCATCACCGCAGGCGCAGTCATCGTGTTCGCACTGCTCTATCTGGGCATCTTGGCAACGCTTTCGAGGTTTGGCATGTTCAGCCTCACGCTGTCTGGTGTTGCGGGCATTGTGTTGACCATCGGCATGGCAGCCGACTCATCCGTTCTGACGGTTGAGAGGTTCCGAGAAGAGATACGCATGGGCAGAAGCGTGAAAGCCGCTGCCCAAAGCGGTGTTCGCCACGCCATCCAGACGTCGATCGACGCCGACCTCGTGTCGCTCGTTTCGGCTCTCTCGCTGTTCTTCCTGGCATCGGCTTCCGTCAAGGGCTTCGGACTGACGCTAGCGCTGGGCATCTTGTGCGACATCGTCATGATGCTGCTGTTCAAGGCACCGCTCGTGCGTTTGCTCGCACCGCGCGCCATCGCCAAGCACCCGGGCTTCTGGAATATCAAGGATGGCCAGGATGCAGCTGAGCAGTTCGCCAAGCTCGGCGCGGTGCTGGGCGTTCCTGCTGGCGAGGCCGAAATCGGCGAGGCGCTCGACAGCAAGAAGATCGATGCTATTGCCGAGGAGCGCGGTGGCGCCGACGGCCTGAAGGTCGCCGAGATCGTCCACAACCTGAAGGGTCGCTTCATCAAGCACGACATCGACTTCGTGGGCAAGCGCAAGATCTTCCTCATCATTTCCGCCTGCCTGGTGGTGGCATCGTTTGCCGTCATCGGTCTGAAGGGCATGACGTTCGGCATCGAGTTCGTCGGCGGCACGTCCATCACGTTCCACGATACGGGCGACATTGCACTCGACGAGATGCGCGATGCGTTTGCGGCTGCTGGTCAGCCTGAGGCCACAATCCAGACGACGGTCAGCGACGGCGAGGAAGGCTATCTCGTACGCATGACCACGACCGACGCGCAGGAGGCTGCGAGCATCGCTACGCAGGTGGGCGAGCAGTTCGGCCTGACGTCCAGCAACTTCGAAGTTACGACCATCGGCCCCGACTGGGGTTCCAGCGTCATCAACCAGTCGCTCATCGCGTTCCTGGTTTCGCTCGTGCTCATCATCATCTACATCGCCATCCGCTTCGAGTTCAAGATGGGCGTCACAGCGGTCATCGTGTTGCTGCATGACCTCATCATCGTGGTGGGCATTTATGCACTCGTTGGGCGCGAGTTCACGCCCAATGCCGTTGCCGCCCTGCTTACGATCATCGGCTACTCGTTGTACGACACGGTCGTCGTGTTCCATCGCATCAGCGACAACATGAAAGACCTCAACATCAAGACGTCGTTCTACACGATGGCCAACCATTCGCTCAACCAGGTGTTCATCCGCTCGATCAACACGACGATCACGTCGCTCATCCCGGTTCTGTTCATGCTGCTGTTCGGCGGCGAGACTCTGAAGGACTTCGCGTTCGCCATGACGATCGGCCTGGTCATCGGTTGCTACTCGTCGATTGCCGTCGGTACGCCGCTGTTCGCCATCTGGAAGACGCATGAGGACAAGTACAAGAAGCTCGAGAAGAAGTACGGTCCGACGATCGGCAACTTCGAGTTCGAGCGCGCTGGCGCTGCGCTGGCTGGCAACATCGGCAGCTCGAAGGTTGCCCGTATGAAGACGGCACGCGTGCAAGCTGCCAACGCTGAGGCCGCTATGGCTGCTGCGAGTGATGATTTGCCCGTTGTGGAAGTTGAAGCTTCGCATGGCTCAAACGAGATTGGGGCTGACGGCAAGCCGCTGTACCAGCAGCCCGTGCGCAACCCCAACAAGAAAAAGGGTAAGAAGAGGAAGTAACTAATCGAAAAGACAATTCCTTTTTGGTTAGCCTGGCAACGGGGAAAGTGAGAAAACGATGAGACAGGGAAGCGCTCCGAATTTCTGCCCGCCTATCGAGGAAGGCACCGTGTACGACCTCGAGGACGAGCGCGGCGACGTCATTCAGCTTGAGTTTCTGGGGTTGATCCTGCACGACGATGGGCGTCGTTACGGCTTCTTCTTTCCGGTGACGCCTGACGAGCCGGCCATGTCTTCCGGTGAGGTCGTGGTGCTCGAAGTGACCGAGGTTGACGAGGAAGACCAGCCCGTTGCGTTCGAGCTCGTCGAGGATGAGGCCATTGCAGACGAGGTGTACGAGGCATTCAAGGTCGCAGCGAAGGATTTGTACGACTTCGAGTAACGATTGCCGAAGCGTCGTATCTTTAACGCCATAAACAGTAGTTGGGCCCTGCATGTTGCAGGGCCCAACGTTTTACTGACGGATGGAACGTGCTATCGAAGTACGCTCTCAATTATTGAATGGGACGGAAAACCAGCTGATCGCCGCCATCTTCCCATGTGAGCCGCTTGCTGGCATCGTCGTATGTTCCTGTGATAGATTCACCGTCGACGGTGAAGCGGTACGTATGCGTCCCTGTTTCGCTCCACGTGCCAGACGCACTCTCATCGAGAAGCGACAATTCGAAGGTTCCGTCTCCGTTGACGAGGAGCACGATGTTAAAGCCGTTTTCGCGAACCAAGTCCATCATCTCCGGGGTGAGCTCTTCCTCACGCTCTACAACGATCTGGTTACGCTCGATAGACGATACCTCACCGGTGTCCTCATCGACGAAGTCCTCGATGGTCGGTTTCATGACGTAACC
>CACZAR010000121.1 GCA_902779135.1 uncultured Coriobacteriaceae bacterium | reverse complement strand
ATGCTACGTGCCAAAGGGGACAGGCCAAATGTCTCGTATGTTTTTGGTCGGCGTTGAGTAAATGCCGACCAAAAACATACGAGACATTTGGCCTGTCCCCTTTGGCACACACAACTCGTTAAGCGCTTCTCAGAACAGTGCCGTCGGCAAGTATGGCAATGAAATCACAGCCGGGGTGGCGCAGGGCAAGCTCAAAGAAACCCTCCGTACCAGCAAGACATGCGGTCGTGGCAAGCATGTCGGCCTTAAGCGAACTGTCGGCAATCACCGTTGCCGAGACGATGTCGCTTTCGGAAGGCCAACCCGTCCGCGGATCGATTATGTGCTGGTAACGCTTCCCGCCTATCTCGACGAAACGTTCGTAACTGCCGCTTGTCACAGCAGACTTGTTCGAAACGTTAACCATGACGGGCTCGGCAGGCACCCCCTCGGGGATTCTGACCGAAAGACGCCATGGACGACCCTCGGGATGATCGCCCATCAGGAACAAATTACCACCCAAATCGATATCGGCCGATTCGACGCCGGCATCGCGGAGCATCGCGACCAAGTAGTCAGCTACAAAGCCTTTTGCAGCGCCTCCCACATCGACACGCAGGTATGGGTCGGCTTTCATGACGACCTTACCGTCTACGGTTACCTTCGAAACGCCAACGTGAACCAGAGCGTCTGCAAGCTCCTCGTCAGTCGGCACGCGCTGCGCGCGTTTCCATGCCAAACTCACTGGTCCAATTGTAAAGTCGAACAAGGGCTCTTGTCGGTTGAACGCAATCATCTCGCGGAGGAGATCGGCGGTGGACTGGTCAACCTCGATGCTTTCAACTTGCCCGTTGATGCGTGCTATGTCGCTATCAGCAGACGAGAACGACCAAAGACGATGAAAGCCCAGACATGCACCGCGTACGCCCAGCAACAGCGGTTCAATTACATCTGGTTCGGTCAAGCCGAACACTGTCACAGAATTGGGCGTGTCGAAACATCTGAAAAAGATGCTGCACGAATCTCGTTCGGAATCGTAGCGAATTTGAAAGTCAAGAGAATAGTCCGCCATAATCAGCGCTCCGAGGCATGCGTTTGAACATCAAGATTCGAAGCATGGGTTTCTGCATCTGATGCATGCGCAGCTGCATCGCTCGCATGGGTTGATGCATGCGTGTTGGCATCGCTTGCATGGGATTGGGCATCGCCACCTACGGCACCTGGCGGTGCAAATGCGGGCGCTTCGACATCGTTGTGCCCTCGGTCGAGCTCCTGCGCCTTGACGTAAATACCGTTGAGCGAGGCATGCGAAACTTTATCGGCTTGTTCAGCCACTCCCCTATTGACCCCCGAGCATCATTCCGGGACCCATCGTGAACACAAGACTCAAAACGACGATGACGAGAATGGAAATGATGGGAATCCACATCATGTAGCCGCGTGACTTGCTGGCCTGCTTCTCAGCGTTCGCAACAGACTTCCTGATGAGCTGCTGGTTTTCGCGAGCACGCGCACGCTTGGCGGATTCTTCCGTCTGGTCATACCGTGCTGCAGCAGCCTGCGCCTTCGTCATCTTCTTCTTTTTCTTGGCCACGTCGTCCCCTAAATCGCACTCGGTATTCGCCAACCGAGATTATAGCCTACCTTGCGTCGGGGTCGACCTTGATGGGCTCTCGTTCAACTTCCCATTCTTCGAGGATGACGCTCCCACGGTA
Source organism: uncultured Coriobacteriaceae bacterium (assembly GCA_902779135.1). Classification (GTDB taxonomy): domain Bacteria; phylum Actinomycetota; class Coriobacteriia; order Coriobacteriales; family Eggerthellaceae; genus UBA9715. The sequence goes on along the minus strand of CACZAR010000121.1, from coordinate 3,511 downwards.
TTTGTACAAACCGTAAATGCCGCAGAACTCGTGGTCGAGCAACGTGAACGTACCGCCAATCGATGTGACGAATTCAGCTGCATTTGCATTGAACGCCTGGCTCTCGAACACGTACACCTTCGCGATATTGTCGCGGCTGCCCGTAGGCGCCAGCATGACACCGCTGCCGAACTGAATCGGCACGCCGTCGGTCTTCATGCGCACGTTTTCGACGAGCATTTTCGGCTCGAAATAGGCAAGCCAGTTGCGGCGCTTGAACTTTGCGCACTCCGCCCACAAAAGCGTGAACTTCTGGCTCTCATCACGATAGATTGCCTCGATGAAATCTTGGTATGATTTCGCGCCTTCCAGATGCGCAGCGAAATCGGGCTTGACCTTGTCGCCCGTCGTCGTGTACATGAAGATGCGATCAAGCACCTCGCGTGATTTTGCGGGAGCCTTCGCGATGCTTTCTTTCAATTCTTGGCAATCCATAATTCAACTCCTTTACGGGAAGGGGCGACACGCGGCCGCCCCTTCCTCGAAAGCTAACTCAACGAGCGATGCCTACTATGCGTTGGCAGGCACCCAGAGGTACTGCTCGGGCTTCTCGGCGAGCTTCTTGGCGAGCTCCTCGACCGGACCGAACTCCATGCACTTGGCCTGGCAATGGAACACGCAGGAAGGCAGCTTGCCCTTTTCCTGGCGGTCGGCGCACAGGTCGCAGATGCGCGTGAAGGCAGGGATGTTGTCGTACACGTAGCGATCGGTCGGATTGCCTTCGGCATCCTTGATCGGCCACGGGCCGTTCGTCATGACTTTGACACCCCACTGCTCGAGCGGCAGGTTGTGCTCGGCCTGGCATGCGACTTCGCAGGAGTAGCAGCCGGTGCAGTACTGATAGTCAACCAGAATTCCGTTCTTCGTCATTACAGGTCCTCCTCACTGCAACGATAGATCTTGCAAAGCGTGCACTTCAGGTCAGCGCCGAAACCGGTGCGGCCAGGCTTGTTGGCCAGCAGCTGGTTGATGTTGGACTGACGGAAGCCGTACAGGTTGGGCTCAGCGCCATCCTGCTCGGGGAACCACCAGCCGTGCTGGGCGGCAATGGTACCCTTGTGCACTTCGTAGGTCACGCGAGCACGCTGGCGGGCGCGGCCACGATGGTTCTCGATCCAAACCCAGTCGCCCTCGCTGATGTTCTTGGCAGCAGCGTCCTCGGGATGAATCTGGACCCACGGATCGGGGGTGAGCTGACGCAGATACGGGATCTGACGATGCTCGGAGTGGAAGAACGAGGTGGTACGGGCGCCGGTGATCATGATCAGCGGGTATTCCTCGTACAGGTCGGGCGTGGTCACAGGACCGATGCCCGGCTCTTCGATGTAGGGCAGCGGATCGTAGCCGTAAGCGCCGAAGAGGACCGAGCTGAACTCGACGCGGCCGGTCGGCGTGTTGAAGCCGGGCTCGCCGTCAGGACGCATGAGACCCTTCTCGTACTTCTTGTAGACATAGTGCTGATAAGCCGGGCCATGCTCCATGAGCTCGCGGAACGTGAAGCCGGACGGCTTGACGATCTCGTCGTAGACCTCGTCCTCAGTTGCCCAAGGCCACGTGTGCTGCTTGCCCTCGGGGCGCTGGATGGCGGCGTTGAACTCGTCGTCGTTGTCGAAGTACTGAGCGAGCTCGCGGTTGATCTCGCAGTCGGACTTCGCTTCGCCCTCGGCGGCGCAGCCACCGGTGATGGCGGACAGGAAGTAGTAGTGAGCACGCACGGAGTGCTTCTCAGCCCACGTCTGAACCGGCATGACGATGTCGGCAGAGCTCTGGATGGTCGGGTTCATGAAGATGTCGCAAGCAGCGATGAACTCGGGCTTCTTCATGGCCTTGTACCAACGGTCGACCTCGCAGCTCATGCAGGCGATGCCGTTGGAGGTCTGAATCCAGACGCCCTTGACGTTGCCGGCTTCCATTTCCTCGAGGCACATGTCCGGCATGGCCTGGGTCAGGCCGTAGCGGTACATCGGGTATTCCTTCCAACCAACGCGCTTCTTCTGCATCTCCTCGTTGATGAGGTCGTAGATGCCCCACGCGCCAGCGGACGGCTGGTCGACGCCCATCGGGGCAGCGGTGTAGCACATGCCGCCGGGCACGTCGAGGTTGCCGGTGATGGTCCAGAGAGCAGCGATGGCCTGGGCGCACGGGGTGCCCTGCGACTGCATGTCGACAGCCAGGCCCCACACGACGTTCGCCGGGTGCGAATTGGCGAACAGGCGGGCAGCCTCGATGATCTTCTCCTGCGGGACCCACGTCATCTTCTCAACTTCAGCGAGGTCGAGGGCGCACACGCGCTCTGCGAGCTCGTCGAAGCCGAACGTCCACTTCTCGACGAAGTCGTGGTCGTAGAGGTCTTCCTCGATGATGACCTTCATCATGCCCATGGCCAGAGCGGTGTCGGTGCCGGGGCGCAGCTGCAGATGGATGTCAGCATGAGCAGCCAGCCACGTGACACGCGGCTCAACCGAGATGAGCTTGCAGCCGAGCTTCATGGCGTCGGTTACCCAGTGGCCCATGAAGAAGTCGGGGTTCGAAATGGTGGGGTTGCAGCCCCAGACGATCGTGCACTCGGGGCACGTCCACTCGGGGTCGTCATAGCGCAGAGCGGAGAACTGCGCGAAGTCGGCGATGAGCATGCCGCCATAGGTCATGATCATCAGCGACAGGCGCGGCAGATAGCATGCCGTGCCGGAAAGGAAACCGTACTCGTTCGGGCTTCCGAAGGTGTTAGCCATACGGCCGACCTGCCACTGGTTGTCACGGGCGGTGCCGCGCAGGCAGTGGATGGAGTCGCCACCGTAGGTCATGGCGATACGACGGAACTCCTTGTAGCACGTCTCGAGAGCCTCATCCCACGTGATGCGCTCCCATTTGTTCTCGCCGCGCTCGCCAGCGCGCTTCATAGGATACAGAATGCGGTCGGGATGGAACTCAACCTGCTTGAAAGCCAAGCAACGCGGGCAAAGCGCACCGCGGTTGTACGGATCGTCCGGGTCGCCCTCGCACTTGATGAACTTACCGGTCTCCGGGTCGGAATAAACCAAAACGCCGCAGCCCTCGTGGCAACCAGGAGCGGACCACACGGACGTACGGGTTACGAGCATCCCGTCTTCCATGTACTGCCACTCACCAGGATGCTTCCAGCGGGGGTCGACCTCATGCGCCTCACCGGCGCCGAAGTTGAATTGGTTCTCCTCCTTTGTCGCACCGATATCGTCGCGGTCCCTGGCCTCAATAGTAGTTTCTGCCATCGCAACTCCTCTCTCGTCTCAGTCTCGAGACTTGCGGGTGTCGGCCCCGCAAGGTTGAGAGGGCGATAAGGCGGCTTCCTCCGCCGATCGATTCGGTAGTCGTCCCCCTCAAAAGACTGACCATAGTGAACCATGATGAGGGGGTGTGACCATCGCTATATGCGTATGCAGTTACCCATTTCATCCTTCTGGTATGAGATGGTTGACCTGGGGTTTCGACTAAC
>CACZAR010000120.1 GCA_902779135.1 uncultured Coriobacteriaceae bacterium | reverse complement strand
GCGCGTCGTTCTGGGCTGTATACGTGCCATCGACTACATAGAGCAGTTCACCGACTGGAACGGCCGCGAACTGGGTGTCACCGGCTCCAGTCAGGGTGGTTTCCTGACTTACGCCACCGCCGGACTCGACCCCCGTGCCAAACGGCGGTTCCTCGATCTTTTGGTTGAGCTGCGCGATAAACAGGGGCTCACCGTCGTCGTCGTGTCGCACAACATGGACGACTTGGCAGAACTGTGCGATTACGTCCTCGTGCTCAACGAAGGGCGCCTGTTCGCGCTCGGCAAGCCGTCGGCTGTCTTTGCCGATGAACGCAAACTCAAAGACGTCGGGTTGGGCGTGCCGCATGCCGTACACCTGGCGAACCGCCTCAAAGATGCAGGCATCGAGCTGCCAATCAACCCCGTTCCGAGCTTTGACGAACTGGCGTCTGCCATCGCTTCGCGCTTGACCGTGCAGGAAGGTCGCTAGTCCATGTCGCGAGGTGCCCTGTTCGGCCGATATTGGGAAGCAAACAGCCCCATCCATCGACTCGACCCACGTATGAAAATCGTGGGAACAGTTCTGCTTATCGTCACAGTGTTCTGCGCAGGGAGTTTCCCTGCTCTCGGGCTGGTTGCATTGTGCATGGTTAGCATGTTCCTCATCGCCCGCGTGCCTTTGCTCCAAGCGCTGCGATCGATTGCGCCGCTTTCGTTCATCATCGTTCTCACGGCACTGTTCAACCTGTTCTATATCCAAGGTGGCACTGTCTATTCCGACTGGGGTTGGCTTTCCATCAGCGAGGAAGGCGTGCGTCAAGCAGTGTTCATGGCGATTCGCCTGACCTTGCTGCTGCTGACGGGCAGTCTGCTCACGCTGACCACCACCTCACTCGACATCACCGAGGCGCTCGAGCGTCTTCTCATGCCGCTTGCCCGCATTGGTGTGCCTGCCCATGAGTTCTCGCTGGTCATGGGCATCGCCTTGAAGTTCCTCCCCCAATTCGCCGATGAGTTCAGGGTCATCAGATCGGCACAGCTCGCGCGAGGCGCAAAGCTTGCAACAAGCCCCGTGAAAGGCGGTATCGCAGGTTTGACGAGCCTTCTGATTCCACTGTTCACAAGTGCATTTAGACATGCTGACACACTGTCGTCGGCAATGGATGCACGCTGTTACCACGGTGCCGAAGGCCGCACGCGACTGAATCCCCTCAGGCTTTGCCAGCGCGATGCCGCAGCTCTCGCTGCGTTCGTATTGCTCCTCGGCTTGACGATAGCCACGAGTCTGCTGCTCTAACTCTCAGGGAAGAACGCCTCAAGCGCCTTCCTGTCGGTCGGCTTGCCCACCAGCGAACCCACTATCATGAGCACGAGCGCCACTGTGATGCCAATCGTGATTTGGTGTAGGCCGGCAATCTTGAACCCGAGCGCCATGGCCACGCAATAGGCCAGTGTGCCGCCGCCCATCGAAAGCAGTGCGCCCGCTTTGCTCGCGCGCTTCCAGAACAAGCCACCCACGAGCACCCAGCAAAACGCCGTCTCGAGTCCGCCGAACGCGAACATGTTGATCTTCCAAATCACATCAGGCGGCACGATGGAGAGCACGAACACGACAGCGCCAATGACGAACGTGACAACTTGGCTTGCACGTACAACCGTGTTCTCAGGAGCACGCTCGCCTTTCGCTTGCACATGGTGCAGCCACAAATCCTTGATAATGGCCGATGAACTGGCGATGAGCAAACTCGATACCGTGGATATGGATGCCGCAATCGGGCCGATGATGGCGATGCCTGCAAGCCAAGGCGGCAGGCTTTGCACGATAGCCGTCGGGATGATGTTGTCAACGCTTCCGCCGTAGTCAGCTAGGTTGCCGGTAAGAACACCTGCTGACAAAACACCGAGCGCCGTGACGCCGATCATCATGGCGCCGCAGATGACCGTGCCCCAAATCATGGCACGATGCAGCGACTTCGTATCCTTGTAGCTCATGGTGCGCACGACGCTCTGCGGCAGACAGAACGTGAACACACCGACGAGCAACCACTGCGTGAAGTACAAGCCGATGGGCATGTTTCCACCGGAAAGGGGTTCCATCATTTCGGGATGGTTCGTGGCGATTGTGTCCATGATGTTGGCATAGCCGCCTCCAGCAGAAAGGATGCCGCCCGCCAGGACGACGATGCCGACGATCATGGCAATGCCGCACAACGCGTCCGTGAACGCCACACCGCGGAAGCCGCCGATGGTCGTGAACAAGATGACCGCGATGCCGAATATGGCAAGGCCCATGACGTAACTGTAGCCGGTCACGGCTTCGAAGAGCTTGGCGCCACCCACGAATTGAGCGATCATCGTGGTCGCAAAGAACAGGACGAGAATCGCAGCAGACAGCACAGCAAGCGCATTGGACTGATAGCGTTCACGGATGACGTCGATGACCGTGACTGCACCAAGCCTGCGGCTGACGAGCGCCATCTTCTTGCCCAAAATGCCGTAGAGCAGGAAGAGGGCCGTAACCTGAACTGTCGCCATGTAAACCCAGCCCCAGCCGATTGACCAAGCCTGGCCAGGACCACCAACGAAGCTCGACACGCTGCCGTACGTGGCGATGGTCGTCATGGCCAACACGAATGGGCCGAGGCTTCTGTTGCCAATGAAGTATTCGGTGACAAACCCGCCACCGCCCGCCGCTGCTTGGCGACGCGCAAAGACGGCGATCACGAGAGCGATAACGAGAAAAAGCGCAACAGGGAGCAAGCCGGCGATTGCGATGCTATTCATGGCAGACCCCCCCTTCCGAATCGCTCACATCATTTTCGTCGTCGAGGTCGAACCCGACGAACACTTTCTTAGCGAGCACAACGACCACGACAATCGAACAAATCCAAGTCCCTATCGTCCCGCCGATAACCCAAAGCGGAGTGTGGAACAGCGTGATGTCGAGCCCAGCGAGACCAAAGCCGCAGGCAATCCAAACGACTATCGTGACAACGAGCGCAACAACCGTGGCAATTGCTTCGCGATTCGCCTGCTCGTGTTTCTGCTTGTATGTGAACATGCTTGTACCTTTCTTCTTGCGCATCAAAAGCGCATGCGCATTATATCGGGCAATCCTTCTCTGGTAGACTGTTATTGCGTTTTTGTAATGTGCTGTAGGGATACTAAAAGAATCCGTCTTTTTAATTGACCCGAACAAAGGACAAGCGATGCATTTGAAAATCCAAAAGCGCAACGGACGAGAGTATCTTTCGGTTGTGCAGAGCTATCGACAGGACGACAAGGTTAAAACACGCACCGTTGAGACGATCGGCTATGCTGACGCCTATGCAGACCGTTTCGTAGATCCGATTGCGCACTTCCGCGAATACGTCGACCAATTGAACAAAGGTGCCGTCGCGCAACGTCAGCCAATCGATCTCTCGTTTGGACTCGAGGACGAAATCGACGCGGAGGCAACCCCCACCGCCCGCCTCGGCGCATCGATAGCGCTCGGATACCTCGACGCACTCGGCATCAACAGCTTCTTTCGTGCACGTATCGGTCGCGAGGGGTTTCCGGATCATGCAGGACGTATTTTCGAAATGCTCGCAGTCGAGCGCATGATGCATGCCACGAGCAAGCGCGAGTCGTGGACCTCGCGCAAGTCCTTCCCGCGATCATGCGATTTCTCGTTCAGCGATGTATACCAAGCGCTCGAGTGCTTTGCGCGGGAAAGGACACGCATCGACGAATGCATCACCCGTCATTGGAGAAAGCTGTTCGGCTACCCCGCGCTCGATCGAGTGTTCCTCATTTGCGGCAGCTACGCTTTCCCCGTTGACGGCGGCTCTGAGCGTGCAAGCATCGCCGTTGCCATCAGCAGTGAAGGAGTGCCGCTTGGCTACCACGACATGCCCGGCCGCCTCGAACCTCAGACATTTCGCGCAGCAACCGATCAGCTGAAAAACCGTCTTGGAGCTTCGAGAGCCGTCGTCGTTGCAGGAGGCCTGCGCGACCTCGACCCGACCATCGCCGAAGTCTCTTCAACGGGCGATGGCTTCATTCTGTACCAGCGTGACTTTCGAAAAGTGCCCGACCTCGCCTCTTGGGCCGATGACGAGAGCGGATACACACAGATGGTTGGTGGCGTGCTCGTCAAATCGCGCACCTCGAACCGCATCAAGCACGATGGAGCGCTCCTGCCTGTGAAGGAAGTCATGCTTCGCGGAGGCGGCTATGCAACAAGCCACCGCCACGCTGTCCTGGTTACAAGCGAACTCGACCTCGATTCGATGGCGATAGTCCAGCTCTACCGCGAGCTCTGGCGGCAGGCCGAACCCTTCCAGCCACTTGAAGCGGACTTTTCATCCGTACCTTACCCCACTGCGTCGAACGATCACATCCAAGCGCATTTCGCTATCTGCTATGCAGCGTTCTCTGCGCTCCGTCTTTTGCGAAAGAACATGGATTGGAAGCACAACGCCGCCGACAGCGCCGACGCACTGCTGCGCATGGAAGGCATCTATTTGCAACAGAACTACTACCTGTTCAACTACCGCAGTAACACGACCGACGACATCGAGGAATCTGCGGGTATTCCGCCGGCACGACGTTTGCGCACGCGCACCGAACTGCGCAGCGTGCCGGGCACGGTGCGTTCATCTTTCGAGAATCGACAAATCGAAAACGCGCTTTAGCGGTACGTTGCCTCGCCGTCGTATATCGTGTTCGTGATGACCGAGAAGTGGAAGATCGGACGGTCGACGCGCAAGATGCGCATCGGATTGTGCGCAAGGCCTGCAGGCGCGAAGATAATGGATGACTTCGTGAGCAGATGCGGCTCGCCGCCAATGGTGAATTCGATCTCGCCGCCGAGGTCGGTTGGGTCATCAGGGTTCGAACCAATGAAACCGATGAGCTCGTCGCAATCGTCGTGAACATGCTCGGTGAAGATGGGATCGCGATCGGGCACATGGTGGTACCACGCCGTGTTCATCTGGAAGGCGCCCGGTACAACCTGGCCATCGATCCAGCAGATGCGCTGAGCGAACTTGTCGTAAATCTGTTTGAACGCAGCGTCCATCACTGGAGCACCTGCTGCATCCTGCACGATGTTCGATGCGTACGTTCCTGATTCGTTGTTCATGAAGGCCATGCTCGTGCCCCTTCCCCGTCAATTCCGATGAGAATAGTTTACCTTTTCAACCAGGTTATTGGTATTACTCTATACACCTAGTCAAATCTTGAAGAATTAGAGATGAAGTAATATAACTTTCGCTGAAAACACGGGGTGTTAGCTCAGTTGGTTAGAGCGCCGGCCTGTCACGTCGGAGGTCGCGAGTTCAAGTCTCGTACATCCCGCCACGAAACTACTGGTCAGTCCACTAAACGGGCTGGCCTTTTTGTATCTCCGGGATTCCGAAACAGCTGGTGATGAACGACCTGCTTGGCAGCCGATTGCGATGGCTGCAGACCAGGACGCCCTGCGTGACCTCAACGCTTTCCCGACGATGCTACTTCTGTCTGGGCTTCCACATGAACGTGGTTAACACGCCCAAGGCAATCGGAAACACGATGTTCTTCATGGGTTCGAAGACGAACGGCATACCTGCAGCCGAAGCCTTAATAAACCCGGCCGCCAGCACAACTATGAAGAGCGTGCCGACGCAGAAGAGCAGGCGCAACGCGACGTTCTCGATGTAAAACATGATTCGTCCCTTCCTAGATCCATTAAGCCATTTATTCGAATACTTCCACGTTTCGCGCAGCTGCCTTCAGAAGCACAGTCCCCAGCACTGCGGAAACGGCAATGCCAACGGCGGCAAGCACGGGCACGAAAACGCGCGGCTCGAGCCCCACCAACGGCGACACGAGCAGCGGAAGCGCAGCATAAACGAGCCCCACAAGCAGGGCCCTGAGCAGGCCTCCGCCGCGCTTCAGAACCTTTGCGCTCACGTCGCCATCGTTTCCCCAGTCGACGTTTGGGTTGCGGGTGTCGCTCCATGCACATACGCACGTCATGAGCCAGGAGGCGCCCAGTAGCAGGATGCCCCCGAAAACGACCACCACTGCGTCGACGCCCATTCTGGCAACGAGGTAGTAGCCGCCCACCGCCATGAACACTACCGCGATGACCACGTTGACGGCAAATCCAGGGAGCACCTTGGCGCGGATCTGCGTGAGCATGGGCACGGGGATGAACTTCATATACGTCCAGTTAGAACCCTCGCGCGATATGCACGTACCCGCTATCTTGTTGCAGAGCATGCTGACGACAGCGAGAAACATGAACAGGGTCAGGCCGATTCCCGCGGCCGCAGAGGTGGCATCGCCCAGGTTGGAGACGAGGCCCCCAAAATCCGCCATCGAATCCGACGAGAAGATGACGCCGAACGTGAACGGCGTTATGAGCAGCGGGTAGGCCACGTAGTTCAGAGCCACTGACGAGTTACGCGCTATCTTGCGCACCTCGGAGCGTGTCATGGCCTTGAGAGCGGAGGTTTGCGTCTGCGCCCCTGCGCCCGCATACGCATCAGATTTGCCCGCACCCGACGAGAGGGCGGTGACGATGCGCAGGTACAGTACGCGCACCACGACCACGAACACGGCGAAGGAAGCGAGCGAAACCAGCGCGAACAGCGCGCAGCTGAGCACATCGGAATGCACGAGCGCGTATACGGCGAAACCGTAGGCCGGGAAGGCCATGACGACGCTGCCCATCGCCTCGGAGACGCTCCCGAGGGCGGCTGCCGCGTTTCCTCCCAGGTCCAGATTGCGGGAAACGAAGAACGTTGCAATCGAAACGCCAAGCGTGAGCACTGTAGCTATGGTGGTGATGGCGTCTTTGGTGCGCACGCGCTTGAACAGCGCGGCAATGATGATGGAGATGGCGCCAGCGTAGGCGACGGGCATCATAGGGGCAAGCAGGACCGCAAGCGCGTACGCGAGCCAATAACCGGCTCCTGCGCCAGCAGCAACGCCCCAGCCCACCAGCGGCGCGGCGATGATGAGGAACGTGTAGAGGTACGAGGTTGCCAGCGCGCTGAGCGCTTTCGAGAACGCGATGGCAAAGGGCGAGACGGGTAGCGGAAGCAGATCGTTGATGTCGGATGCTCCGAAGAACGTGCTCAGAATCGCCGGTAGCGAGAGGACGAACGTGAGCACGCCGCAGGCCAAGAACAGCATGTCGAAGACGACCTTGTCGAGGCCCATCGCGCCCACAGCGCCGTAGGCCGAGTAGCCCAGCCACGCGACGCCGGCGAATACGAAGATGCCGACGATCGCCGTGCCCGCCATGGCCCCGTTCGCGCCAGCCCTCTTCTCTATGGCGGAGCGCACTCCGCCGAGCGTCTGCATGAGCTGCAGCTTCGTGAGGAGCACGACGCTATTCATGAGCTGTCATCTCCAGGAACACCTGCTCGAGCGTTTTGCCTGGATTGGCCTGCCTCAGCTCTTCGAGCGTGCCGTCGAAAAGCTTGCGCCCGTGTGCGATTATGCATACGTCGTCGCAGAGGGCGTCGGCGGTCTCCAGCACGTGCGTGGAGAACAGCACCGAATTGCCCCGCGCGGCGTGCTCGCGCATCATCTCCTTCAGCTCGTAAGCGCCTTTCGGGTCGAGGCCCGTCATGGGCTCGTCGAGGATCCAGACGCTCGGCTCGTGGATGAGTGCTGCCATGACGTGCACCTTCTGGCGCATACCGTGCGAGTAGTCCGAGATGCGCGAGCCAAGCGCATCGTATATCTCGAAGCGGCGGCCGCATTCCTCGATGAAGGGCTCGCGCTTCTCAACTGGCGTGCCGTACACGTCGGCCATGAAGTTCAGATACTCGATGCCCGTCAGGCGCAAAAACCGGTCGGGGTCGTCGGGCACATAGCCGAACTGGCGCTTCGCCTCCACAGCGTCGGTTGCGATGTCATGCCCATTGATTTTGATGGAGCCCTCGTCAATGGAATGCACCCCGCAGATCATCTTCAGCGTGGTCGACTTGCCCGCACCGTTCGGGCCGAAGAAACCAGTTATCCTGCCGTCTGAAACCGTCCAAGTCAGGTCATCGACGGCTTTTCTGTCCTTACCCGGATAGGACTTGGAAACGTTGCATAGTTCTATCATCAGAACTCCTTTGCAGCCTCCAGCATACTACCCTCTCAGCAAACATGGCCCCAAGTATACCGCAGGGCTTACGGGTTGCGTCTACTAATAAGCGCGCCCGCTGCGAGAAACCGCCGTACTCGCTGGTTGTTCAACTCCACCATATTGCCTCAACCCAACCCATTCTCGGAGTACAATGGTCCCAAATAAACCTGCAGGTTTATCGCGCAATGCGCAAGAGAGAGGAAGACGCCGTGATAGGCATTCTGCCGACATTGATAATTTGTGTGGCAAGTGTCTTGATGGCCTTCAATGTCTATAGCTACTTGCGTTTCTCAAAACATGTACGCGAACATGGCAACTGGTCACAAGAACAACGGGTCCTGAGAATCCCCATCGTCCTGCTCGTGTTATTCCTGATAGGGTATCTAACTGTCGCCTTTTTCGGGAATCCTGATTACGTGATGGCGGGCATTCTGTTCGGCGGAAGCGTCTTCGTGCTCGTGATGCTCGTGCTGATGCAGCGCATGTTCGACAGGATTCGCGAAAACGAGCGCCTCGAGGCAAAGCTTGCCGCGGCCGAAGAAGCAAGCAAAGCCAAAACGCATTTCCTTTCGAACATGTCTCACGATATTCGCACTCCTTTGAATGCAATCATCGGCTATACGACGTTGGCAAACGGAGACGAGGTCGCCTCGGAGGAAATGAAGGGGTATATCGGGAAAATCGACAAGGCGAGCCACCAGCTTCTGAACATCGTAGACGACGTCTTGGAAATGAGCCGAATCGAAAACGGCAAGATAGAGCTCGAACCCAGCAAAGTTAACCTTGAGGACTGCATAAAGGAAGCAGGCGATCTGGTTAGAACTCAGCTTGCAAGCAAGCACATCGAGCTCGATGTTTCCTGCAACGTGATTCACAAATGGGTTCTCTGCGACAAAAACAGGCTGAACCGCGCGCTGATGAACCTTCTATGCAATGCGGGGAAGTTCACCGATGAACATGGAAACGTCTCGTTGCATCTTGTAGAACTTGCCGAGTTCGATGACGTCGGCGACTACGAGATCAGGGTCAAGGACACGGGAATCGGCATGAGCCCGGAGTTCGTGGAGCACTTGTTCACGCCTTTCGAGCGCGAGCGCACATCCACGGTAAGCCGGACCCAGGGAACGGGCCTCGGCATGGCGATCACCAAGAGCATCGTGGACATGATGGGTGGCACCATCGACGTCGAGACCGAAAAGGACAAGGGTACCGAGTTCATCATCGCGGTCTCGTTGCCCATCACCGAGGCTGAGGAGGAAAACTCCGTCCAAGAGCCAGAGACCGTCAGCTTCGAGGGCACGAGAGCGCTGCTCGTCGAAGACAACGAGATAAACAGGGAAATCGCCCAGATGCTGCTCTCCCAGGCCGGATTCGAGCTTGATACAGCTGTGGACGGCAAGCAGGCGCTTGATCTGGTGAGCGCATCTGAACCAGGGTTCTACGACGTAGTCCTCATGGACATTCAGATGCCGGTAATGGATGGCTATACTGCCGCCAAGGCCATTCGCGCCCTTCCGAATCCGGCTTTGTCTGAAATTCCGATCATCGCGATGACGGCCAACGCATTCCAGGAAGACATCCGCACAGCTGAAGAAGCAGGGATGAACGGACACATCGCAAAACCCCTGGATGTGACCACTATGATGAACACTCTGGAGAGAGTTCTCTGCGGAAAGCAATAGCTATATGTCAAGCGCTGCGTGGTAGGCCTGGTACACCGCGGCAGTGATGGTGCCAGGACGCACGGCATCGCCGACAATGCGC
>CACZAR010000119.1 GCA_902779135.1 uncultured Coriobacteriaceae bacterium | reverse complement strand
GACCCACTGCGCGACCACGTTCTCCTCGGAGTCGAGGACCTGGATGGTGGCGCCGGGCAGCTCCTTGCCGGTGGCGATGTCGGCCTTGGAGACGCTGACGCTATACTCTGTCTCATCTGGAATTGGCTCATCGGGAATATTCGGAGTCTCGGGCATATCCTGATATACATTGTGGAACTCGCCGGACGAATGTGTAAACGTTCCTCCGGTTACCACCCAACCACTACTAGTACCATCGATTTTAACGGTCGATCCGCTAGAAGGCACAAGGAACATGCCTGTGGTGATTTTCATCGTGACGTCTTTGCTGTTCGGAAGATTCCACACGATGTGTCTTGCAATCTGATCCAAAGCCTGATTCTGCTGATCCTCTGGACCACCATTGTCATGATCAACAGGTGAATGCGTATCATGCGTTGTTCCATTAACTGTAACTTTATACTTGCCAACAGTCACAGGTTTTGATGTCTTGAAATTGAAAACTATTGTTTGATTGGGCTTTTTGTTAATGGTAAGTGCGTCTGTGCCCCCGATAATATTCGAAGGAATGCGATCGGCATCAATATATATTGTTACGCCATCATCGAAATCCGTAGTATCGATCGTCATCGTTTCGCCTACGCCAGAAAGACTGGGGTAGAAATTAGCTTCCTTTGCAGCAAGTTCTTTCGACATGGCAGCACCATGCGAAAGCATCGCGTTAACTTTTTTCTCTACTTCATGCGCATCTGCATCAATGAGATTTGCAAGTTGCGAATCGTCTTGGAAAGTGTTTCCATTGAGATTCCCAACTTGGATCTCAACTGATCCGAAATCTCGTCTTTGCCTGGCACCCAGTTGAAGAGTGCTCTCTAAGTTTGTAATGAGCACTTTGCCTGGGTTGTTCGAAAGATCCGGCTGGAAATTGTTATTGCCTTGGTAATGATTTACTGCAAAATTCGTTTGCGCGTGATCGGTCTGCTTGTATGTATTGGCGGTTATGCCATAGTAGACGGAATTTCCGAGTATATCGGTGTACGAGTAATCATTTGTCGGAACCGGCAACTCTTTGTGAAACACAATCGTATCTGTAACGGTTGTTAGATGCGCAGCTTGATCTGGGGACTCATCCCTCGATACGCCATTGGCAACGATTTCGCAGTTGTTTTCGTTCTTTGCGTCGTCCACCGTTATCTCAGAAGAGGCTTTTAGTATCTGGATCGTGACTTTTTCGTTCCCTGTAAACGGCTCTTGAGCAGTTACGGAGCCCTCGGCTTTACTCCAAGGGACACCCGGACCCAAATCTTCAATCAGGATTGAATCCGAATCACCTGGGTTCGTCAGACGTTGCAGATAATAGGTAGTACCTGTTGACGCATGTTCCGACTTTACAAACACATAGTAGTATTCGTTATCAGCTATATTTTTTGACTCTTCATCAGGGAATTCAACTTTTACGTTGTATTTTTTATCAAAATCCTTCGTTATATGGAGAGTTGTTTTGCAATTCTCCGCATCCACCACTGGTAGTGGCTTGAATATATAGCCGTCAATGGAATCGAGAATTTGAGAACCATTATCATTCTCTATTTGATCATAAGAGGTCACCTCTAGACCGTTCGTATGGTAGAGACGAATTCTCATATCATATTTTTCTGGGTAGAACGGCATTTGCTCATTGCTTCCGACTCTCGTAAACGCATCCTCATCGAATGCAATTGTTTGCGAGGTGCCCTCACTCATAGTTATGGACTTAATCTGCCATGCAACAACCTCTTCGCCGTCTATGATGGTTGCCAGGAGATAGTAACTGTCATTTCTTGCGCTCTCGTCCAATGGAGCCGCATTGCCATCCATATCATACGTATTGATCTCAACCGTATAATCTGACGACTTCAGCTCTTTGAACGTGATATTTGCTTGGTTCTCACCAACTTCTATGCTCAAATCATACTTATCAACCAAGGCACCGTCCGCGATATGCTGAACACTACCCTGCTCTAGCTGGCTTTTCTCGGGCTTGCTCCCCTTTACCAAAAACACATCCAAGTATGTTGGATCGTCAATAGAGGTCTTTGAGTTTTGATCATAAGCTTTCGTAAACGGCTTAAGCACGATTTCTGAACCAGTCTGCGCTGTAATAGGGCTGTCGGATACAAACCAATAGTTTTCGCCGTTTTTCTTATAATTACCAACGACATAATATTGATCGGTCAAATCGGCTTGATTGCTTTCGTTACCCGTAACGCTCACAACGGCTTTATACGGATCTGCCTCAACAGCGGCAATGGTTACGGTTTCGCCATCAGTGCTGACCGTCGGTTCCTGGAGAATAAAGTCGCCGATTTTCGCTCCAGCTTGAAGAATGGTTATTTGATCCTGGTTTTGAGGATACTGATTGTTTTGGTCCCTCATAGAGACAACGCTCAGGTCAAGCGTCATTCCGTCCGTATTGCTCGCATTGTTTCGGAAGTCTCTTCCATCTGCCGTTTTGAAATCTCTAAAGTTATTGCTGATATTTACTTCGAACTTCTTAGCATTTGAAAGTACGTAAGCGTCCATGTAGTAAGTCTTGTAGAAAGTATCGCTTCCGGCGGTTAACTGAGCCAGCAACCCGAATTTTCCGTCAATGGATGCATCCGAGGCAAGATTTCCATTTTTATCCTGAAGCTCGAAAACAGCCTTTGAGGGAGTGATTTGGGAAGGCATTCCGTTTTCGGTAGCAGTTACAGTAACCGCAAATACCGAGAAACTGCTGGCTTTAAACACTACGCCATCCGTATTTACATTAATGCTTGAAGCTTCAACACCTTCGACAAGCACATCACTCGAAGCAATAGCCATCGAAGTAGCTGTCGTGTCGGCCTTCGCAGAATCCTTGAGAGGAAGGTGCACAACTTCAACATCATCAGCCTCTTCGGCACCAAGCTTTTCGCTCAGCTGCTTCTGCTTGAACTCGAAGTTGACCCGCACGGCGCCTGCTGCGGGTTGGAGCTCAACATTCTTGCCGTCCTTGTCGGTCGTGATGAACGCGACGTCGTAGAGCAGCGTGTTGTCGGCGGTGTAGGCATCCGCCTTGCCAGCATCGTTGTTGAGGGCCGCCATGTAGGCATCGTAGTTGTACTGCGCGCTGGAAGCAGTAACCGGGGTGACTTTCAGCTCGGCCGCATCGGGAATGGCGTCAGCCTTGTCGAGAGTCGCCGTAACCTTCACCGAAGCATCCTCATATATATAGGTACGCTTCGTGTCAGCCTTCGCGGCATCCTTGGACTTATCGGACTTGTCAGCCGTCGCCGCGTCGCCGGATTTCTTCGCGGCGTCCTCGCTCGACAACGCGTCCTTGGACTCGCCTGCCTTCTCGGTGTCGGCAGCAGCCGAGGAGCCGCTAGGAGTAGTCTCGCTC
Organism: uncultured Coriobacteriaceae bacterium; assembly: GCA_902779135.1. Lineage (GTDB taxonomy): Bacteria > Actinomycetota > Coriobacteriia > Coriobacteriales > Eggerthellaceae > UBA9715. The sequence continues at coordinate 2,000 of CACZAR010000119.1, read as the reverse complement.
GCTTTGGCGCTTGCGCTGCTTCCGCTCAACGCTGCAGCAGAGGCTGCTGAGCCCGAGGCAGTTGCGTTGGCGTTTACCGCCTTGCCTTGCGCACCACCCGACGCACCAGAAGCCTTTTGTCCCTGATCCGCAGATGCGTTGCCCTGTTGGGTTTCGGCGGCTGCCGAGCTATCCGGCTGCTCCATGGCATAGCTGATCGGTGTCTGGTAGAACACCATCATGAACGCCACGATGATAGCCACGATGTTGCTCGCAAGCTTTCTCGCCCTCGTGTTGAATCTCGGTTTCTCCATCTCGAGACTCCTCCCTCTTTCGTGCCAGCGCCTATCGCTTAATGCACCAATCGGGAGAGCTATGCAACGAGGAAAAGAATCTGCGGGGTTTCGAAGGGATGCCATAGCCAACAGCAAGAAGCCAACATCGACGCGTCGCCATTCATGCGTCAATAATCGACGGCTGGAAGCACCTATTCAGTCACTCAACCCGCGTAGTTCTTCCTTCGCCTCTGTTGCACAATCCCCCTTGCTGATACATGGGCCATTATTGAACCAGTTACGTAAAACTACGTGACATAGTCGTTCAGAATAGTATGTAACATTATAGGTTCAATAACACTGAAAGTGAAGTGTAAAAATGTACTTTGAACTGCTTTTTTAGCTTTATAACAGGGGGTTTTTAATCATGGTATGGCCAAAAAAATGCCCCGTTAATCGACGATTGTGAAGAAAACGTGATGATTGAATTTGGCCATGAATTTTTAAGCGCAGGCTGCGGATAAGGTTAGTTTTAGTGTACTAATTGAGTACTAAAAACCGCGCAGGAACCGTTCCCACCATGCGCGTGAAGCGAAACCCATCGATGCGAGCGCATCGAGCATCTTGCTCTGTTCGTCGGGACTCATGTGAGCGTATTCGTCGCGCATACGTTGTTGCATCGCCTGCGGATTAGATTGCATCTCTTTCATCAAATCGGCCATCTCGGCGCCTGCGGCGCTATCGCCGAGCTTCGAAAGCTCCGAGAAGTCGATGCCTCCAAGGCCGCCCTTCCCCATCGCGCCGTAGGCACCCAAGTCGCCGACACTCATGCCGCCGACGCCGCCGAAGCCCATCGAACCCATCGAGTTGAGCGCCGTTCCCAAGCCGACGTTCCCGAAAGGGGAATCGCCAAGCCCGAACCCAGAGGCTCCAGCGCCGACCGCGCCCATGTCGCCAAGCCCCACATTCGAACTCGCCGTGCCACCTCTTGAAGGCGAGGTGGCCTTCGCGCCATCGGGACGTGGGAAATCGAGTTGGTACAGCTCCTCGAGCATCAGCTCGAACCCGACGGGGACATCGTTTCCGCATGCGACCGTTTTCGTTAGTGGCCGCATTTACGAGCAATCGCGGTTAGCTAACCAAGGCAGCGAGCCGATCAGCCTCGTCCATCATCCTGAGCACCGCGGCGACGGCATCGCGCTCGACGCGCTGCCAGAGGTCGGGATGCGTCTCTTCGACCCACCGCTCGGCGATGTCGTGCAGCGTGTCGTCGCTGACGTCCTCGAAGAGCGAGTCGTCGCGGGCGTTGAAGATCGCGCACTCGATGGCGGCGCGCACCGGGTCGAGCCCGGCCTCGCGATCGAACTCGACCGTGTTATGGACGTAGTCCGGAGCATCCTCCGGTGAGGGGCATCCGCCGCGCGCCTCGTCGGCGAGCTCGTTGAAGTAACGGCGCAGCTCGTGCTCGATGTGCGGGTCGAGGCTCGTGAGGAAGCCGGTGAGCTCGGGGTGCTCGGTCCGGACCCTGAGAATACGGTGCTCGCGCACCTCCTCCGCAGCCGCGCGGATGCCCATGCCGTTGGCGATGGCGTACCGCGCGGTCTCCTCCCAATCGCGCTTCTCGCGGTTGTAGAGCGCCATGTAGTCCGAGGCGGCCCAGCTGTCGGCGTCGGTCCACGCCATGCGGTCGTCGCTCGTCTGGGGGCCGTTCGCCGCGAGCTGCGCGATGTTGTGCCCCGCGATGGC
>CACZAR010000118.1 GCA_902779135.1 uncultured Coriobacteriaceae bacterium | reverse complement strand
CCATGACGGCGGATGACGTCGCCCTGGAACACCTGAATGCGCTCTCGGTTACCCTCGACGATGCGGTAATGGACCTTGACGTTGTCGCCAACGTTGAACTCAGGAATGTCCTGCTTGAACTGCTGCTGCTCGATTGCGCGAATGATATCCATTTCTCTTCCTTCTATATGTTCGTGCCAAACCGCGTAGCGGTACTTGTCTCTAGACGCGATTTGTTAGTATATCCCCTGAACATCGGCTATGCAAGAAATAATGAAGCGAGACGCAAAATTCACAATCGATGCCAAAACTAGTGTCATTTTCTGTGCAACGCGAAGCGCTTTAGAGAACGATCATTGTGAGCAACGCATAAGCGACAACGCCTGCGACAGCGCTCCAGAGAAGCGATTTAGTCAATCGAGCTACAATGATGACGATTACCGAGGCAACGAGCGGTGCGCCCGCAGGCCATATACCTGCATCAAACATTCCAGGTGTGAGCAGGTCATTTGCAACAAGCGCAGCAAACGCGGCAGGTGGAATGTACCCGAGCGCCTCCTCAACGCGCTTGGGGAGCTCCTTCCCCTTCAATAGGAAAAGCGGCAAGACACGGCATGCAAGAATCGTCAATGCACATGTGACGAAGATGATCCAGAAATCTGTCCACGTTATTGGCTGCATGCATTACACCCTTTCCCGTATTCGAGAGAAGACGAATGCGCAAAGAACTCCAAACAGGGCCCCGAAGAAGATTGCGGGTCCGGAAAGGCCGATGAGCTTGCAAGCAAAAACACCGACGATTGCCATGATGGCTGCAACAACATTTGCTCCTGAGAGTTTTTGCGTGACGAGGAGACAGATGAAAATCGATGTCATGGCAAATGAGGCTATCGCTAGCGGAATGCCAATTGCATTCCCGATGAGCACTCCGACAACACACGAAATCGTCCAAGAGGATTGCGAGCAAAGGTTTACAAGCGTTGCACGCTGAATAGACCAGCCCCCTTGCTCGAATTGTTTGATGTTCACACCGAAGCTCTCGTCGGTGACTGTAGCGGCAAACCAGAACGAAAGACGCTTTGAAACCTTCTCGCACCAAGGAGCGAACGCTGTTGCATAAAGCATCTGCCGCGTGTTCACGAACGAAACACTAGCGATAATCGATGCGATAGGTGAACCGGCAAGCCACATGTTCGGAATCATGAACTGTCCAGCTCCGGAATAGAATAGTGCGCACATCAGGAAAACCTGAAGGGCATTTAGCCCAATCGAGGCTGAAAGTATGCCGCAGGGAATGCCGATTGCGACATACCCGAGCATGATAGGTAATGCTGCCTTGAAAGCAGCCCGTATGTTGTCTGAACTGAACACAAATGGCGATTATACGTCAAAGCCTTGCGTCGCAATGTCGTATAACAAAACCTTTTTGGTTATTTGAATCACAGTACGGCTGGATCCAAGCTCGTTAAATCGGAAGGCGAGAAAACACCTGCTTCCGTGACGATGCCCGTGATGTAGCACGCAGGCGTTACATCGAATGCGGGGTTCCAAACATCAACTCCGTTGATTGGATGCTGTAACACCTCTTCAGGAGAACGCTGCTCGATGATTATTTGGGAACCATCTTCTAGGTCGAAGTCAATCGTCGAGCGTGGAGCGGCAACGTAAAACGGGATTCCATGCTCGTGAGCAAGAACGGCCAACCCATAGGTTCCGATTTTGTTTGCGGTATCTCCGTTTCTTGCAATGCGGTCAGCTCCGACAAGCACCGCATCAACAGTTCCTTGCGCCATGAGACTTGCTGCCATATCATCGCAAATGAGCGTAACGGGTACGCCCGCACGCGCGAGCTCCCATGCCGTCAGGCGAGCACCCTGCCCCACCGGGCGCGTTTCGTCTGCAAATACTCGATTGATTTTCCCCTGCTCTGCAGCGCAGTAAACAATTCCAAGCGCAGTGCCGTAGAAATACGTTGCAAGGCTGCCTGCATTGCAATGGGTAAGAACGTTTGAGCCATCTCCAAGAAGCGCTGCTCCAAAGTGGCCTATGGTGCGGTTCGTGGCTTCGTCCTCAGCCTCCATGCGCAAAACAAGATTGATTAGCTTATTTGGAACGTCAGACCAATCGATGCCTTTGATTTCCTCGAGAGACCGACTGATTGCCCATCTAAGGTTGACCGCCGTTGGTCGCGCAGTTGCGATTTCCTCCGCAACACGTTCAAGATCGCTTTGAACTCCGTTGTTTGTCACGAAGAGTGCAAGAGCCGCTGCGCCCGCAATTCCAATTGCAGGCGCACCGCGAACGGCAAGTGTCTGTATGGCATCGACGACTTGTTTCCAGTCGGCAGTAGTTTCAATGACAAGCTCATCAGGAAGCTTCCGTTGATCAATGTAGGAAAGCGCCACCCTTCCCTTTTCTGTCATGAATTCGAGCGAATGCGGAATCCGATTTATATCGACCATGTTTCTAGCGCTTCTTTCATATAGCATCGTATCGAGTTGTTTAGAATGGTAGCGTAATCGAACACTGAGGAGCAAAGAGCATGAGCATCCACAAAAGCATAGCCGAACTGATTGGACAAACACCGCTTCTCGAACTCGTTAACTACGAACGTGAGCACTCGCTCGAAGCTACGCTTGTTGCCAAAGTCGAAATGGTGAACCCTGCAGGCTCAATCAAAGATCGTGTTGCGCTCGCGATGATCAAAGATGCCGAAGAGAGGGGTCTGATAGACGATCAAACTGTTTTCATCGAGCCGACGTCGGGCAACACCGGCATAGGGCTTGCGGCTCTAGCAGCTGCGCGAGGCAACAGGATGATCATCACAATGCCCGAAACGATGTCGGTGGAACGCCGCAATCTCATGAAGGCGTATGGAGCAGAGGTCGTGCTGACAGACGGCTCAAAGGGAATGACGGGCGCAATAGAGAAAGCGGATGAACTTGCGAGATCTATCGACAACTCAATTATTCCCGGTCAATTTACGAACCCCGCAAATCCAGCCGCTCATGAAGCGACTACCGGTCCAGAGATTTGGGAAGCTACAAACGGCACCGTCGATATCTTCGTTGCTGGAGTAGGCACAGGCGGCACCTTGACAGGCGCTGGGCGTTATCTTAAATCCAAGAATCCCGACATCCAGGTTGTTGCAGTCGAGCCTCAAGGCTCCCCCGTTTTATCGCAGGGTCATGCCGGCTCTCATGGATTGCAAGGCATCGGGGCTGGCTTCGTTCCTGCCACACTTGATACGACGGTTTACGATGAAGTTATCACGATCGAAAATGAGGAAGCCTATGAAGCGGGTCGAGAGCTTGCTTCCAAGGAAGGTTTGCTCGTTGGCATCTCATCTGGCGCTGCCGTTGCAGCTGCACGAAAGATTGCCGAGCGGTCGGAGAATGCTGGAAAATTGATCGTTGTCATCCTCCCCGACTCGGGCGAGCGCTACCTTTCGACAGAAATGTTCAATTTCTTATGATGACGTCGCCGAACAAAAACAGAGTGCTCATGGCCATGAGCGGAGGGGTCGACAGCTCCGTGTCGGCTCTTGTCCTGCGTGATGAGGGCTACGAGGTTGAAGGCGTTACGATGAAGCTCTTCGACAACGATGATGCCTTCATCGAAGATGAGCAGACATGTTGCTCGACGCGCGATGTCGAAGATGCGCGCCAAGTATGCCTTGAGCTCGGCATCCCCCATTTCGTCTATAACTTTACCGGCCCATTCGATACTGAAGTTATCGATCGATTCTGCAATTCGTACCTTTCCGGTCAAACCCCAAACCCGTGCATTGATTGCAATCGCTATATAAAATTCGGTTCGCTTCAAAAACGCCGCAAGGAACTTGGCTACGATTATGTTGCTACAGGTCATTACGTGAGGCGCGTCTTCAACGAACAGACTGGGCGCTTTGAGATCAGATGCGGGAAAGATGCAAACAAGGACCAATCGTATGTCCTGTTCCATCTTGACCAGGAAACGCTCGCACACATGCTGTTCCCGCTCGGCGACCTCTCAAAGAATGAAGTGCGCCGTTTAGCCCTGGAGAATGGTTTTATAAACGCAGGTAAAGCGGAAAGTCAAGATATCTGCTTCGTTCCCGATGGCGACTATGCTTCGTTCATAGGGAAGAGAACGGGAAAGACTTTCGAAGCGGGCGAAATCGTAAACCGGGAAGGCACGGTTCTCGGAAAGCATAATGGGCTCATACATTACACGATAGGCCAACGCAAGGGCATCGGCGTCGCAGCACGTGAGCCTCTCTATGTCTTCAAGAAAGACGTTTCAGCTAATCAACTCGTCGTCGATACAGACGCCAACACGTTGTGTTCCTCTATCGAAGTGCATGATGTTAATTTCATCTCGCGAGCTCAACTCGACAAACCTGAGCATTTCCTTGTGAAAACTCATTACCGACAAACTGCACGCCCGGCCATCGTCGAGCAAGTCGGCGAGTCCACAATATCTATTACCTTTGATTCACCTCAACGTGCATGTGCTCCCGGGCAGGCGGCTGTCGTCTACGACGGTGATACCGTAGTCTGCGGCGGCACAATTTTGTAAAGCCAATTAAACATGGTGCAAAAATGGGGCCCGTTTATTAACGGGCCCCATCATGTATCGCTTTGAAGCAATCGCTACTTCGCGAGTGCAGCATGAGCCGCAGCGAGGCGTGCAACCGGCACGCGATAAGGCGAGCAGGAAACGTAGTTCAAGCCAACCTTATGGAACTTAGCGATGGAGTCGGGGTCGCCACCATGCTCGCCGCATACACCGGTGACGAGCTCGGGGTTGGTGGATCGGCCACCCTTGACTGCAATGTCGATGAGCTTGACAACGCCGTCGTCAACCGTTGCGAACGGGTTGACCTTCATGATGCCGAGCTCGGAGTAATCCTTGAAGAACTTGCCCTCAACGTCGTCGCGGCTGAAGCCGAAAGTCGTCTGCGTGAGGTCGTTGGTGCCGAAGGAGAAGAAATCGGCCTTCTCGGCGATCTCGTCAGCCGTGACGGCTGCACGCGGTAGCTCGATCATCGTGCCGATCTCGATGAAGGACAGGTCGACACCATCGCGCTCCTCGACTTCCTTGATGGCCTTTTCAGCCTCTTCGCGAACATAGATAAGCTCGTTTTCCATAGACACGAGCGGAATCATAACTTCGGGTTTCGGATCGAAACCTTCCTTGATGAGTTTCGCCGTAGCCGTGGCAATAGCACGTACCTGCATGGCGGAAAGGCCAGGCATCACAATGCCGAGACGGCAACCGCGCAGACCGAGCATCGGATTCATCTCAGCCATGTTGTCGGCGGCGGCGAGAAGCCTCTTCGCAACGGGGTCGTGATCGCCCTTGGCTGCATCGACGGCAACCTTAATGGCGAGCTCGCGCGGCGAAGGCAGGAACTCATGCAGCGGCGGGTCGAGCAGGCGGATGATGACAGGCAGCCCGTCCATGGCCTTGAGCATCTCGTAGTAGTCGCCCTGCTGCGCATCGTAGAGCTTGTCGAGCGCTGCCTGATAGGCCTCGCCGCCCTTTTCGGCAAGGATCATGTCGGCGACGATCTGCTT
>CACZAR010000117.1 GCA_902779135.1 uncultured Coriobacteriaceae bacterium | reverse complement strand
GTTATCGGTCAATGCTTAAAAGCTTGGCTATGAAGTAGGCGGATGATTGCGATTGGCTCGTCCGCAGACGTACACGAAAGAAGGAGCACTATGAAGGTCATCATCGATACCCCTGAAGGCATCGCGAAACAAGCAGCAGCCATCTACAAGGAAATCCTGGATGCCAAGCCCAATGCCGTGCTCGGTTTTGCCACTGGTTCCACGCCGCTCGACACCTACGCTGAGCTCATCAAGCTCTATGAAGCAGGCGAGATTAGCTTCAAGGACGTCACCACGTTCAACCTCGACGAATACGTAGGCCTCGAGCCCACGCATGACCAGTCCTACCGTTACTTCATGGACACGAACCTGTTCAACCACGTCGACCTCGATCCTGCGAACACGCATGTGCCGAGCGGGCTCGACACGAGCGATGAGGCCCTTGCCGCCTACGACGCTGCCATCGAGGCGGCCGGTGGCGAGGATCTGCACATTCTGGGCATCGGCGTGAACGGCCACATCGCGTTCAACAAGCCGGGCGACCCCATCGACACCATGACCCACGTGGTTGAGCTTACCCAGAACACCCGCGAGGTTAACGCCCGCTTCTTCGATAGCCTCGACGACGTGCCCACCCATGCCGTGACCATGGGCATCAAGAGCATCATGCACGCCCGCAAGCTCATTCTCATCGCCCTGGGAGAGGCCAAGGCTGACGCCATCAAGGCTGCCGTTGAAGGCCGAGTCGACCCGGCCTGCCCCGCAAGCGTTCTGCAGCTGCATCCCGACGTTACCTTCTTCTGCGACGAGGGCGCCGCTTCCAAGCTGACGCTTTAGCGATAGGAACAAGACGGAAATTGAGTGATTAAAAGCGGCCCGGTCAATCCGGGCCGCAGTTTTTGGTAGGGTGCTTTTATGAAACGAGCACTTGTTTCATGTGCACAAACCTAAAGGAAGGGGAATCGATCCATGAAAGTCAAGATCGCCGATCTGTACGATTTATCGAACACCATTGCAGCGCCGCTGCTTGAGCGTTTCGAATACCCCTGGGAAGCGCTCGCGCATATCAAGGAGTTCATCCTCGAGCTTGGTCCGACGCTGCCCGCTGATGAGTTCGATAACCCTGCCGAGGGCGTGTGGATTGCCAAGGACGCTAAGATTTACGACAGCGCCTACATCGGATCGCCGCTCATCATCGACCACGGTGCGGAAGTGCGTCATTGCGCGTTCTTGCGTTGCCCGGCCATCGTGGGCAAGGGTGCGGTCATCGGCAACTCGACCGAGCTGAAGAACGTCATCATCTTCGACAAGGCGCAGGTTCCGCATTACAACTACGTGGGCGATTCCATTTTGGGTTTCGGCGCGCACATGGGTGCTGGTGCCATCACGTCGAACCTCAAGAGCGACAGGTCGCTCGTTGTGGTGAAGGACTTCGCTACTGGCGAGACGATTGAGACTGGCCTCAAGAAGTTCGGTGCGATGCTCGGCGATGGCGTCGAGGTCGGCTGCAACACGGTCATGAATCCCGGAACCGTCATCGGTTGCCACTCGAACGTCTATCCGCTCTCGCGCGTGCGTGGTTTCGTTCCGGCACTCCGCATCTTCAAGGATCCGGGCAACATCGTCGAAAAGTGGTAGTTGCATCAATAACGCTATTGTTGAAGCGGGCTGGAAGACGAAATCTTCCAGCCCGCTTTTTTTGCAATTTCGGGAGTGAGTCAAGGGCCAGGGCACCGACTCACTTCTGGTCGTCTACGTCACCAGAAGATTGCGGCCTGGTGGGAATAGCTTGCTTGCCTGACAAATCGATGCTCTCATCGCGGCGCTGGGATGAATAGCGTACGGTGGCACGCCCGCGCGTGCCTGTGCCGGCACCGTTTGAATTGCTAGTCGATGTAGCCCAGCTCATGAATGCGGTGATGGCGAAGACGATCACAAGCCACAGGCCAAGCGCAAGCCATGCCAGCCAAAGCGGCGTGCCGAGCGCGAAGTGCGTGACGAACAGCACGACTGCCGGAACGGCCCAGAAGCAATTCAGAATCAGATTCAACCCGAAGCACAGCAAGAACCCGCCATCGATGCCTGGACGTTTCATCGCTGCACCTCCTTGATTGTTTCGCTATAGAGCCATTGCCGTTTTGCACATTCTCACACGGTTCAGCGCGGTACGACGAAACGGTCGACTTATTGTCATCTTTGAGGTGCAGTGCTTCCGTTGAAGAGCCAAACGCCTAAGGCACGTATGCGAACAGTGCTGGGTCGCCTTCCCTCATGATGTTGGCGTAGTCGAGGTGGCGGTAATCCATTACCTGAGCGTTGCACCCATCGTCATAGTTGTAGCGATTCCCCTCATCGTCGTAGTAGGCACCATAGGCGGTAACGATGGGGAACGTCTTCATGAGCTCGAGCTGGAAGGCATAGTACGGCGAAAGCCCCACGCCGGCCAACCGCGCTACGGTCGACGTCAGGTGGTTAATGCTCATGTATTCTGGCACGTTGACGCCGGAATCGGTCAAGTCGAAATTCGCCCAGATGACATACGGCGTTGCGCGCAACAGTAGGTCGAGCTCGTCGTCGGAATGCGTTTCGGTGTCAGCAATATTGGCGGCGAAACTGGGGGAGTGGTCCCCGGCCATGCAGACGATTGTAGGTCGATCGGAGTGCGCGAAATAGTCGACGAGTTTTACGAATGCCGCATCCGATTCGGCGATGCCTGTGAGGTATTCGTTGACATCATCGTTGTAGCCGCCGAAATTGCCTATTGCGTGCACGGTGTCGTACGAATCGTCGCCCGAGCTCCAGTTTCCATGATTTTGAATAGTGAGGCAGTACATGAACTGAGGCCTGTCGACGCCCTCCTCGGCGGCAGTCACGCGATTCTCTTCGTACCAGCGAATGACGTTAGCGTAAGTGCTCTCATCCGATTCGTACCAACGATCCCGCGGAGACTCGAGGTCTTCAAACGAATCGAAGAAGTACACATGGTCGAACCCCATGGCGGGATATGCGGCATTGCGTGAGTAGTTCACGGCGTTGCTTGGATGGCAGGCGGTGGTCTCGTATCCTTGCGCTTTCAGAATCGTGACGAGGCTCGGCGCATCGGTCATGTCGACGGTGAAGAACGGCGAGCCGCTTTGTGCGAGCGGCGCCATCGAATTGCCCGTCAGCAACTCGTATTCCGACTTGTTTGTGCCCCCGCCGATGCTGGGCACCACGGCATAGCCGGTGATTGCGCCGTCGAGCGAGTTGATGCCTTTCATATAGTCAACGTCAGTGGCGAAATAACTTGCCTGATGGAGGTCGTAGAACGTCTCGTTGAGGATGAGGACGATATCAGGTGTTGAGGTTTGCGAAACCTGCGTTGGCACGTCGATTTCGGCAAGCCGTCCTTCCGAATACCCCTCTGGCTTTTCCACGAGGTTGAAGCAAGTTTGCAGCGTATCGACCGTGCATGGAATGTACCCGTAATAGGGGTAGGCTGTTGTCCAATTCCAGATGAGCACATGAGCCGGCTTGACGGCGCTTGGAGATGCATATCCGAAAAACACGATGAGCGCTGCCGCAACAAGCAAGCCGAGGCTGCGCTTCCATGATCTCTTGCCGAAGACCGCGTGTTTTTGCATGGCGCGCAATCCGATAAACGAGATCGCCAGCTCGATAACCCCGAGCGTCAAAATGCCCGAAACGACGGGCGTGAACTCCAACGTGTACGACCCCATCACGTTTGCTGCGGTTGCCGCGTTCTTCAGCTCGAGGAACGAAAGCGGCCCACCGTGGAATTCGATGACGTAGTAGTTCGTGATGGCGATGAGCGTCGACATGATGGAGATGATGGCGCCTGACGCAGTGAGGCTGCCGCAAATGGCGTAAATGGAGCAGAAAAGAGCCCCAAGGGTGAAAACACTCAACACCATGAATTCGACGGGCATCGTTTGGAAAAACGCGAAGCAATCAGCGCCCCATTGCGTGCTCATGTCGAGCTGAATCCAGCACAGTATGAGAAGCGAGACAATCAAGGCGACGCACTGAACCAGGCGAGCTACACGCTTCGCCTCGACGTCGTCAAGCTTGGTACCTGTTCGTACCTTTTCTTCCCCCTCCAAAGACATGGAGGCCATGATAGCGTTAATCAATTTGGAACCATGCGGAAATTCATCATGAATATATATGTGCGGTACCGGCTACGAATTCACTTTTGTAGCTTTTGCCCGATAACCGACGCCTCGTACGGTTTCAATCTGGATGCTTGCGCTTTCCTCGAAACGCTTCCGAAGCCGTCTGATATGCACGTCGACGGTACGCTCGTCGGTTCCGGTGCGAATTCCCCAAATATCGTCCATGATGTCCCGGCGCGTGAAGATGCGGCCCGGTGAAGCGCACAGTTTGAAAAGCAGCAAGAACTCCTTGGGCGGAAGGGCGGTGACATTAGAGCCTTCGGTCACGGTGAGCGAGCTCGAGTCGAGCGCGGCGTTGCCAATCACGATTCGTTGGTTTGAAGTGCTGCGCGTGCGTCTAAGCAAGGCAGACAACCTGAGCGCAAGTTCGTTCAAATCGACGGGTTTCACGAGGTAATCATCGCATCCTGCATTGAAGGCCCGCTGCTTTGATTTGAGATCGTTTTGGGTTGAGGTGGCCAAGATGGGTACCTCTTCATCATTGGCCCTGATGCGTTCTATGACCATGAAACCGTCGATGTTGGGGAGATCGTAGTCGCAAATGACGATGTTTACGCTGTTCGAATCGATGGCCGATAGCGCTTCGAGGGCATCATGAGCTGAAACCGTGTCGTATCCCTGCTTTGCGAGGAATGAACAGTACTGGGAGTTGAGCCTTTGGTCGTTCTCGATGACGAGCGCTTTGAGCATCACAATCCCTTTACTGGTAAAGATGATTATTTTTACATGCAAATAAATGATGACAAATTTTATATACATTAACAATTATAAATGAACTGAATGTTAACGATTTGCATCGTGCCGTTCATCGTGGTTTTTCCCAATCTCTCTAATATGGCAAGTTGTGGTGCTATATGGGTTCCACAAATGTCGGAGCGATATCAGGCTAGCGGAACAAGCCAAGTATGGGGCTCGTTCATTTTAGGGGCGTTAACCCGATGTCGCTTAAACGCGAATCGCGCGAAAGGGGGCGAAACCCAGAGTGTGAGCAGCTCTAGACCATACGTGCTCAGATACTGGAAATCCTTAAAAGGAGGGTTTGATGAACGGAAAAGAATTTACCGTTTCTGAGGTCATTGACTCCTTCGGTATCAATGGCCACACCTGGTTGATGTTTGTCCTTCTGGGCCTGGCAAACATCTTCGACGGTTATGACTTCATGATCGTCAACTCCACGAACACCTACCTCGCCCCGTCGTTCGGTCTGCAGACGGCCGCCCAGGTCGGTTCGCTGACCACGTGGGGCCTGCTCGGCATGGTCCTCGGCGGCGCCGTCGGCGGCGCTATGTCCGACCGCATCGGCCGCAAGAAGATGCTGATCATCGCCGTCATCTTCTACGGCCTGTTCACCCTGCCGCAGGCGTTCTCTTCGAGCCTCGGCATCTTCGCCGTCTGGCGCCTCATCGCCGGCTTCGGCGTAGGCTCCTGCATCCCGATCGTCACCACCTGCTTCTCCGAGACCATCCCCTCGAAGAACCGCGGCGTGTTA
>CACZAR010000116.1 GCA_902779135.1 uncultured Coriobacteriaceae bacterium | reverse complement strand
CGTGGACACGATCCGCCCTAAGTACGCCAGGGAGACCGAGCAGCGCCCACGCGTCTGCGTGTTCGCAGGCACGACGAACGACATGGACTTCCTGAGCGACCCTACAGGCAACAGGCGGTTCATCCCAGTGCATTGCCTTGCAACCGAACCGCAGGAGATCCTGTTCGACGAGTCGTCGCAGGAGTTCTTTGACGCATGCTGGGCCGAGGTGTACGCACGCTGGAAGACAGGCGAGCAATCGCTCGTCCTTCCCGCCAGGATCGAGCGGATAGCCGACGCGATGCGCGAGACGCATACCGAGGACGACCCGCGCGTGGCGCTGATACAGCAGCACCTCGACGCGAAGATGCAGCAGTGCGACGACCCTGAGAACGTCGGCGCGCGCGTGTGCGTCACGGAGATACTGAAGGACGTCCTCGAGGTCAGCGACTACCGAAACCCACCGCGTAGGCTCGTGAACGAAATCCACGCGATCATGCGCAACTCGGTCGACGGATATATGCCGTACCCGAAAGCCGGAGGCAAGGCGAGTACGGCATACGGGATGCAAAGATGCTACGTAATCGACCCCGAAAGCCCAAGATATGCCGAACTACGGCAGATTGTCGATAGAACGGCATGAGATACGGCAGAGAGAAAAGGTTTACTTGACCTGCTGATTATGCCGTACTGCTATAACCCTGCCCTTGAAATCTTAAAAAGAAGAAAAAGATATATAGGGGGTATAGGGGTACATATAGCGAAAACACGGCATACGGCATACGGCAAAACCGAACACTGAGGAGCGTGGAGATGGACGACAAGCTAAAGGAAAAGACAGTAGAAGAGCTGAAGAAAATGAACGTCATTTGCATCTGCCCGATCACGATGAGGCCGTGTTTTGAATGCAGGTCCAATGATGATTGGCTCCGTGACATCTACAGGAAATACGGCGCAACCGATGATTACGACAACATTCTCGACAACTACTTAATCACATGCGGCATGTCAATCGACGGGATTTGCGTGTTTGAAAGAATCGGCGAATCAATGGAAAGGCTTTCCGAATGCGTCATCAGCCCGTTTACAGATGCGCACTCATCCAAATTCCACACCACCAAATAAACGCCGAGCCAAGGAGAATGAAATGAAACGCACGATAACCGCACTACTCATCGCGGTCGCGGCGCTCGCCCTCACCGGCTGCGCCACGGCGCAAGCGGACGCACCGGAGGAGAAGCCCGCGGTCGAGTTCGCCTACGTCCACGACTGGGCGGAGCCGAAAGTCCCGAGCGGGATGGTTCGCATCAAGCAGGAGATGGACGAGAAGGCCGCGAGAGCCGCAGAGAGCGCGCCAGAGGCCCCGATTGAGGCAACGGCGGACTCCCAGACCGATTACTGGGATGGCAACTACTACAGCGGCCCCTACGACCCAGAGCTCAACAACAATCCCGCCTACATCGGTGGCGGCGACGGGTTCTACAGCCAGGGCGTGCGCGCGGGGGTGGACAGCCAGACCGAGACGTACTACTCGTCGGCTGTCGCGTACCACTACCGCACCGGCGAATGGCACACCGACGACGAGGGCTACTGGCGCGACGCGGACAACCGCTACGTGGTCAGCAGCGACGACTACCCGCAAGACGCGATCGTCCAGACGAGCAAGGGCGAGGGCCGCGTGTACGACAGTGGGTCGGGCGAGGGCAACATCGACATGTACGTGAGCTGGTAAGGAGGCAGGTATGGCAAGGGACGTTAACAGGTACGAGAGCATCGTGCTCGACAAGATGGCGGACATCTGGCGCGAGGGCCGCACGGCTGGCATGGCAGACCAGAAGCAGGCCGTGGAGAGCGTGCTCGTGCTGCTCGACTGCATCGTGGACTTCCGCGAGCCGCCTGGCGAGATTGCGGTCGATGACGGCTTCGGCGCGATGGTGGGGAAGGTGGACGAATGAGCAAAGCGTACATCTGCGACAAATGCGGGCTGATTAGGGCAGAGAGCATGCCTGCCGTATGGGTGGTGAACCCGATTGTGTTCGACGGCGATATGGGAGAGAAGGAGTTCTCCATCAACCTATGCGAGCCGTGCTACGAGCAGTTCAGGCGCGAGTACATGGAGAACGCTATGGAAGAAGGTGCGAAGTGAGCGATTGCAGCACCAACGCGAACAGGCCGTACGACGTGGCGCGCCTGCGCATCGAGTTCGGCGACGGCGAGGTCCCCTGGATGTACCCGCTGGCGCTCAACGGTCGCGTGATCCGGGGCGTGTACGTGGACGGCGAACGGTATACGCATGAGCGGACGTGCCGTGACGCAAGCCTGGACAGTTCGACTCAGTTCTACTGCTCGGAGTGCGAATGCACGGTTGACGTGCCCCTCGCATGGGGCGCGGTCAACTACTGCCCAGGATGCGGCGCACGGGTGAAGGAGGGCGGCGATGACTAGCGCGACCGACAACCGAACGACCGAGCTGCGCAAGCTGCTCGATGAACGCGGCGTTGAGTATGTGAATAATGACGGGAAATTCGTTAAGGAAACCAGATGGACTTGCAAGGGTCATATCACGGCTGTGTTTGGCGAGCATAGCGATGGAGTCGCTTTTTACATGCGTGATATGTCATGCATTACTCCCGAGCAGGCCATAGCCGCGACGCTGGATGGCGGGGCATTTACAATCAAGCAGATTAAGGATGCCGTACTCAAAAACTTCTATTACGACCATTTGACGCCGCCCCAGTTCGACTGGCAGGCAATCGCCGACGAGCTGAACGCCGAGCTGGTGAGCGGGACGTGCGAGATGGGGCAGCTAATACGCGATATGCATCGGGAATGCACGGTATGCGGCTATTCATGCCGCACCGATAACGGGGAATGCGGAATCATTCAGCGCATTCGCGAGCTGGGAATCGAGGTGGACGCATGAGTGATGAAAAGACCCTGCTGCCGTGCCCGTTCTGCGGGGGCGAAGCGGAGCTGAAGCTCTACCAGAACGGCGATTGGCAGATAATCTGCTACCACGCGGACGGATGCATCATGCGTGAATCAGACTTGAGCGATTGCTACTGGGAGAGCGTGCAGACGCTTGCTAGGCAGTGGAACACACGCGCCGACTACCACGGATACGAGCATGCGGCGATCGAAGCGTGGGAGAGCATTAAGGCATGGAACACCCGCGCCGAGCTTGGGAGCGGGACGTGCGAGAAAGTGTATGCAGTTGGAGGAATAATCGCGCAAGCTGAATGCAGGGATGTGTGTTCCGATGTTGAACAGTTCACTTGCAGCGCGTGCGGTTTTAATTGCGACCTTACGAGCTGGATAACTCCCATCGGTTGCGAACGTCCGATTGTTCATCATCACCACGGAACACCGAACTACTGTCCGAACTGCGGGCGCAAGGTGGTGAGCGCATGACCGAGCGAATTTTTCCGACCGACGCGCACGGCAACCCGCTGGGGCCAGCGCGTGAGGAAATCGTGCGGTGCGGGGATTGCAGGCATTGTATGGCTTACACATTCGCCACCTACTGCGTACATATGGCACACGCTGTTAAAATTGACGGATTCTGCGCATGGGGAGCGAGGGCCGACGCATGACCGACCCGAACCTCTGGGGCCGCCACCCCGAAGTCCACACCACGCCCGAGCTGTACGGCGTGCGCTGCGACTGCTGCGAGCACCTGAGCTGCATCGAGCAGCCAGGGGCGAGGATCCACCGCTGGATGTACTACTGCGACGCGCTGCACCGCCGCTTCAAGCTGAAGGAGCTGTACGCGATAACCCGCGACGAGTGCCCCGCGCACCGCGAGATCAGAAGGAGGTTCAGATGAACGTCTGCCTGATCGACGTGGACAGCAAGATTCCGAACCTTGCACTGATGCGTGCGTCAGCCTGGCACAAGCAGCGCGGCGACTACGTGAAACTGGGATACGACCCGCTATTCGATGTGCCGGAGCTATGCTACGCGTCCAAAGTTTTCGACTACACGCCAGAGCCAGAGTACATGCCCGACTGCGAGACGCTGAAGGGCGGCACAGGCTACGATCTCAGCGCCGTGATGCCGTTCGATGATTACGACCGAATCATGCCAGACTACTCGCTTTACGGGTGCGACTACGCGATAGGACGTTTCACGCGTGGATGCCCGAACCGCTGCCCGTGGTGCGTAGTGCCGAAGATGGACGGAAATGAAGTGCGCCACGTTGCGGATTTGCGCGACTTCTGGGATGGTCAACGCGTCGTACGCCTACTCGACGACAACATAATGGCCGATGCAGACGAGTTCTGCCGCGATTGTGGACAACTATCCGACGCAGGCGTTCACGTCATCTGGGAAGCGTTGGACATTCGGTTAGTGACCGACCAGACCGCCAAGGCACTGGCAACGGTGAAGCAGGAGAAATCTATCCACTTCGCCTGGGACGGACACTCGCAAGATGACGCGATCGGGCGCGGCATCGAGACATTGAGCAAAAACGGAATCAAGCCGTGGAGGTTAATGTTCTACGTGCTCGTCGGATTCAACACCACATCCGAATACGACATGCACCGAATCATGACGCTGCATCGCTTGGGCGCTAATCCGTTCGTGATGCCGTTCGACAAGTCTGACCCGTACCAGCGACACCTAGCGCGATGGTGCAACAACAAGTTCATTTTCAAGAGCACCACGTTCGACAATTACGAACCGTGGGCGAAGTACAGGAAGGAGTGCGCATGACCGAATGCTACGAATGCGCCAAGCTCGCCGAGCTGCGCGCCGAGAACAGCGCGCTGCGCGTAAGGGTGGACGGGCTGACGTGTAACGACGCTTTAGCGCCTGAAAAAGTCGTTACGCAAGAGACTGTTGACGCTAACGACGGTTTCATGGACTTGGATAGCTGCACTCACGGCATGAGGACGTTTGCCAGCGAAACCGACAGCCGCGAGAAGCTGGAAGCGGACGTGAACAAGTTTGTAATTAACAACCTTGAACGCGGTTTGCTTACATATGGAGCAATCATAAGACTGCTCGACCGCCAAGCGGCGATAACGGAGCGCGAGTTCATAGAAGTCGAGTGCATGAAATGCGCTAAGGCTGACAAAGAGCGCGAATCTGACTATTCCGAGGCATTAGCCGAAAGGGACGACGTAATCGCCGTCCTCAAGGCCGAGAACGCCGAGCTGCAATCGCGCCACTGCGAATGGAGCGACCCAGACAGCCTTGGCGACGGCTGCATGTTGCGCAAGGACAAGCGCGTCGACGAGCTGACCGCAGAGCGCGACCAATGGCGCGAAGCGGCTGGGAACGCGCACGCTATGTGGGAGAAAGCCGACAACGAGCGAATCATGCTTGCCGAACAGCTCGAATCCGCGCACGCGAAGAACCGCTCGCTGCGGCAGCACATCGCCAAGATGCAGGAAGGGCGGCACGGCTGGCACGTGAAGGGCGCGGAGCTGCAACGCGAGGTGGACAGGCTCACGCGCGAGAACATCTCGCTCGCTCGCGACCTGGGCGAGTGCATGGCCGAGCGCGACGGGCTGAAGAGAGAGAGCGCGAAGCTGTCTTACGACGAGTTCTACCTGCGCTGCGCGCTGGTGGACATGAACGGGGAGGTGGTCGGATGAACGCGATCACCGGCAAGGAGGCCAAGCGCCGCATCATCCGCAACGTCGAGCTGCTGCGCCG
>CACZAR010000115.1 GCA_902779135.1 uncultured Coriobacteriaceae bacterium | reverse complement strand
GTTGTGGTTGCCGCGGCAGATGACGACCACTGCGTTCACCGCGCCCTCGCGGATGGTCTTGACGGTGCCCTTGATCTGGTTGCGTGCGCTGATCTTCATGTTCGTTTCCTTTCGTTTGCAAGCCGGCCTTCCCGGCTTAGTTGCCTTTGTTTGGAGCGTTCCGCTCTTGGCTCGCCCTTCGGGTTCGTCCCCCCCGACACCGATAAGTATGCCTGTGGTTTCGGATGGTACATGTGGGATGGAGTTCTGTTCACAACTCTCGTCACTGTTCATCACTGTACAAAACGATATATAATCCTGTATGAAGTATTATTCTTGATTGAAAATCTCGTTGAACATAACTATACTTCAATAAGTATAAATTAACAAGGGAATTTGGGGACAACATGCGCTCAGACGAATTCATGAACGCCGAAGAAGTCGCTCGCTACCTTCACCTGGGAAAGAACACCGTGTACCAGCTAGCGAAAACCGGCAAATTGGCGTCATATCACGTGGGCCGCAAACTGAAGTTTACGATTGAGGACGTCGAAGCATACGTTTCATCAACTCATAAGGCACCCTCATCCCAAGCCCCCCGTGCACAGGCGCCTGCCGCCGCGGAAACTGGCAAAGAGCCGCTCGACGATAACAAAGCGCTCACCGAAGCCGCATCGTTCGGTGACATCACCGGCGATCGCTTCATCATCGCCGGCGCGGACGAAGCCGCCGACATCCTAGCCAGCGCCCTGAACGTCCATGGAGTACCGACCGCCCGTCTCATGCAGGGTAGCTATACAGCACTCGTCAACTTGTATGCCGGCCAAGCTGATGCTGCCGTCATCAACTTATTCGATCAGGCAACAAACAGCTGGAACACACCTTATGTGCGCAACCTTGCACCAGGCTCATCAGTTGTCACTATTCGCCTGTTTGGCCGCAAACAAGGTCTCATTGTGCAAGAACGCAACCCCAAACGCTTGACAACCTGGGGCAGCTTGCTCCGCGAAGGCGTACGCCTGTCAAATCGTACAAAGGGAAGTGGTTCGCGCGTGCTGCTCGACGAGAAACTGCGCGCGCTCGATGCTCGCAGCGAGACGATTGAGGGTTATTCGAGCCAAGCGTACGTGGGCACAACTGCCATCCGCCGGGTTTCCAATGGACTGGCTGACGTGGCTGTCGGCCATGAGCGAGAGGCTCTGCACGTTCCTGGCGTACAGTTTGTACCGCTGCAACAAGAATGGGTCGACATCGTGATTAGAAAGACCCCCAAGACCAGGACGACTATCCGCACGATTAACGATCTGCTCGTAAACAACAACGTGCGCCGCGAGTTCGCCGCACTCGCCCCCTGCGACGTCTCGAAGCTCGGAGTCGTCGTGTACGAGAGCTAGAAGCACAGTGTATGGCCATGGGTGCTGGCACCCATGGCCAGCCGAAGTTTGAGCTAAAACGCAACCGAAGTCGGTTTTCACGCATCCCCATGTCAATCATGCATGAGATACTGACTTGATTGTGATTCCCAATCCAAGCCAGCTATTGTGAACAGGGATAACGCAGCGACTGCGCAGCTGAGCCGTCAAAAAAACGCAACCAACGAGACATTACATGCAAGAGGGAAACAAGAATGCATGAAAACCCTCCTTGGTTGCGATTCTCATAAAAGGAATCACACCTTCCCACCCGTGGGGTCAAACGAATAGCCCTTGCCCCAATGCGTCAGCAAGTAGCGCGGACGGGACGAATCGTCTTCGAGTTTCTCTCCGTGATGATTCGTGACGTTCTGGTACATAACGTGACGAAACTCATTGTTTTCTTCGTAATTTTGAATAATTATTTCTACGTTTTGACCTTGTGTTATATATCATTTTTGAATGTTGCATGAATAATATTCATTTCTGTTCGCACATCGTTATAGTGGCTCATTGCGCCGAAATGGATTTATTAAGAAGAGAAGAGGCAACAACATGAACGATTACACCAAGACTCTCATCAAGATGAAAAAGGCTGGCAAACTCGTCCGTCTGTCGCAGCACGAGAGCGGCCCGAAGAGCTACAAGCGCGGCCAGGGCGCCCTGCTCCGCGCGCTGCTCGATTCCGATGGCACTGCTACCCAGCGCGAACTCACTGCCACCCTGGGCGTGAGCCGCAAGATGCTCAAGGACATCGTCCGCAAAGCGCAGCGCAACGACTATGTCACCATCGAGGATGCCGAGGGCAAAAAGACTTACGCCGTCAAGCTGACCGACGAAGGCCGCAAAGTTGCCGAGAAGCACGAGAAGGCTCAGGACAAGATCGCCGAGCAGATCCTCGCCACGCTGACGGACGAGGAGCGTGCCCAGCTTGACGCAATCAACGAGAAGCTGATTGTCGCTTGCAAGGAAGCTGGCATCGACGGCAAGAAGAAGGGCCACAAAGCTCATAAGCATGGCCATCGTCATGGCCACGGCCACTGCAAGCATCGCTGCCGCCACTAAACTACAGCACAAACAGCAGCACGAGGCGTCGGTTTATCCCGACGCCTTTCTTTTTGGAATGGCACTGTATCAAGAACAGCATCGACTACTTCAACACACAAAAAAGCCGCACCGAGGATTGTGCGGCTTTCTTGCCGAGTTAGGAGCGCCGTATGGCTGAGCGCCCTTTGAATTTGGTCAGGGTCGTTGAGGGGGAAGAACGGCCCTGACCTGACGAGTGAGGCGAGAAAGGAGAATCGTGGGAGGGAATCTTTTTCTTGCCGATTCGTACTTTACGTGAGTTATTATTTCTTGTCAAGAATAATTTTAGTTCAGATAAAGTTTCTGACCAACTGGCACAAGATGTTACGAAACGTGAATAATGAACCACTAGTTGGTTTTTTGGGGTCTATGCCTGAATACAGAAGAGACCCCCTTTTGGTTCTTTGGGACCGGGTCCCCACTAACCAAAAGGAAGCCTCCCCTATTTACCAAACAGTTCGCTATTCGGGAATTTCGCCTGTTTCGAGGATTGCGAGCAACTGGTTCTCGTCGAGAACGGGAACACCGAGCGAAATGGCCTTGTCGTACTTCGAACCAGCTGCCTCGCCGGCAACTACATAGCTCGTCTTCTTCGACACACTGCCCGACACCTTTGCTCCGCGAGCCTTGAGTTGCGCGCCAGCTTCGTCGCGGGTCATGCCCGATTGCACGAGCGCACCGGTCAGCACGAACGTCAAGCCTGCAAGCGTCTGGGGCAATTGCTCGCCCTCGTCAGCAAGCTCGTCGATCATATTCACACCCGCCTTGCGCAAGCGCTCGATGACCTGCTTGTTCTGCGGCGTACGCAAGAACACGTAGATGCTGTGAGCGATCTTGGGTCCGATGCCCTCGACGGCAGCAAGAGCTTCCTCGTCGGCTTCCATTAGCAGATCCATCGTCGGGAACGCTGCAGCAATCGCCTCGGCCACGGTCTTGCCCACATGGCGCATACCAATGCCGAACAGCATACGCGCGAACGGGCGCGTCTTACTCTCCTCGATTTGCGCAACGAGCTTCTTGGCCACCGTCTCGCCCAAACGGATGGGGTTGCCTTCCTTGTTCACGCGGCCCATGTCGAGAAGCGACAACTCAACCTCGTCGAGCGAATAGTAGTCGGCCACGTCGGTCACGCGACCCGATTCGACAAGCCGCCCAACAATCTCGTCACCCATGCCGTCGATGTCCATCGCGCCGCGGCTTGCCCAATGCACGAGGCGCTCCTGCGCCTGCGCGGGGCAGTCGATCGAGATGCAACGATATGCCACTTCCCCTTCTTCACGGATCACAGGCGACCCGCAACTTGGACACTCGGGAGGCATGCGCCATTCCCGCGCATCCGCAGGGCGCAACGACTCGACAGGACCGAGCACCTCGGGAATCACGTCGCCAGCTTTGCGCACGATGACGGTGTCACCGATGCGCACGTCCTTACGACGAACCTCGTCCTCGTTATGAAGCGTCGCCCGTGCGACGGTCGATCCCGCCACCGACACCGGCTCCAGCTCGGCCACGGGCGTGAGCGCACCCGTGCGCCCGACCTGCACGGTGATGCCGATAAGCTTGGTCGCCTTCTCCTCAGGCGGGAACTTGAACGCCATGGCCCAGCGGGGCGCGCGTGCCGTGTAGCCCATAGCCGCCTGACGCGTGAACGAATTCACCTTCACGACCACACCGTCGATTTCGTAAGGCAAATCATCACGACGTTCGACAGCACGCTGGCAGAACTCGTGCACTTCCTCGCGCGTCTTGCAGCGCGTGACGTCGGGATTCACGTGGAAGCCGCATGCACCCAACCATTCGAGCAACTCGAATTGGCCGTCGGCAGCAATAGCCTGCTCGTCGGCGATAGCGTAAAGGAAGGTAGCCAGATCGCGGTTGGCCGTGATCTTCGGATCTTTCTGGCGCAAACTGCCGGCGGCGGCATTGCGCGGGTTTGCGAATCCTTGTTTGCCGTTCGCTTCGGCAGCAGCGTTGAGCGCCTCGAAGCTCGACTTGGGCATGTAGACCTCACCACGCACCTCGAACGAGCCGTCGCGCACTACGTCAGCCAGCCCGGCCTCGTGCAAACGCAAGGGCACGTCCTTGATGGTGCGGATATTGGCCGTGACGTCCTCGCCCGTCGCGCCGTCGCCCGCCGTCCTCGTAGGTGAGTGCAATGCCGCTGCCATCGATTTTGAGCTCGCACACGAGCTCGGGCAGCTCGCCGAGCGCGTCGACCACGCGGTCCATCCACGCGTCGAGCTCTTCGATGTTCATCGCGTCATCGAGCGAGTACATGCGACGTTCATGACGCACAGGGGCGAACTGCTCTCCCACCGCTCCGCCGACGCGCTGCGTGGGCGAATTCGGATCGAAGAACTCGGGGTGCTCTGCTTCGAGCTCGCGCAGTTCGTGCATGAGCGAGTCGAATGCGCCGTCCGAGATCTCGGGTGCATCCTTCACGTAATACAGATAAATGTGATGGTCGATTTCCTTACGCAGCGCCTCGATGCGCTCGCGTGCATCATCATCGAACAAGCTCAGCGTTTCGTTCATGCGACTCTCTCTCGCTCAAAGCGACACATCGGTACCAGGTACCAGTGTGTCACCAACGTGTTCGTCCCCAATGAGCCACTTTTGACTGTCAAAGCTACTCATTGTAGATTCGGATGGCCTGGGGAATTGCAGTGATGACATCTTCTGCTACGACCGAAATGTCGGTGTACAGATCGGCTGCTGCCTTGCCGGCAAGTGCATGCAGCTTCGTACCGAGCAGAGCCGCACCGAGTGGGTCCATGCCCTGCGCCAACAGCGAGGCGATCATGCCCGCGAGCACGTCGCCGGTACGCTTCCCCACCATGGGGCGTGATGACCGTCGTGAGGCCATCAGTGAAACGCGCGGCCAGCGTATGCAGGTTCTTCTTCGTAGCCAAGCGCGCAAGCCCACCGCCGTCCACGAGCACAGGGCACGGCGCTTTCTTCAGCACGCGCGCAACCAAGTCGGCAGCGGCATCATCGTCGCCCGTAAACCCAGGGCCAATGCACACGGCGCACGGTTTGCCCGGTTCGCTTGCTTTGAGCTCGCCAGGCTTCCAGTCATCCGACGGGCGCACGACCAAGGACGGGGACGACAGGCGCACGACATTCACCGCCGAAGGGTCGGTTATAACTTCAGTGTAGCCTGCACCCATGCGCTGACTCGCCAACGCAGCGAGCACGGCAGCGCCGGAATAACGCGCACTGCCGGCAACGACCGTCAGCTTTCCGCGCGAATACTTGTTGACGCCCTCGTCGGGCCAAGGCAACTTCTCTTCAAGCGCACCGTTAAAGTTCATCGAGCATCCCTCGCGTTTCCTTGAACTGCTTTGCCAGTTCTTCCATCGGATCTTTGCGCTCTTCAGCAGACTGGACGGAGCTTTCAGTGATTGCCAGAGCGCAGGCAACTGCCTCGGTGTGCGTATACGACAACGAGATCTGGATCTCACGCACGCCCTGCTCTTCAGCAACCTCTTTGGCGCGTCCTGATAAAACGACAGAAGGCTTGCCCTTCTTGTCGCGAACAACTTCGATATCACGCACCCATATGCCATTCGAGAAGCCTGTACCGAGCGCTTTCACAACAGCTTCCTTGGCGGCGAACCGCGTTGCGTAGTGCGCAGCTGGATTCGACTTCTTGTCGCAGTATGCACGTTCGGCTTCGGAGAACGTCTTCTCGGCGAACGACTTCGTCCGCTCGAGAATCCTCTGCATGCGCTCGATTTCGACTATGTCGACCCCGAGACCGACCGTGCCATCCATCTCGAATCAAACTCCTAAAAAAGCCGCTCATACGAACGGCTTGCTTTCGGTGGAGCGGGTGACGGGAATCGAACCCGCGTTATCAGCTTGGAAGGCTGGAGTTCTACCATTGAACTACACCCGCGATTGCGTAGGGCAAATTGTACCCCATATGTAAGCTAAAATGGTCGGGACGACAGGATTCGAACCTGCGACATCCTGCTCCCAAAGCAGGCGCGCTACCAAACTGCGCCACGTCCCGACACCAATCAGCACGTGGCATTATAGCACGCCAAGAGACCGACGAATCGAGGCTGTGGAGAGCCTCCATGAAAGGATAGTGACACACAGGTACCTGGTACCTGTGTGTCAATGGAAGGAAACAGTATGAAGACCGTAGTGCTCGCAACCAACAACGCCCACAAGGTTTCGGAAATCACGCATGCGCTTGATTTCCCTGGTTGGGAGTTTAAAACGCTCCGCGAGATGGGAGTCGATTCAGATCCGGCAGAAGATGCCGACACGTTCTTGGGCAACGCGCGCATCAAAGCGCTCGCAGCACACGAGGCCTGCGACGGCATGGCTGCGCTTGCCGACGACTCAGGGCTTGAGGTTGATGCCCTGAACGGCGCACCGGGCGTTTGGTCCTCGCGGTTCGCAGGCGAAGACGCCACGGATGCCGACAACAACCGCAAACTGGTCGCCAATCTCGAAGGAGTGGCAGATGATGCGCGAACAGCCCGCTTCGTATGCACGCTCGTGTTCATCGATGAGGATGGCACCGAAACCGTTTCCCGCGGAACCATCGAAGGCCGCATCGGATATGTCGAACAAGGCTCTGGAGGTTTCGGCTACGATCCGTTGTTCTGGCCTGATGTGTTCGAGGGCACGTGCACGTTGGCCGAGGTGCCGCAATCGCGCAAGAACGAAGTGTCGCATCGTGGCAATGCTCTGAGGGCATTACGCGCTGAACTCGAGAAGAAGATCAATTAATCATCAATAGACTATCCCCTCCGGTTACCACAGGATCGATATGGCAAAACAGGCAAAAGAGCGCAAGACGAACGCGCTGCGTGAAATCGAGGCTGCAGGACTCGACCACCGCTTCATCACCTTCGATTGCGAGGAAGCGCTATCAGGCATCGATGTTGCCGCCACGCTCGGAGAAGACCCTGACCGCGTATTCAAGACACTTGTGACCCAGGGCAAATCGGGTGAGCACTACGTGTTCATGATCCCCGTTGCTTGCGAACTCGACCTTAAGAAGGCAGCTGCAACGGTCGACGAAAAATCAATCGCGATGATCAAGTCGAAAGAATTGTTGCCCCTAACGGGCTACATTCACGGAGGCTGCTCGCCTGTGGGCATGAAGACCAAATTCCGCACGTGCATCGACGAAACCGCCCAGCTCTACGACACGATCATGTTTTCCGGCGGTCGCATCGGCTGCCAAGTCGAGATGGCACCTGTCGACCTTGACGCACTCGTGAATCTGACGTTCGCGGATTTGACACTGTAAACAAGACAGCCCCTGGAAACTCCAGGGGCTGTTCTATGATTGCGCGCTCCCTTGCCGCTCTCTTACCAGTGGCTGACGACCACGTCGCCGATCTCGACGATGTTGAACAGCTCGGCAGCGGCATATGGCGGAAGGTTCACGCAGCCGTGACTTCCGTAGCCCTCCGCATACATCGAGCCACCGAACGACGGTTGCCAGTCTGCATCATGCAGGCCGATTGCGTTGCCGACAAACGGCATCCAGTAAGTGACGTACGACGTGTAAATCTTGACACCGTTCTCATAGCCCTCGAGCTTTTCGGGGCTCTTGCGATTGTTGATGACGTAAACGCCCGTGTTGGTGTCGTGCACGCCGTCAGGCTTGCCGCTAATGCACGGAGCCTCCCAAATAATCGAGCCATTATCGAAGAAGCGCACGTACTGCTCGGCGAGGTCTACATCGATGTAGCGGCTGCCCCAATCTCGCTCTCCTGGCCCGTTGTAGACAGCAGCTTCTTGCGAGCAAGGAATGTCGATTGTCTGAGACGAACCCGACTTCACACCCTCGATGATTGCATCGCGCAGAGCCTCGGTATCGACTTCCCAACCGTACACGCCGCCCGAAACGGTGACGACTTTGCCGTCTTCACGCGTGTAAGTGCGCTCCGACTCGACAGTGTTGTAACTCGCAGCGAGGTTTTCAACCCATGCGTTGAGCGCCTCTTGGTCGAGCGTAACTTCGTACGTTTCCTCGTTCATGGTGACGAACTGGGCGAGCTCGTCTGCGCTGACGGTGCCAACTTCCTGACCAGCAAGGTTCAGCGTGAGCTTGGCCTTGATCATTCCGCTCGCCAGTTCGGCGGACTCCTTGAGCTTCGGGTCGTCCGAGAAGATCTTGGGTTGCAGCAGCTGCTCCTCGCCAAGTGTCACCTTCGGGCTCAACCCGCCAATAGCCTCGGCCATCGCAGCAAGCACGGCATTCGTGTCGAGCTGCGTTCCCATTTCCTCAGGTTTGACCTTGAACGAGTTGCTCGCTTCGTCGTACTGAATCGTGGCATTCGTCGGCGGCGTTGCGGTCTCGTTGAACTGCTCGACAGCTGCTTTGACACCATCCTGGTAAAGAGCCTGTTTGAACGTGATTTCAAAACGACCCGCTTCGTCATGGGAAGGCTGCATGATGAGCACCGGCCACATCCAGCCACTCAAATCCTCGTGAATGGTTTTGACGATTGCGTTGGAGTCTGCTGACAAGCCGACGCCCTTCGCGTCGGTGCGGTACGAGAAGCCGTTTCCAACAACATCGAGCGTGTATCCAGCTGCAACATCATCGATCATCGCGGCGACTTCGTCAGAGGTCTTGAGCGAGATGTCCATATCGCCGATTGTCGTGTTGGGCAAGAACCAATTCGAGAACACGAGCGCGACAGCAACATACGCGATTGCGAGCACGCCGACAATCGAGCCGAGCGTGATGCCGATGATCTTGCCGACCTTGCGACTCTTGTTTTTCGGCACGTCAAATCCAGGAACGAACCCAGGAGCAGCACCTTCCCCAAGCTCAATACTTGGAATATCGAGCCCCGAAAGATCAGGACCGTCCGCCAACTCCCCTATTGCCGGCACCTCGAATGGCTTCGAGGGGTCAATCGGGTCGATGGCGACCGTCGCCTGCTCTGCCATGTCAGCAGCGTCAAGTGCCACG
Organism: uncultured Coriobacteriaceae bacterium; assembly: GCA_902779135.1. Taxonomy (GTDB): domain Bacteria; phylum Actinomycetota; class Coriobacteriia; order Coriobacteriales; family Eggerthellaceae; genus UBA9715. Next base: position 1,554 of record CACZAR010000115.1, on the reverse strand, counting down.
GTCTCGTCGGCATCGATGGTACTATCAGTCTCTGAATCCTCAGTCGAAACATCATCGCTTGCGGTGATTTGTGTCGAAGCATCTTCTTCAGAAGAATCGTCGGACACTTCGGCTGAAGCAGTCTCGTTAGCCTCGTGCCCGTCGTCTGCGGTTTCGCCTGATTCGTCGACCGTATCGGAGGAGATTGCTTGCTCTTCTTCTTGCTGTTCGACAACCTCAGACGAACCTTCTTCGACTTCTTCTTCGCTATCCTTCTCGAACAGCTCGTTCGTCAACGTCTCGACTCTCGCATGCTTGCCACGCGGTTTGTTGTTTGCCATAGTTCGTTTCTCGCTCAAATTGCCTAGTTTCCCATGTTCTAATTCGGCTCATCATTGTAACAATCGTTTACGGAAATGCGTCGTGAGACAATGGTTTTGGTGTATTTCGTCACCGTTAGCGAACAAGTACGTCACAACAACGTCACGACACGCGAGCGTGGTATCATTTCTACCACTCGAAACTCAAACGAAGGACCCGCCGATGACCGTATACCTCGCACATTACCAATCGCCCGCCAAGGCGGACGTGCGTGGCGCCGGCGTGTTCGAGTTCGAAAGCGATGCGCGCGCTGGTTCGAAAGACAACCTGCACGATGCACGCATGAAAATGCTCGAGATCTTCGGCAAAGACGCCGTATCGTGGGATATCGAGCGCGTTGAGAAGAAAACTGCGAAGACGGAGACGCTCGACGGTCAGTTGACGCTCGATTTCCGACCCGAGAAGAAGCGTCGTCGACGCAGGACGAAGGAGTACTGGTAGATGGAACGTCGCGAGAAGAAGACCATCGCGAATAACCGCCGCGCGCTCCACGAGTACGAAATCTTGGAGACGTACGAGGCGGGCATTGCCCTTACCGGCACCGAAGTGCGATCGCTTCGCGAGAACAACTGCCAACTCACCGATTGCTTCGCGCTCGTGCGCGGCGGTGAGGTTTGGCTGCACAACGTGCATATCGCACCATATTCGAACGGCTCGATCTCGAACGTCGATCCCGACCGCAAGCGCAAGCTGTTGCTGCACAAGCGCGAGATAAGGCTGCTCGAGCAGAAGACCCGCGAAAAGGGTTTGACGCTCGTTCCGCTCTCGATGTACTTCAGCGAAAACTCACTCGTGAAGGTCGAGTTGGCGGTTGGCCGCGGCAAGAAGACCTACGACAAACGTGAGTCGATTGCCAAACGCGACGCCCAGCGCGACATCGATCGCGCGATGAAGGAACGGTACCGTTAATGCGCTAAAAAGGGACTATCTTTTTAGTTATTGCGAAGGAGCGAATCATGGCTGAAGAGTTCGAGAGCTTCGAGATTGAGGTTTCCGAGGAAGACATCCTGTATTACATCGAAGACGAGGATGGCAACCAAGTCGGATTCGCCGTCATGGAGGATGGCGAAGAGGTCGAATATTTCTTCGACGGCGATGCCGATGACTACGAAATCGTCGAAGACGACGAAGATGACGAAGTGCTCGAACTCGAGTTCTCCGAAGAAGACATCATCTACCGCATCGTCGATGAGA
>CACZAR010000114.1 GCA_902779135.1 uncultured Coriobacteriaceae bacterium | reverse complement strand
TATTCCATCATGCTCTGGATTTTCTTGATGTCAGCCATGCTCATTCCACCGATGCCCGGCATCCTTGTGCGACGGCCCTTCTTGCCCTTCTTGCCCTTCTTGCCTTTTCCACGCGGCTGATTAGCCGTATCGCCATAAGCAGCCATCATCTTCTTAACCTGCTTACGCGCTTCGGCGTACTGCTTCATGACTTGGTTCACTTCGGTAACTGTGACACCAGCACCATCAGCAATGCGCTTACGACGACTACCGTTGATGATGTCCGGCTTTTCGCGCTCGCGTTTGGTCATGGAGTTGATAATCGTCTCCATGCGATCGAGGGCACGCTCGTCAACCTGGCCTTGCGCCATCATGCGGTCGCCGCCAGGAAGTGCGGATACGAGTTTTCCAACGCCGCCCATCTTGCGGATTTGACGGTTCATATCGAGGAAGTCGTTCAGGTTGAGGTCCATGCGACGCAAGCGTTCGGTCGCCTCTGCCTCTTCTTCTTCCTGCTGGACTTTGACAGCACTCTCGATAAGGCTGACAACGTCGCCCATGCCGAGGATTCTGCGCGCCATGCGGTCGGGATGGAACACTTCAAGTGAATCCGGCTTTTCGCCTGACGAGATGAACTTGATCGGTTTGCCCGTAGCTTGCCTAATGGACAAAGCACCGCCGCCGCGTGCGTCACCGTCCATCTTTGACATGATGACACCATCGAAATCGACACGCTCGGAGAAGGCCTCGACGACATTCACGACGTCTTGACCAGTCATGGCGTCAACGACCATGAGAACTTGGTCAGGCTCAACCGCAGCTTTGATGCTTTCGGCCTCTTGCATCATGTCTTCATCGACGTGCAGGCGACCTGCCGTGTCGATGATGCAGACATCTTTCAAGTTGTTGATGGCATCGTCAATGCCCTCTTGGGCGATTTGGACTGGATCCTTGCTATCGGAGCGATATACGCGTACGCCGATTTCGCCACCCAACGTTTCGAGCTGGTCAGCTGCTGCCGGACGCTAAACGTCGCAGGCGACAAGCAAGGGATTATGCCCATCGCGCTTCAACAGATATGCGAGCTTTGCAGCCGCAGTAGTCTTACCGGAACCTTGAAGGCCGACGAGCATGATGACATTCGGTTGCTTGTTCGGGGCAAGATCGAGCTTGGAATCGGTTTCGCCGAGCAAAACCGTGAGCTCTTCGAGAACGACCTTGATGACGTTTTGCGCAGGCGTAAGAGATTCGAGCACGTCAGCCTGCATGCAGCGCTCGGTGCAATGAGTTATAAAAGGCTTGACAACCTTGAAGCTCACATCAGCCTCGAGAAGCGCCATGCGGACACGACGCATCGCAGCACTGATATCGCCTTCGGTCAAGCGGCCTTTGCCGCGGAGGTCGTCGAATACTTCCTGTAATTGATCTTGTAAATTATCGAACATCTTCGAACTCCTTTGAAACAAGGCCTTCTATTCTCGACCGAAATCTCCGACGAGGCCAGCAGCGTACTCATGTGCATCGAAGTCTTTAAGGTCTTCAAGCCCTTCACCGACGCCAAGTTTGACAATGGGAAGGTTCAGATAGTGCGCAACGGCGACGGCAATGCCACCCTTGGCTGTTCCATCGAGCTTTGTGATGATGACGCCGTCGAGGTCTAGTGCCAAATTGAACTCCCTCGCTTGCTGAAGACCATTCTGGCCTGTTGTCGCATCGATGACCAGAACGAGTTTTACTGGAAGATTGGCGCGCTTGCGTACAACCGAGACTACCTTCTCGAGCTCGCGCATGAGGTCACTTGAGGTGTGGAGACGACCAGCCGTGTCGATGAGCACGAGATCAGCGCCTATCTGCTCTCCGCGCTCGATAGTCTCGTAGCACACGCTTGCAGGGTCGCTTCCCCGTTCACGAGATACTATCTCAACGTCAGCGCGTTTCGCCCATACTTCGAGCTGCTCGATTGCGGCAGCCCTGAACGTATCACCGCTGCCGAGGATGACGGTGCGCCCTGCATCCTTAGCTTGCTTTGCAATCTTGCCGCAGGTCGTCGTCTTTCCAGAGCCGTTCACACCGACGAACAAAACAATGGCATCAGAACCGAGAATCTCATCGCCGCCTTCGACGAATTCGTTGGCAATCGTCTCGTTGAGAGCGTCAAGCACATCGTAGGCATCTCGATAGCCTTTGCGTACCGACTCGTTGCGGAGCTTATCAACAATCGATACAGCCGAGTAACCGCCCATATCTGAAAGGATCAAAGTCTCTTCGAGACCTTCCCAGAATTCCTCATCGACCTTGGGCCCACGGTTCAAGAGCAAATTGATGTCTTCGCGAAACGATTCGCGCGACTTCGTCAACCCTTCTGTGAATCTGCTGAACAGTCCCATGTTCTCTCCTTATTCAGCCTGTTCAAGTGCCCGTTCGAGCTTCTGGCTTACAACCTTTGTCACACCATCAGCCTGCATGGACACACCGAACAGCACGTCGGCCATTTCCATCGTCCTGCGCTGGTGCGTGATCATGATCAACTGCGTTTGTTGTCTGAGCGTATCAATATACGACATGAGCCTGCGCAGGTTCGTGTCGTCGAGAGCCGCTTCAACCTCATCGAGTATATAGAATGGCGTCGAACGTGTCTTGTAGACAGCGAACAAGAGCGCGAGTGCCGTGAGCGATTTCTCGCCACCGCTCATGAGCATCATCTTCGTAAGCCTCTTGCCACGCGGTTGCGCTGTGACTTCCACGCCGCTGTTCTCGACGTCTTCGGGATTCTCGAGAGAAAGACTCGCCGAGCCGCCGGGGAACAGGATTGAGAAGATTTCACCGAAGTTGTCATTAACCTGAGCGAATGTTCGAACGAAGTCGTCTTTCATTCGCTCGTCGATAGCGTTCATGATCTTGCGGAGCGATTTGCGCGCCGACTCCATATCCGAAAGCTGTGAGGAAAGGTAGTCGTAGCGTTTTTTCACTGCCAAGTATTCCTCTTCGGCATCTGGGCTGATTGATCCCATGTTCTTCATGCGACGCTCAAGCTTGAACGCTTCATCTTCGGCAGCACGTCTGTCTTCGATCTCCGGCAATTCTGAAGCCTTGTCGAGCGGAACTCCACAATCGATGACAACCGCCTTCACAGCTGTGTCGACTTGGACTTCAAGACGGCTTTTGTCTACCCTTACCTGCGCCATGCGCTCCGAGACGGCATCGAAACGATCGTGCGCTTCACGTGCCGCCAATCTTGCTTGTGCGGCAGATTGGTGCACGGAAGTTGCCGAATTCTCAGATGCAGCGACAGCCTCATCAAGAGCCGCCATCCTACGTTGGAGCATCGTAGCCAACCGTTCAATGATCTCGATTGATCGGTCGGCACGCTCTACGGCAATTGCCTTGATTTCAGAAGAGACGCGTGAATCCGTCGCTGAACGTACAAGAGTCTCGAGATCGCGCTCACGGGCTACAACCATTCGGCTCGCATAGGTCTCACGCTCTATGAGCGTTGCCTTCTCGAGCTTTGCAGACGCAAGGCGTTCTGATACTTGATTGTTTTCTGAACGCAGAGGAACAGCCTCATCCAGAAGCTCTTGCCTCTTCGATGCGATCTCGTTTCGTTGAACGGTCAGGCTTTCGATGAGCTCCTCGATTTCGTCCATTTTCGGGCGGATATCCGACACCGTTTCGCGTGCTGACACAACCTGCGTTTCAATGCTCTCAAGCTCTTTTGCGCAAGCAGACAATCGGGCAGCTGTACGCGCTTCTTCGTTTTTCGCTGCGGAAACGACGCCTTTTTGATTCGCATGCGCTTGCGTAGACTGCAAGCTCTTCGCTTGCATCGAACGATAATTGTCCTCAACTTCGTTGCGTTCGGCAGATAGGGACTCAACTGACGTTCTCAGCTCTTCAAGCTGGTTACGCAATTCGTCGCATCTACGTTCACGGGCGAGCACGCTCTGATCTTCCGACGAAGCTTTTCCATATACGCGCACTTTTCCAGATGGCCAAATGGCGCATCCGTCACGCGAGACGAAAACAAGCCCATGGGTATCTTCGGCGTGTGCTTTGAATGCTTCATCACTCGTGTCGCAGAGCACAACATCACCGAATAACGTTTCAGCGATGCTTTGGGATTCACCTTCGAACAAGTCGGCGAGAGCTTCTCCTCTCGAGAAAGAACGCGCAAGAGAAACCTTGCTTTCGGCTTCTCCGGTACGTGGAACGATGGAGACATCTCCCTTAAGTGCGTTTGCCGCGATTCGCTGCGCGATGTTTCGAGAATTCTTTTGAGCATCAACTGATACGGCAGAAATATCCTCGCCCAGAAGATGCTCGACAAGTTCCTCAATAGTTTTCGGCGCCCTGAGCGATTGCACCAAGGGCTTCAAGGCCCCTTCCATATCGTTTATATGGTCAACGACCCATGTGAGCGACTCGTTTCCGCTTTGTGCAGACCTTTGAGCGCGTTCAAGTGCTTTCAGCTCGGTCTCTGCAACCTTGACCTTGCTTTGCGCGTCTTCGAGCATAGCAATTGCGTTATCGCGGGCTTCGAACAATCGCACGAGGTCTGCCTGCGCTTGCGATTCCTCTTCCGAAAGCGCAGTGAGCAGCTCTTCCGCCTCCAAGCAAGCTGAAAGAGCGTTTTCATGCTCTTGTTTTGCCTTTTCCAAATCGCTTGACAGCTCGATTTTTCGAGCTTCGACAAGACGCTCGTGAGCAAGGCAGTTGGAGAGCCCTTCTTGCAATTCAGCCTTGGACCGTTGAGCATTCTGTTGTGCGCGATCGTTCTCAAGAATAAGTTTGTCGTGCTCTTCGATTTGAGACTCGAGAGAACGCATTGAGACGTCAATGCGATTCATTTCCTCAGTTAAACGCTCAACTTCAGTCGATGCCACAGAGAGCTTTTGAGTTGCGTCCTCAAGCTGTTGTCGCGATGATTCAAGATCAGCTTGAGCAGAAGCCATGCGTCCTGCATGTGAGTCGAGTGAGGCAACAAGATTGGCACGATAATCTACGGCACCGCGACGGCGTTCCCTCAATACCTTTTCGCTGCTGTCGAGGCGTTCGGATATCTGGGAGCATCTTCTCTGCTTTCGCGCAAGCTCGCCCGCGTCTTCGTTTTCGCGACGCATGGCCTCCTGGATGTCCATGACGTTCTTTTCGGCTGAATCGACAGCAGAGCGCGATTCTGCAAGTTCGTTTCCAATCGACTTTTCAGAAGCGCAGACGCGTTCCCACTCCGTCTGGAGTTTACGCAAGTCATCGACGGCCAACGAAAGCTTCAAATCAGAGAGCTGGTCTTTAGCTTCGTGATAGGCCTTGGCTCGCTTTGCTTTGCGCTCAAGCGGTCCGAGCTGACGCTCAACTTCTGCAGTGATGTCACGGACACGGTCGAGGTGATGGTCCATGGCCACAAGCTTGCGCGCTGAACGCTCTTTTCTCTGCTTGTGCTTGAGAACGCCAGCAGCTTCTTCTATAAGCGCACGACGGTCCTCAGGTTTCGATTGCAAGATCGTGTCCAAGCTTCCTTGGGAGATGATCGAATGCGTTCCCGTTCCAAGGCCGGTATCATGAAGCATCTCGAGCACGTCGAGACGCCTGACAATCGCGCCGTTGAGCAAGTATTCAGACTCGCCTGACCGATACATCCTACGAGCAATGGACACCTCGTCGTAATCAACGGGCACAGTGCCGTCCGAATTGTCGAGAACAAGCTCGACATTAAAATTATTTACGGAATGGAAGGTTATTTGACCGTTGGCGACCATAAACAACCCCATGCCAATCATATTATTATTTTAGCCAAGAATTTAGAAGGATTGCATAATTTATATCAGCTTGTCTCTTTATCGCATTTGCGATTTTTCCATTATCAGCCGCGCATTCCGGCAAATCATCCAAC
>CACZAR010000113.1 GCA_902779135.1 uncultured Coriobacteriaceae bacterium | reverse complement strand
ACAGCCGCGACGCCCAAGCCAAGACCTGCTGTCGCATACATGAGCTTGTTCGCACGCTTGATGTCCTCAGCCTCGACGGGGCGCACGTCATCGCCGATTGTCGGCTTCTCGACGTACTCTCCGAAGTAGTAATGACCGCCCCCGAGCTGAACGTCCAGCGCACCTGCGCAGGCAGCTTCGGTGTGGGCGGAATTCGGCGACGTGTGGTTGCGGCGGTCGCGCTTGAAAATACGCCACGCACCATCAGCGTCCAGGCCCGTCAGCTTCGCAGCTGCGCACATGAGCGCGCCGGAAACGCGCGCTGGCACGAAGTTGAGCACATCATCGAGCTTCGCGGAAGCGGTGCCGACGTTCGCATAGCGTTCGTTCTTGTAGCCCACCATCGAGTCGAGCGTGTTGACGGCCTTGTAGAAGGCAGCTGCAGGCGCACCGCCCACCGACATGAACAGCAGAGGTGCGACCACGCCGTCCGACACGTTCTCGGCCACGGTCTCGACTGCGGCCTTCGCCACGCCTTCCTCGTCGAGCGATTCCGTATCGCGGCCAACGATCATGCCCACAGCCTTGCGCGCTCCCGGCAGATCGTCGGCTTCGAGCGCGTCGTAGACCTTCATGCTCTCATCGCGCAGCGACCGTGCCGCTAGGAACTGGTAGCACAGAATCGACTCGCCGACGAGCGCGCAAACGGGATGCACCTTGTCGAGCAGCTTGAGTGCGCCCCACGTGACGAGCGGCGCTGCCATGGCGACATCCGCCGTGAGCGCCGCACCTCCAAGGCGCTCGGTCTGCGCGCGGTCGAGCGGCCATGCGTCGCCCGCTTCTTCCGCCTCGGCGAACACATATTTGCGCAACAGACCTTCTTCGAAATCAATCTGCTTGCCGATGAGCTTGACCGGATGCGGCCATCCATGCGGATCGCCCAATGCGGCATCGAGTGCAAACCCTGCGATCATGGCTATGACGTGACGGTTCATCAAGACCTCCGCTCAGCACATGTACTTGAAAAAGACAGCCCCTTTTTAACACACCCAACTTCAACGCGTGGGAAAAGGACGCTCCCTTTTTAACACATCGACGAAACGAAAATGGCACAACCTTCCCTGGGAGCAGTGTGCCACTTTACCCCAACCTTGTACTAGAGACGCGCCACGAACCTACGGAACGCCTCGCGACCTTCGTCGTCCCATTTGAAAACGCCCGCATGCTCGAGCACCTGTGCGAACACCTGGCCAACGTCGTCGCGCGACATGCCGCGCTCCTCCATGACCTGGCGCAGGCGCGGCGGCAAGATGGCGAGCCCCATCACCTCGATGAGCCCGATGTTTTCCTTCTTGACGTGGTGCAGTTCCTCGTGCGGATGGAACACGCCGAGCGGATGCTCGTCGCTCGTGATGTTGCAGCGCAACGCAAGGTCCATCTCGTACACCTCGCCCTTGCGGCGCACGATCGGCGTAATCGTGTTGTGAATCTTGTCGATTCGACCATCCGATGCAACCGTTTCTCCGTCGGCGAATCCGGACACGATGCCCACAGCATCGTCGTTGTACGTCGTCCAAACCGCGAGCACATGCGCTGCGGCATCCACGAGCTGTTCGCGGTCGAGACTGCGCAGGCGCACGACGCTCAGCGGCCACTTCACGATGCCCGCCTCGACGGATGGGAATGCCGGCATGTCGAACGTCTCGACGACCGGCGCGACCTCCATTGGGAACGTGTGGCGCCCGCCCTGGAAGTGATCGTGACTCAGAATCGAGCCACCCACGATCGGCAAATCAGCGTTGCTGCCGATGAAGTAGCTCGGGAACAAGTCGACGAAGTCGAGCAGGCAGGTGAATGCCGCGCGGTCGATGTGCATGGGCCTGTGTTCCCAGCTCATCGCGATGCAATGCTCGTTGTAGTACGCGTACGGGCTGTACCACATGCCCCACGTCTCGCCGCCGATGGGAATCTTGCGCGCGTAGCCGCACTCCAGGTCGGCATCGCACACGCACAGCGGGCACGGCCGCGTTCTGCCCGTCGCGGGGTCGATGTAGGGATCGTCGGCCTTCTTCTTCGCCGCTGCCGCAATGGCGCGCGGGTCCTTCTCGGGTTTCGACAGATTGATCGTGATCTGCAGCTCGCCCCACTGCGTGTCGGTCGTCCACGCGATGTTGCGAGCGATGTCAGCCACCTTCACGTAATTGGCCTCGCGGCTCGCGTTGTAAAACTCATCGGTGTCGAAATAGCTTGCTGCCATGCTTATCTTTCCTTCTTTCTCTGAAATGAGTCGAGGGCCTGGCCCCTGACTCATTGTGCACAATGAGTCGATGCCCTGGCCCCTGACTCACTCGGCATATGCGCCTTGTGGTGTTATGCGGTACTCCCTGCACGAGCCCTCGCCCAACTGCGCATCGATGCGACGGACGAAAGCGTCGCACACATCAACTGGCACGAATGCCTGGACGGTGCCGCCGAAGCCTCCGCCGTGGATGCGGCACGCACCCTCGCTTCCCGCCGCGCAATCTGCCAAAGCCAACGCGACCATCGCGGGTTGCGCAGAGCGGTCGGATGTCGAAACGTTCTGCAGATACTGGGCCGACGACGCGCCGGAACGCCGCGTCAACTCGAGGAATGCCAGCAAATCGCCACGCGTGAGCGCAGCCTCGCGTTCACGCACTAACTCCATTTCGTGATAGTAATGAAGCGCCCGCAAAGCCGGCAGGTCGCCGAGCGCATTTCGGACCTCGGACAAACGCGCCTCGAACTCCGCCTCGGAGACATCGCTCAGCCGCGTGGCGCCCAGGAACTGTGCAACGTCGAACATGTCTTGCGCGACGCGGGCGTACTCGTCGGTGTAAAGGCTGTGGTCGCAATGCGTGTCAATCAGGCACAACGCATAACCGCACGATGCGAAATCAAAGTCGATAGCTTCAACGAATGGCATCTCGGAATCACCCGAGAAATCGATTGAGGAAACCCCGCCGTAGGCGATTGCGGTCTGATCCAGCAGGCCGCAGGGCTTCCCGAAATACTCGCGTTCGACGCACGCTGCCGCAGCGGCGCGCTCGACGGGCGTACCCAAGGGACCAGAACCGCTACCAAACAATTCCTGCAATCCGCAGATCAACGCCAGCTCGAGAGCCGCCGACGAGGAAAGGCCTCCGCCGGACGGGATGGTGCTCGAAGCCGTCGCATCGAAACCACCCACCTCGAGTCCCGCTTCTGCCAGCAGATCCACAACGCCCCTCACGAGCGCTGCAGTCGTTCCCATCTCTTCGACGCGCGGACCAGGAGCGCCTGTATCGATATCGATCTCGAACGGGTCGAAGCCTTCGCTCGCAAATCGGACGCGCTTGCCGCCGTTCCGCTCGAACGCGATCTCGATGCCGCAGTCAAGCGTTGCCGCGATGGCACGCCCGCCCTGGTGATCGGTATGGTTCCCCGCAAGTTCGGTTCTGCCAGGCGCAAACGCGCGAACGGTAGCCATGTCCGTCACTGCTTGCCGCCAATCCTCGCGTGCTTCCCGTGCACTGCACGCGAATCATCGAGGTCGTCAGCATCTTCAAACCTGCTCGCGAACAACTTGAGCGCCATCTCAAATCGCTGTGTTGCCGCCTCGGACCATGCGCCCATGTCGTCGGATGTCAAAAACACGCTGCCCAAATCGGCGTCGGCGAACAACAGCTCGTCGCGCTGACCCGGCGTCAGATGGGCGTCATCGCGCAGGAAGAACACATCGGGGTCGTTTCCGAACGCGCGCCCGTTGAGCGGCGCACGGTAATAGGTGTTGGCCAGGCTGTTCTTGGTGCTCACACGCTCACGGTGCAGCGGGCGCATGTACAGCTTGTCATCCCAATCGGGCCCGACGTCACAACCGATGCGGCAGTAGTCCGCCTTACCGAACACGCTCGCGAGCGGCACGCCGCATGCAAGGAACAAACACTCGTCGCCCATGCCGCACCGCAACAGATCGATGGCGTCAGCCATGAGTTCACCGCGATTCATCCCGTCGTGTTCGACGAGGCAAGCAGCGTAGAGGAAATCGAGCTTCAACAGGCCGAAGCCCCATTCCTGCGTCATCGTCTGCAATGCCTCGAGCACGTAAGAGCGAACCTCGTGGTTGCGCGTGTCGAGCGCATAGCCGCCCGACCAATGGGAACCCGTCGTCACGAGCCTTCCAAGGTCGTCTCGCAACAGCCAGTCGTTATGCTCACTGAACAGCTTCGAATTGCGCTCGCACACGAACGGAGCTGCCCACAAGCCGGGGACGAACCCTGCCTCGCGCACGGCGGAGGCAATCGGGGCCAGCCCGTTCGGGAACTTCTTCTCGTCGATTGCCAACCAATCGCCAACTTTGCAGTACCCGTCATCGATCTGGAACAGCTTCGTCGCATTGGGGACATCGAGCCCACCGATTTGCGCTACCGCGCCCGTGAGGTCGGAAGTCAGCTTCTGCTCGTCGATGTCGCCGTAATGGCGGTACCAGCTCGTGTAGCCCACAAGCGGCTCGCGCGTGCGCGGCTCGATGCCCGCGAGCTCAAACCAACGGTCGTAGGCCTCGTCGACGTTGCCGCGCGTGATAGCATAGCGGCCAAGCTCGACCCGCTCGCCCGCTGCGATTCGACGGCACGGGTTTTCCGTCTTGAGGCTCACGCGCCCTTCTGCTGCGAAGGTGCGGATGATCGTGAAACCATGGCTCTCGTCGAGCGAACCCACCAGCACAACACCATCGCCTCGCCTGAACGTTCCGTAGGTATAGCCGTGCTGTTTTCCGTGCTCGTTGGGGTACGTGGCGAAGCGGTAGTCGCCGCCTCCGTCGAGCGCCCATTTGTTGACAACACGCGGAGAAATGAGCTTCAACCCGCGCATCTTCGACCAGGGGTGCCGCTCGACTGTGTCGGTCCACGATTGGTAGCCGTTGAGCAGCACCTGCTCGTCAGTTGCGAACGCATGACGCAACGCAACACGGCACGACTCGATGTACAGGCTCTCTTTGGCAACGAGCGAAATCGCGAGCACTTCCCCATCGAATTCGCACTCAACTGAGGCGCCGTCGGTCATGCGGCTTTCGAACGCATCACTCGAAAACGTCACGCGGCGATCGTCTTCGCCCACGCGCATCTCGAGCACATAGCCAGCAGGCTCCATTGGTGCATTTGCACCATAAAGAATGTCATCGAAAACCGGCATCCCGAAGCACTCCCTTCACCGTGTTTCCTTGTGGCAGCTATCCAAACAAAGCAATACGAGAATTCCTGCCAATAATTTGAACTTATGCGGTACCGCTTTGCCAACTTTTTTGACTTGTGTATGCCTTTAAGCCAGCACAGCTGCTTTTTATGCTGCCTGCAAGGCAAACAGACCTGGCACAAACGTCGAAAGCTCCCTCACAAGTTCAAAAAAGTGGCAAAAACTCGGCGCTATTACGCTTCCTCGGCGAGAAGATCGCGATTCTCCTCTTCGATGCGAGCAAGAACGACCTTCTCGTGGTAACGCGCGAACACGAGCGCACCGAGCAGGCAGAACGCGCAAGCGACGATTGCCGTGATGCGGTATTTCATGTCGCCGATGTCCATGGCGATGATGCCGGTGAACACGAGCATCGACACGGCCTGGCCGAGCTTCATGGCAAACGTGCGGGCTGCGTAGAACATGCCCTGGCGCGCCTCGCCCGTGTCGAGCGCGTCGACGTCGGCGATGTCGGCGACAACGGCCTGCGGCAACACGCCGAGGATGGCCAGCGGAATCGACGCCAGGATGGCAATGAGGATACCCCATGCCTCGAGCGGCACACCGAGCATGCCGGAGAGCGCCGTGATGCCGAACGTCACCGCAAAGAACGAGAACGCGAACACGATGAGCTTCTTCTTGCCAATGCGCTTGGCGATGAAGTTCACGGGAATGTAGAGGATGAACGCCACAACCA
>CACZAR010000112.1 GCA_902779135.1 uncultured Coriobacteriaceae bacterium | reverse complement strand
ACCCCAACCCTTCTTGCGACCCACATGGCGCCCGCGCCTCCTCGATGCGCGACGACCCTCGGCGGAATCTTCCGGCATCTCGATCATCTGGGTAGCACCGGGTAGCAGGCTCCTCATCACATGTTCCAAGCTCGTGCAGAAATCGTTGCGCGACTCGAGCAGTTCCGTAGCCGCGCCACCACCCAGGTAGTCCTCGACATCGCGACCGCCGTCCTTGATTTCGTACACGGGCGCGCCCTGCAAGGCGCACGAGACATCGACCGAGGTGAGGGGAGCGCCTTTCGCACAGCGGTTCACGGCGAACTGGAACGGGCCCGAAGCAATGCCACACCGGGCGCACAGCTCGAGCGCGTGCTTGCACGCACGGATGGACGAAGCCCGTTGATCGATAAGGAAAAGCGCTGCATTGCTGCGTTCGAGAAGGGCTGCGTGTTGTTCCGCCCACGCCGCACCAGTGTTGGCTATCACGACATCGAACTTCGCAGCGATTAAGTCGAAATGCTCAGGCAACGCGCGCACGACGAGCTCAGCAGTCTCAAGGCGCTCGGGCGCAGCCAGCACCACGGGACCTGCAGAAGACCCGGCGCCCAAGCCTGAACACCGCTCGATCTCGCGATCAACAAGGTCGGGGTGCGCGAACGCCTCGTCGATGAAAACGGGGTCCTTGGCGCCTGATAGCAACGCCGCGTCACCGAACTGCAAATCGTAGTCGAGAAGCAGCGTGCGGTATCCCATCTCGTGGGCAACGTACGCACCGATGACCGAGACAACGCTCTTGCCAGCGCCTCCACTCCCGCTGACAATCGGCATGACGAACGTGCTTGTCTGCAACACCGAACGGGCAAGCACGAGCACAGGCTCGCTTTTCTGCTCCTCAAGAGTCTGTGCCATCTCTTCTCGCTGCACCGGAGATGCATGCGCGGCGAGCTTTGGACGGGCCGTTTCGACCACCTGCGCCTCAACGAGCGCCGGCTTGATGACAGCGTTTCTACCCTTCATCTCGCTGTAGCTGCGCACGAACGTACCCATGTCGAGAACCTCGTCTATGTTCGCGTTATGCGCCCTGCTCAAGACCGAACCGCATGCCTCTCGATGCACAAGGCTCACGAACAAATCCGGTCGGTCTTCCTTCAAGGTCGCCGCAAGGTTGATCGGCTCGACATCGTCGCACGATACGACCCACACCCGCTCGATGTTCTCGTCTTGCGCAATCGATTTGCGAGCTTCCTCGCCGTCGGGAAACACCTCGAGCCAACTTTGGCTTTCGAGATTCTCACCGGAAAGCCCGATGTACGATGGGTCAATACGCGATGCATCATCTATGCAAAGTGCTGCGCGTCCGCTCATGACTTTTCGCTTTCGGATGATGCGGTTTCGGCCTTGTTCGACGCACCACTGCCATCGCTCGATGCGGCTTCCGCCCCGCTCGACGCGCCACTGCTGTCGCTCGACGTAGCTCCGTCGACGCGCTGCCCTGGCAGCACAAAATACAAGTCGGTCTTGTTGGAGGCTGCAACGATTTCCTCGACGCGGTCGGGGTCGACGGCAAGCGTTATCCAACCCGAATCAGATGATGTGAGCGAGCCGGAAGATCCGACGGAAGAGTCGAGCACAAGCACGTCGCGTGCCAACACGGTCGTCGTCGAACCGCCCGACGAGTACACGTCAACTGACATATGGGGACGAATGGCGCCGCCGACAGCCCGCACGGCTTTCGCAGGGACGCTGACCGCAGCCTTGCCCTCAGGCACTTCCAGCGCGTCTCGGTCGCTCTCGAAACGCTTCTGGCTGATGACCTCACCTTTGACGATGGAGGACGTTGCCGTCTTGCCGATAACCTCAGAACTCTCGCGTATCGGCTCCTCTGGCAGCAAGTCAGCGACCCACAAGCGCATTTCGATTGCAGACAGGTCGACTCGCTCCCCGGCTCCGATATCGCGCGTCGCCACGCATACCTCGACTTGCTCGCCTCCGTAGCGAGCAAGCGCCTCAGCGCGTGCAGCATCTGCTTCTCCCTGGACGTTGGCCATGAAACCAGCTACGCATGCCGCGCACAGCACGCCGCACGCAATGGAAGCTGCTGTCATATGGCTTTGCTTCATCTCGCCTCCCCCGATCGAATCTTGCATCCGATGCTAGAGGGGGACGTTTCTACGGTTCAATCCCCGCAGATTGTCGAAACGAGCGATGCCGGCGCTCGTCCACCCACTGTGCTTTCGCGAAACCTATGCTATTAATTCCACTGCGAGCAGTCTCTATACCGCTAAACAACCGTCATCGCATCCCGAAAAACTCACTCGCTTTTCGAAAGCGCTGGCCACCAGCGGTGCCCAAGAATGAAAGAACGGTGAACATGTGCGCATCGCGCGTCGTGGATTGAAGTTTCCACCAAATTGTGGGAAACTGATTCACCGTCGAAAGACGCATTTGGTCGAGTGGCGCAGCGGGAGCGCAGGTGCCTTACAAGCACAAGGTCGGGGGTTCAAATCCCTCCTCGACCACCATGAAAGCAAAAGCCCCAGCAATGGGGCTTTCTTATTTGCTGACGCGTTGACGATCCGCAAACCGTTAAGTGGATGGCACGATATCGAATTTATAGCCAAGAGCGTTTAAAACCTTCAGAACGGTGCCAAACGACGGGTTCCCGCTCGGCGAAAGAGCCTTGTACAATCCGTCTCTTGTAATACCGGTCTCATTTGCCAGCTTTGTCATTCCACGCGCGCGGGCAATATCGCCAAGAGCAGCAGAAACGAGAGCAGGATCGCCATCTTCGAGAGCCGCATTGAGGTAAGCGATTATTTCCTCATCGGATTCGAGGAATTCAGCTGCATCGTACATCTCCGCTTTCTTCATGCCGTCAATCCTCCCTCACTCGTAATGTCGGTTAATCTGCTTCGCCTTTTTGATATCGCGGTTTTGAGAAGACTTATCGCCTCCGATTAACAGCAACACCACATCATTGCCGCGCCATGTAAAATACACCCTGTAACCAGGCCCGATATCAACCCGAAACTCATAGACGCCATCGCCCACGGGTTTGTAGTCTCCTAAATTACCCGTCAAGATGACCCTGCGAATACACAGATTGATACATGCCTTTGCCTGTGTATCCTTCAGGCGCTTAAGCCAGTTGGCAAACTCATCTGTACGTCGTATCGATACTGTTGTTTGATTGTATACCACAATATACACCTAATCAAATCGATCCACCAAGACAGTGCTCACTTTCGATATGCCTTTCGATGTCGCGCTCTGCGAACGCATAGGGTTTGTATTTGAAGTTGCTTCCACGACCATCTCTGTTCAAGGTCGATTTTTTCGACCTTAAGTTGTTTGAGTTGTCCCGTTCTTATCTTGAGGTCGAAGAATTCGACCTCAAGATTTCCCGTTCTTCGCCCGACAATTGAATCCTGAAATCGTTGTCGAATTGTTGTCGCTCATAACAGCATCTCCTTTCTGACCGCCTGCCGGAATCGACCCTCTTGTGTGTTAACCAAAAGGGGCCGTCATTCTTGGCTAGCCGAGCCCCAGCGGCGGATTGGCGAGCAGCTCTCTAAACAGTTCGTGGAGGATGTCGGGGTGCTCGGCCTCGAGGATTGTCGACGCGCGCGTACCGGCGTCCTTGGAAGAGGCGCCGCACAGAAACGCACGCTCGTTGCGAGTCCCGAAATCGAGCGCGATGTATCTGTCGTGCACCTTGCCGCACGTGCGGACGAAAGAGACGTCGACTCCGGGGTACTCGGCGCGGAAGGCCACGAGTTCCGAGGCGTGAAGGCCATGCCCCACGTTGTCGGTCGCTATTGTGACAGCGACGCCTGGACGCGCGGCCTTGAGCGGAAGAAGTGTGCCGAGCCCGATGTAGTTGTCGACGACGAGAATGCTCTCTTGCGCCTGTGCGTAGACCTCCTCATAGGCGAGCCGCCCCTCGACGGGCTCGCCGCCCGAAATCAGGCAGCCGTAGTTCGCTCCGAAGCTCTCTGCAACATCCGATATCATCGAATTGCGCACGGCATCGGAAAGCCCGTTGATGATGCTGCCGACCTTGTGGTCGAGAGCATCTATGCGTTCCGTATTGTCGGCGACCCTTGAAGACAGCTCATGAAACTCGCCTCTTCCGACCAGTTCTTGTCCCTCGAGCGCGTAATCCTTCAACCTCTTGAACAAGCGAATTAGAGCACGACTTTGCCTTACCGCAAGCTCACCTCTCAATACGGTCATGAGCATGTAGACGCCCTGTTCAGTAAATACGTAGGGCAGATAACGTGTGCCGCCCCCTTGGCCCGCAAACATGGTTTCTTCTCGTGAGGTGCAATTATTGCACCTCACGAGATTATCCAATTCGTCTCGTGTCAACCTGATCATGAAGTCTTCACCTTCAAACTTAGCGATGTTGTTTTTGACCTGTCTGTTGAAATTCTTGGTAGTGTACCCGTAGATCTCGGCCAGCTCGAAGTCGAGCATGACCTTCTGGCCGCGCACCACATGGATCTTGCCGCGCAGAACCTCCTCGTCGATTATCGCGACGGAGACATCTTCCTCGGCTTTGGTGTCAGTCTTGATAATCGTCGAATCGTTGTCGCCCATTTGAACACTCCTTTCCGACCGCACGATACGGTCAACTGGTGCGCTAGCCAAAAAAGGGACTATCCCTTGTTGGCTAGCATGGATGGTGATGTCCTCGGGAAAGCGAGTTAGAAGGCTGCCTGGAACCGCACGCCCGCACTCGGCGGGAGAGCCTTCTGCCTGAAGGATGCGACGAGGCAGTAGTATCATGAACCTGTTGGGATACCTCGAGAGAAGGGTTCATCATGTGCACGGGAATCAGATTCGTGGACGATAACGGCAACATGTACTTCGGTCGCAATCTCGACTGGAGCTGCTCGTACGGCGAGAAGGTGGTCATCACGCCCACGGGGTACGTGCCGAAGTCACCTTTCGGGGCCGTTTCCCAGATTAAGCATGCCATCATCGGCATGGGCATCGTTCAGGAAGATGTGCCGCTCTATTTCGATTGCGCCAACGACGCGGGCCTGGCGGTCGCCGGGTTGAACTTCCCCGGATACGCCCAGTATGAGACAGCTCCCGTCGAGGGGAAGACCAACGTTGCGGCTTACGAGTTTCCGCTATGGGTCGTAACCAACTTCGAGACGGTCGACCAGGTTGAGGAAGCGCTCGCGAACACCGCCATCGTCGACAAGCCTATCAACGAGAAGTTCCCCTCATCGCTCTTGCATTGGATCATCGGCGACGCGACGCGCTCCATCGTGGTGGAATACACCGAAGCTGGCATGCAGGTGTTCCACGACGACTTCGACGTTCTGACCAACCAGCCTGGGTTCGCCTGGCATGCGGAGAACGTCCGCAACTACATCAACGTGACGCCTGATGTGCCGGGGCCGCTGAGCTGGCGAACCGGCGAGCTCACTGCATACGGCTCGGGTGGCGGCATGCGCGGCTTGCCGGGCGATTACTACTCCCCTTCACGGTTCGTGCGCGTGGCATACCTGAACGCGCATTATCCGCAGAAGCAGACCGAGGAGGAGAACGTCAGCAGGCTCTTCCATACGCTCACCGGCGTTGCCATGATCGACGGGGCGGCCCGCATGACGGATGGCGCGTTCGAGCTGACGATCTTCACGGGCGGCGTGTCGTGCCGCACGAACACGTACTACTACTCGACCTACGACGACCCCGCCATCCGCTCGGTTGCACTGGCGGATTACGACGCCCAAGGCTCGCAGCTCATCGTGGCGGAATAGAGAAAAGGCGCCTCGCGCCAAGGAACGGTATATCGAGAAATCGAAGCAGGTAAGCAATAACTGAACAATCTCTGCAACACAGACCCGGTCTCTGTTGCATGGCAGAAAAATCATGACCACCCGCATAGCGGGTGGTTTGCTCTTAGGGTGTAACCCTGAGGGATTCCGGCCAGGGACTCAAGTCCCTGGCCTTCGCTTTC
>CACZAR010000111.1 GCA_902779135.1 uncultured Coriobacteriaceae bacterium | reverse complement strand
TTGGCCGAAGAACATGAAGAGCACTCCGAATACGCGGGTATCGGTGGCGTGTTGATCGCTGCAGCTGAGTGCGCTCCGCTCGTGAAGGTGGGCGGCCTGGCCGATGTCGTGGGCGCTCTTCCGAAATACTTGAAGAAGCTCGGCATCGATGCACGCATCATCATGCCGTTCCATCGACAGATCAAGGAAAAGTACTTCGGCCAGACGCAGCACATGTGTGATTTCCAGGCGAGCCTCGGCTGGCGTTCGCAGTATGTCGGCCTCGAGAAGCTTGAGCTCGACGGAACGATTTATTACTTCATCGACAACGAGTTCTACTTTGGTGGCCCCATCTATTGCGGCGGCGAGTTCGAAGGCGAGCAGTATGCGTTCTTCACCCGCGCGGTCATGGACGCCATCCCGCAGCTCGATTTCGATGTGCGCATCCTGCATTGCAATGACTGGCACACAGCTATGATGCCGTTGCTCGCCAAGACCCAATACCAGGGTGGCATGCAGGCAGGGCTTCGCACGGTGCTGACCATTCACAACCTATTCTTCCAGGGTCAGTTCAGCCATGAGTTCGACCGCGATTTGCTGCGCGTCGACGACTCGTTGGCAACTCCCCAGTTCATCGAGCACTACGGTTGCGACAATATGTTGAAAGCCGGCATCGTGTTCGCCGACAAGGTGACGACTGTCAGTCCTACCTATTCTCAGGAAATTTGCGGTCCCGATCTGGGCGAGAGCCTCGACGGCGTGCTGCGCACGCGCGGCGGCGACCTGTGGGGCATCCTCAACGGCATCGATGTTGATGTGTGGGATCCTCAGACCGACCCCGCGTTGCCGCAGCGTTATTCCACGAAGAGCCTGTGGCGCAAGGAAAAGAACCGCGAGGCGCTGCTCGAGGAGCTCGGGCTTGCGCCGGTTGGCGAATACACCCCCGTCATCGCGATGGTGGGGCGCTTGACGCCGCAGAAGGGTATCGACCTGGTCAAGTGCGTGCTCGACGACATCATGGCCGAGGATGTGCGCATGATCATCCTGGGTTCCGGCGACGCCGAGTACGAGGACTTCCTGCGCGATGCGGAGAACCGCTACAAGGGCCGTCTGTGCTCATACATCGGTTACAACGGCGAGCTGTCGCATCGCATCTACGCAGGTGCTGACCTCTTCCTCATGCCGTCGCTGTTCGAGCCGTGCGGCATTTCGCAGATGATTTCGATGCGTTACGGCACGCTGCCCATCGTGCGCGAGACTGGTGGCCTGAAAGACACCGTCGTCCCGTACAACGAGTTCACGGGCGAGGGCACTGGCTTCTCGTTTGCCAACTACAATGCTCACGAGATGCTCGGCGTCATCCGTTACGCTCTGAGCGTTTGGCGCAACCCCGAGGCACGCAAACGCCTCATGACGCAAGCCATGGAAGCCGATTTCAGCTTCGACCGCTGCGCACGCACCTACGCCGAACTGTACAAGACGCTCTAAGCACTTATCAATTCGCGTCGAAAAGGGCAGTCCCTTTTCGACGTGAATCTTCAAGAGCATTTGGCGAACAAGCTAGGTAAAAGGCACGTGTCGAAAAGGATTGCTCCTTTTCGACGGAAAGCCCGACAACGGGGTTTTTGTTGTCAGGTTTTCAATTGATTGAAAGATAGGTTTATGGCTAAAAAGACAACTGTCGACAAGAAAAAAGTCGCCGAAGTGCGCGAGCGCATCGAGAAGCGCGTGCGACGCGAATTCGGCGTGACAGCCGAAGCGGCTGTACTTCCCCAGATTTACCAAGCAGCGGCACTGTGCGTCCGCGATGAAGTCATGGATGTGTTCTCGGCCGAGCGTACGCGCTCGCAAACATCAGGCGACAAATGCCTCATCTACCTGTGCGCCGAGTTCCTTATTGGGCGCGCGTTTTCGAACAACCTCGTGAACCTCGGTCTGTATGACACCTATGCTGCAGCACTCGCAGAGATGGGCTACGATCTCGGTGACGTTGAGGAGCAAGAAGCTGACGCAGGCCTTGGCAATGGCGGTCTCGGCCGTCTGGCGGCCTGCTTTCTCGACAGCCTCTCGACGCTCGGCATGCCGGCCATGGGTTGTGGCATTCGCTATGAGTACGGTTTCTTCCGCCAGGAGATTCACGACGGCAAGCAGGTCGAATCGCCCGACGCTTGGCTCGAAAGCCGTGACGTTTGGTCGGCTGAGCGCGCTGATCGCGTGTTCGAGGTCAAGTTCGGCGGCACGGTCGAAGAGCTCTGGAGCGAAGACGGCAAGCTGAAGGTCATCCAGCATGGCGCCCACACGGTGCTCGCCGAGGCATGGGACATGCCCATCGTTGGCTATGACAGCACGTTGCCGGCGACGCTGCGCTTGTGGCGTGCTCGCTCGCCACAGCAGATCGACCTTGCGCGTTTCAACCAGGGTCAGTACGAGACTGCAGTTGCCGAGCGCGAGCTGGCGGAGTCGATCTCGAAGGTGCTTTATCCCGAGGATAGCCACGAGCGTGGTCAGGAGCTGCGCTTGCGCCAGTTCTACTTCCTCGTTTCGGCGACGATGCAGTCGGTCGTTGATGCGCACAAGCGCCACTACGGCGATTTGCACACCCTGCCCGACAAGATTGCCATCCAGATCAACGACACGCACCCTGCGCTTGCCATCCCCGAGCTCATCCGCATTCTCATCGACGAGGAAGACTTCACGTGGGAGGAAGCGGTCGACATCGCCCAGCGCACGTTCAACTACACGAACCACACGGTCATGCCCGAGGCGCTCGAGAAGTGGTCGGCGCACACCATGCAGCGCTTGCTGCCGCGAATTTACCGCATCATCGAGACCATCGACGGCCGTTTCCGCGAGCGTATCTGGCAGCAGTATCCTGGCGATTCCGATCTCGTCACGCGTCTTGCAATCATCCAGGGTGGTCAGGTGCGTATGGCGAACCTGTGCGTGCTCGGCAGCGGTCACGTCAATGGCGTTTCCCAGCTGCACGGTCAGATTCTCCGCACGTCGCTGTTCCGCGATTTCTACACGGCATATCCCGAGCGTTTCGTCGGCATCACGAACGGCGTCACACAGCGCCGTTGGCTGGGCGTTGCCAACCCCGGCTTGAGGAAGCTCGTCGATGACACAATCGGCGAGGGCTTCATGAAGGATTGGC
This sequence comes from uncultured Coriobacteriaceae bacterium, assembly GCA_902779135.1. Lineage (GTDB taxonomy): Bacteria > Actinomycetota > Coriobacteriia > Coriobacteriales > Eggerthellaceae > UBA9715. The sequence goes on along the minus strand of CACZAR010000111.1, from coordinate 2,856 downwards.
GCAAGATCGCCGAACTCGAGCCCTATGCGCAGGATGCTGCGTTCCGCAAGGCGTTCGATGAGGTGAAGACCAGCAACAAGCATTCGTTCGCCAAGTGGCTTGCAGCCAGTCGTGGTATCGAGATCAATCCCGACACCATCATCGATGCCCAGGCCAAGCGCCTACACGAATACAAACGCCAGCTCATGAAGGCGTTGCACATCCTGGCGCTCTACGACGACATCGTAGAGGGTCGCCTGACCGATCTCCCGCCCATGACCTTCGTGTTCGCAGCGAAGGCGGCACCGGGCTATCGTCGTGCAAAGGACATCATCCGCCTGATCAACGCCATTTCGGCTCTCGTGGCTTCCGACGAGCGTACGCGCGACCTCATCAAGGTCGTGTTCCTGCCGAATTACGATGTCACCGCTGCTCAACACCTCGTATCTGCTGCCGATATCTCCGAGCAGATTTCAACGGCGGGCTTGGAGGCATCGGGTACCGGCAACATGAAGTTCATGCTCAACGGTGCCATTACGCTCGGCACGATGGACGGTGCAAACGTCGAGATTGCCGAACAGGTCGGCCCCGATAACATCTTCATCTTCGGTGCTACGGTCGAAGATCTTGCGCGCATCCAGGCTGAGGGTTCGTACAACCCGCGGGGAATCGCCGAGTCGGACCCGCGCCTCATGCATGCGCTCAATCATCTCGTCGATGGCAGCCTGCCCACTTCGGACGGCAGCCGCTTCGAGGATTTGTTCTACGCGTTGTGTCCCGATGGCGGTTGGGGCGACCCGTACTACGTCATGCTCGATTTCGCGCCCTACGACGAGCGCTTCTTCGACGCTATCAAGGCGTACCAAAATCGAGACCGCTGGCTGACAAGTGCGGTCATCAACACGGCAAAGGCGGGCTATTTCAGCTCGGACCGCTCGATTGAGGATTACAATACTCACATCTGGCATTTAAGGTAAGGAATTGAACGGGGTGCCTGGGCACCCCGTTTCGTTTTAGGGGACAAGGGGAATGATATGGATATGGATGCCTTGGTGGCTGTAACAGACACCATCGATACCTACATGTACACCTACTTCTTGGTGTTCCTGCTCATTGCAGCGGGTCTGTACTTCACGATTCGCACCAAGGGTGTGCAGTTCACGCATCTGAAGGACATGTTCAAGGCCATCACCGAGAAGAAGCACGTCGAAGGTGGCAAGAGCGTGTCGTCATTCCAGGCCATGATGGTCTCGACGGCTTCCCGCGTGGGCACGGGCAACATTGCTGGTGTGGCAACCGCCATCGCAGTCGGCGGCCCGGGTGCCGTGTTCTGGATGTGGATCATGGCGCTCATCAACGGCGCATCGGCATTCGTCGAGTCGACGCTCGCTCAGATCTGGAAAGTGAAGGCGGGCAATGGCGAGTTCCGCGGCGGTCCTGCCTATTACATCGAGCAAGCGCTGCACAAGCGTTGGCTCGGCATCGTTTTCGCCATTTCGCTCATCTTCTGCTTTGCGTTGGGCTTCAACGGTCTCCAGACCTATAACATGAGCTCGTCGATCGAATACTTCTATGATCAGGCTGTCATTAACACTGCAGGTGCTCCGGGTTATTTCGAAACGCAGATTCCGTTCGTTATCGGTTTGCTGCTGGCCATCGTTTTCGCGTTCGTGCTGTTTGGCGGCACTCACCGCATTAGCTTCCTCACGTCGGCCATCGTGCCGGCGATGGCAATCCTCTACCTGGTGTTGGCCATTGTTATGGCTGTCATGAACGCCAGCGCGCTACCGGCTGTGTTCGGGCTCATCTTCCAGGAGGCATTCGACTTCGAATCGATTGTCGGCGGTTTCGCTGGGTCCATGATCGTTCAGGGCATCAAACGCGGCCTGTTCTCCAACGAGGCAGGCATGGGTTCGGCTCCGAACGCCGCTGCTGCAGCCAGCGTGTCGCATCCGGTTAAGCAGGGCCTCGTGCAGACGCTGTCGGTCTTCATCGACACGATCCTCATCTGCACCTGCTCGGCAGTTATGATCATGATCTTCGTCCAGGGCCACATGGAGCTCACGCCGTTCGGCGGTGCAGCTGACGGTCTGACGAACATGCCGCTCGTCCAGCAGACCATGCTGTACGCATTCGGCGATGCAGGCATCATCTTCATGACCATTGCCATTTTCGCGTTCGCGTTCTCGAGCCTCGTCGGCAACTACTACTACGCCGAGCAGAACTTCAAGTTCATCACTCAGAACAAGACTGCTCTGACGGTGTTCCGTCTCGTATGTGCCGTCGTCGTGTTCTTCGGCGCCCAATCCACTCTGACGCTTGCGTGGAACCTGGCCGACATCTTCATGGGCATTCAGGCTTTCATCAACATCGTGGTCATCTTCCTGCTGGGCAAGTGGGCATTTGCCGCCCTCGACGACTACAAGGCCCAGAAGGCTCAGGGCCTCGATCCTGTCTTCGTGGCCGAGAACTTCCCCGGCATGCCTGCCACCGAGTGCTGGCATGAGACGCGCGAAGAGCTGCCGACCATTGACGAAGGCATCATCTTCGGCGGAGGCGAGGAGTAATCGTAATCGCAAAATGGGCCCACTCGCGCAGGCGCCAGGCTGGCGCTTGCGCGACTGCGTTCGGAAGAGGGGCCTTTTGCGCGGTGGGCGATTCCTGTATTTCGCGCGTGAAGTGCCGTATGGACGGCTTATTCTGGCATTGGCGACCTCGAGTTTTGGTGAGCGTATAATAGAACCATGTCAAACGAACTACTGAAATGGAGCATCGGGCACCGCGACTGAGCAAATGATGCCGACGACGATGCCCGCTGCAAGCGAGATCAAAATCACCGTGGTCAGGTTCACGCTCTTCTTCGGCTCGGCGCCGGTT
>CACZAR010000110.1 GCA_902779135.1 uncultured Coriobacteriaceae bacterium | reverse complement strand
GATAGCAATACGCTTATTCCCGCAGATGCGCGGTTATGCCATCGTAGTTCTCGACGATCAAGATAGATTCGAGCAGCCGATGGCGGGTGTTGAAGTCGTCAAGATCAAGCGGGCACATCTCGAGGATCTTCTTCAACCGATATGACAGCGTATTTCGATGAATGAACAACTTGGCCGCTGCCAACTGCACATCGCGGTCGTTTTTGAGGAAAGCCGAAAGCGTCGGCAACAGCTGCACGGCGTGAGTGCGGTCGTAAACGCGCAGCGTGACGACGGCCGGATGGCAGAACGCATCGAGCTCATCTGCTGACGAAAAGTTCAAATACGGCTGGTAAGCTGCCACATCGCCATAGCATACAACCTCGTCTTCAAGCCCCATGGCCTCGCTGATGCGCGCCGCTTCACATACCTGACGGTAGGCGCGTGGCGTGTCGAGGAAACGATCTTGCACATCACTCACAAACGCACGGCAATGTTGGCTGTGGCAGATGGAGCGAACCTTGCGCAGCACGTTTTCCTTTTCCTTGTGGCGCTGCAGCTGGAACAGGGCAACGACGTGCTCGCCATGAGAAACCGATCGGCATCCCTGACGATCCTCGAGCAATTGTGCGAGATGCTGCCTGTGAAAATCGCTTTCTTCCGACAACTTGATGGCAACGACCACCGAGCAGCTCTCGGCGTCGAAGTTGAGCGCATCGAGCTGGCGGCGTACATAGGCCGAGTCGTGCAGATTGCCCTCGAGCCAATCGATGACGAACCGCTCGTAGAGCGGGCCTCGCTGCGATTGAAACTGGGGGTCTGCCAGCAACGCACGCATGGTAAGCGGCGCTATCAGGTCGACAAGCTCGAGGTCGCCCGCCGTCACCGACTTGTACATCTCGACGACAAACAGATGGCCGCGAACCTTGCCATCCGCTCGCAAGTTGTAGTTGGCGAATGGCGTGTAGAAGAACTGGGACCTGACCATGGTCGAGCAGGCCGAGCGCTCTATCTCATGCAACTCATCACTGCGTATAAGACCGGCGACGACGTCATAGGATAGGTAGCCCCTTTTGGCTGCATGCATCCAGTTGACGCTCATTTCCTCCATGTCGGGATCATCCACGATAGCCATGACCTTGAAGCTCGAATCGACGATGTAAACGGGATTGCCGACGAAGTCTGACAAAACCTGCACGATGCCCGCAAGACCATCAGCCTCCCAGATCAAATCGCGGGCTCGTGACACCGCAGCGGCAAGTTCGTCGTGGATGTCAGCTATCAAATTGAGGAGTTCCCCAGCATCGGCGGCATCTTCCACAACCAGACAAGGTTCAGACCGGTCAGGCTGCAATTGCCCCGCAAAGGCAAACGCATAGGATGTATCAGACGGCTCATCCGACACCCGCGCGCCACCGGCAAGACGGTCGCAAATGTAGAGAGCTCCACCAACAAGCGGTTCGTTTTCGGATGGCAGCAAACGCAACTTATCAAATTGCCAACCTGTGTCGTTCAGAACATATGCCTGAAAACCTCGCGCAGACAGACGCTCTGCGACCAACTGCAATGAGAGCTTCATGCTCTTTCCTCTCCACGCCTGCTATCTCCATGGCTCGATACTATTATGCATCTTGCACAAATTTTATGCTACTTATTCTCAAGCATCATAGATGACCGAACAAGAACCGCTTGCTAAGCTTTTTCAAGAAGCAGCATCGCTTCACCTATCACCAGCAACAATAGAGGAGCAGCTATGGGTCTTTATGAAGAACGCCTTCAAAGAACACTTGATGCAGTTTGCATGAAAAAGGTCGACAAGATTCCCTTCTCCTACAGCGGCCCGGCATATATCGCCCGCATCCAGGGCCTGTCGATTGCCGAGCACATCACCCAAGTAGAACCCGCCACCGATGCCGTCATCGACTTCCTCCACGATCATCCCGGCATCGACACCATGCACAACCCCGTGCAAAACCCGTATGGCTTGGCCATTCTGTGGCTGTCTCAAATCAAGCTTCCCGGCGAAGAGTTGGCCGACGACGAACTGTGGCAGCTCGACGAGAAAGAGATTATGTCTGAGGAAGACTATCAGGCCATCATCGATGAGGGATACGGTCCTTGGGCTGCACGCTTCATGAAGGAAAAGCTGAACGACCCCATGGCAAAGATGGCCGAGCTGGGCCCCAAACGCGCCAACATCAACCAGCGCATCAAGGACGAAGCGGACGTGGCCGTCATCAACGGTGCGCTAGCCGGCACACCTATCGAAGGCCTGTGCGGCGCACGCACGCTCATGAACTTCTTCATGGACATCATGGACGAACCCGAGCTCGTGAAAGCAGCCATGGACAAGATGTTCGAGTTCAGCTATGCCAATTTCTGCAAGACGCTCGACAAGAACAAACCCATCGGTACCTGGGTCGGCGGCTGGCGTGCCGCACCAAACCTGATGAGCCACGATACCTTCATGGAGTTCGTCTGGCCCTACGAAGTCAAGCTGATCGATGCAGCGCTCGAGCGCGGTGTGCTACCCATCCTGCACTTCGACTCACCGTGGGACAGCGAGCTTGAAACGCTCAAGGAGCTGCCCGCGCGCAAGTGTCTGCTCATGCTGGACGGCTCGACCGACATCCGTCTCGCCCGCGAGGTGCTCGGCGACCGTATGGCCATCCAGGGCGACGTCCCCGCAACGCTGCTCGCAATGGGGTCCGAGAGTGAGACTTACGACTACGTGACCAAGCTCATCGACGATGTGGGACCCTCGACCGGCCTCATCGTCAGCTCGGGTTGCGACTGCCCGCTGAATGCCAAGCAGGAAAACGTCGACGCCATGATTCAGGCGACCGTTGACTACCAGGTGAAATAGTCACATCAACGGAGCATCTGCTGCACAACAAGCGGCCGCCCGACATCAACGTCGGACGGCCGTTTTACATTCATTCACCGCACTCGGTCGTTCATTCTTCGGGCAGAATCTCAATCCAGCTGCCATCTGGGTCCTCGATGAAATACAAGCCCATGCGCGGGTTCTCGCGAATAATGCACCCCATCTCCTCATGGAGCTTGTGTGCTGCCTCGAAATCTTCCACCCTGAATGCGATGTGGGTGCCCTTGCCGCCGTTCTCGTAGGGCTCGGTGCGCCCGCGGTTCCACGTGAGCTCAATCTGGAACGGCGTCTTGTCGTTTGCCAGATACGTATTCGACCACGACCCATCTTCGGGGCCCATCGTGTGATGGACGGTAAGTCCCAAAGCCTTTTCGTAGAACTCGAGCGACTTCTCCAAGTCGAGTACGTGAATGCACCAATGGACGAACCTTCCTTGCATAGCGTCCTCCCTCAATCGACGGCATCTGTTATGCGATTATTCTCAACTTCCAAACCCGTGTTTTCAAGACGGGCTTCAAAAGAATGGGCCGGGAGATCATTTCTCCCGGCCCAGTTCATGCCTTTATGAAGTTGGCGAAGCTACATCCGAAGCCCGGCTGTAAACACTTACGCGATCAGGCCGCGCTCTTTCATGGCACCCTCCAAACGCGCGAGGTTCGCCGGCGCCATCGGCGCGAGCGGCAAGCGGTAGTGCGCGGGCGCATAACCGATCATCTCGACTCCAGCCTTCACCGGAATCGGGTTGACCTCGCAGAACAGTGCCGCAATCAGGTCGAGGTTGGCAAGCTGCGTGGCGAGCGCCTGCTCGTGCCTGCCCTCGAGCCAGTCGAACACCATGTCATGCACGGTCTTGGGCGCAACGTTGGCCCACACGCTGATGACACCGCGTGCGCCAAGCGACATGAGCGGCACGACCATGTCGTCGTTGCCCGAGAACATGAAGAAGTCGTCGCTCAGGTAGCGCGCGATGCGCGAGGCGTAAGCGATAGAGCCGCTGGCCTCCTTGATGCCGAGCGCGTTGGGATGCTCAGCTAGACGTGCGACAACCGACTCGGAAATGCTGCAGCCCGTACGGCCGGGAACGTTGTACAGGATGCACGGAATGTCGACAGCATCGAGAACGGTCTTGAAGTGCTGGTACATGCCCTCTTCGTTGGCCTTGTTGTAATACGGCGTGATGACGAGCAGGCCGTCGACGCCGATCTCTTGGTAACGCAGGCTCTTCTCGAGCATGGTCTGCGTGCAGTTCGAACCGCTGCCCGCGATGACGGGCACGCGGCCGTCGATGCGCTTGACTGCGAACTCGCAGACGGCGTCGTCTTCCTCGTGGGACATCGTGGAGCTCTCGCCCGTCGTGCCCAGCACGAGAATCGCGTCGGTCCCGTTTTCCAAATGGAAGTCGATCAGCTTGCCCATCGCGTCGAAATCGACGCTGCCATCCTCCTTGAACGGCGTGACAAGTGCAACGATCGAACCTTTGAGATCTTTCAGATTATGCCGAGCCATGTTTGTCCTCTCTCCTGACGACTACCTGTCAACCATGAAGTCGTTACGAAATCTTGCACACCCAGCCGAACGGGTCTTCGGCGGCGCAGGTCTGGATGGCTGTGAGAGTCTCACGTAGCTTCTTCATGACCGGGCCGCTCGTGCCCACGCAGTCGGGGAACGTCACGTCGACGCCGTCGCCTTCCACCTTCTCGACCGGCGAGATGACGGCTGCCGTACCGCACAGGCCGCACTCGACGAAGTCGCCTGCGAGCACCTCCTCGAACTTCACGGGACGCTCGATAACGTTCATGCCGAGGATATCGCGTGCCACCACGACAAGCGAACGGCGCGTGATGGACGGCAGAATCGAGTCGGTCGCCGACTGCGGAACGACCAGGTTGCCCTGCTTGTCGACGAAGATGATGTTGGCACCGCCGGTCTCCTCGACATAGGTGCGGCTCTGAGAGTCGAGGTACATGTTCTCGGCGTAGCCGGCGTTGTGTGCCTCGGTCACGGCAAGCAAGCTCATGGCGTAGTTCAAACCGGCCTTGATGTTGCCCGTGCCATGCGGAGCAGCGCGGTCGTACTTGGCGATGGCCAGCTTCACGGATGTGTCGCCGCCCTTGAAGTACGGGCCGACCGGCGTGACGAAGATGCGGAACTGATACTCGTCAGCAGGCTTCACGCCAATGACATTGCCCGTGGCGACCATGAACGGGCGGATGTAGAGCGTGGCGCCCGAGCCGAACGGCGGAACCCAGTCGGCGTTAGCCGCGACGACCTGCTTGACGGCATCGACGAACTTGTCGATCGGGAACGGCGGCATGACGAGGCGCTCAGCGGAGTCGTACATGCGCTGGGCGTTCAGGTCGGGGCGGAAGCACACGATCGAACCATCTTCGGTCGTGTAGGCCTTCAAGCCCTCGAAGATCTCCTGGCAGTAATGGAAGATGCCAGCATCCTCGCTGAGCGTGAGGGTGTGGTCATCGGTCAGACCGCCCTCTTCCCACGCGCCATCCTTGTAATTGCACACGTAGCTGTAATCGCAGGGCATGTAGTTGAACCCAAGGTTGCCCCAATCCAAATCTTTCTTCGCCATGAAATGCCTCCTCTAAGGCTTGGTTTTCGGTACTGTTCCACTCTACTCCACCACAGCCGAGAACGGAGCAGTTTCTCAAGGTTTAACAAACGTGCCATTGGGGACAGGCCAAATGTCTTGTGGTGTTTTAGTCATAGTTTATGGGTGATAGAGCTGATACTAGTCGGCCCGTTTTTTTGCGCATGCTATTGGGAGCGCGGCCCGCTGCATTGTTCAGCAAATTACCTTTTAGCAAAATCCATTGAAAAGCCTTCGATTCGCAACGCTTCGCAAACAGAATGATGGAGAAAGCCTTTAAGCGCTATCATGCCCCGCTAACAACATGAGGAGAGAGGGGTTGCCATGGCAAGAAGACCGCGATTCGACAATGTGTCCGAAGGCGACTACTATCATGTGACGGCTCGCGGATCAGGGCGCAAAGTCATCTTCGAAGATGATGCCGACCGCACGCAATACCTCCAGGCACTCTTCAAATACACAGACGAATCGTCGGGGGCTCTTGTCGCATGGTGCCTGATGAATAATCACGTGCATCT
>CACZAR010000109.1 GCA_902779135.1 uncultured Coriobacteriaceae bacterium | reverse complement strand
TTTTGTTTTTATTACTATTGAAGTGCCTGTGAACTGCTTCGGCCTGTCGAGAGCTTCACCCTCCAGTATGAAGAAGCGGTAAGTGCCGCCAGGCTCACGGCCTAAGCGGAATATGGTGGCTTCAGGGAAAGCTTCACATCCGAAGTCCATGGCCGGACCGATCTTCCTGTTTGGATGAACGCCTACCACAGCGCCTGTATCTTTGCGTGCCAACGTGCATGCGGCTGTGCCGCAGTGCCAGAACGTAACGGTGTTTTCCTCTTCATTCATGGATACCGGATCAGAGAATGCGTCATGGCTTACAACCTGCCATGTCCCATCCGTATTCTCTACAGTGAAAAGCTCCGGTTGTTCAGAACTTGTACTGCTGACTTCGCCTTTGAGTCCGACGCAATGAAATGCAAAACTATAGCCAAACGCCTCGTTGACAAGATCGAGGCAATCGAGGGAGTTCGCGTGCCGCTCGGGCGCCTCGACATCAGCTTCTACCGAGACGACTTCGCGACATACGTTTCCCCCGAAGTGTTATCAACCGACATCATGTTCGATATCGACGGACGTGACATCGTGCTCGTCGACGACGTGCTGTATACGGGTCGCACCATCCGCGCAGCGCTCGATGCGCTCATGGATATCGGACGTCCCGGAACGGTCCAGCTTGCCGTGTTGATCGACCGCGGGCACCGTCAGCTTCCGATTCGGGCTGATTACGTCGGCAAGAACGTTCCGTCATCGGCTGAAGAGAACGTCAGGCTCTTCCTTGAAGAAACGGACGGCAAATCTCAGGTCGAGATTTTAGAAATTGAACATGGCAAACGAGCCGGTTCGGCGCCGCTCGGCACGTCCAAGAAGGACGGTGAATAGTCATGGCATTCGACCACAGGCATCTCATCGACATCCGAGAATATTCGGCGGAAGACCTGACGTTGATTCTCGACACAGCCGAACGATTCAAGGCGATCAACGAGCGGCGCATCAAGAAAGTGCCCGTGCTCAAGGGATATACGGTTGTGAACATGTTCAACGAACCCTCGACGCGCACGCGATCTTCGTTTGAAATCGCCGAAAAGCGTCTGAGCTGCGATACGTTGAATTTTGGAGGCTCGTCAACATCGACCGTGAAAGGCGAGAGCCTCGACGATACAGTTCAAACGCTCTGCTCGTACAAGATCGACATGATCGTTGTGCGCGATCGCCATGCGGGCGTACCGCGCAGGATTGCCGACATCTCCGGCGTGAGCGTTATCGATGCGGGAGACGGCAAGCACCAACATCCAACGCAGGCATTGCTCGACTTGTTTTCAATCCGCGAGGCAAAAGGCCATATAGACGGATTGCATGTGGGTATCGTCGGCGATATCAGCCACTCCCGCGTTTGCGGATCGCTCGTACCCGCCCTCAAAACGATGGGAGCGAGGGTTACCCTCATCGGGCCTGCGACGCTCATGCCGCCGGCGCCCGAAGCCCTCGGTGCCGATGCCGTTTCCGCACGGCTCGACGATGTGCTTCCCGACCTCGACGTGGTCTACATGCTTCGCATCCAGCAGGAACGTCTCGAGGGGGCTCCTTTCCCGAGCCTGCGCGAGTATTCGATGCTCTTCGGGCTCAATGAGCAGCGTGACAAGATCATGCGGCCTGATGCGATCATCTGCCACCCGGGTCCGATTAACCGCGGAGTCGAACTCGACTCGTTCATGGCGGACCACCCGACACGATCGGTCATCCTCGACCAGGTCTATGCCGGCGTGCTCGTGCGCATGGCGGCTCTGTACCTGCTGCTCGGAGGCGGCGAGGATTCGCTTTCGTAAGCAACCGTACGCGTTGAAAGTGGTGGTCACGTTCAACGCATTGAGATTTAGCCAGCTTGATTGAAATTGAACGGAGCTGCACATGGCATTGCTATTGAAGAACGCACATGTAATCGACCCACAGGTGGGCATCAACGAGGTGTGCGAAATTTTGATTCGTGACGGAAAGATCGTCGAGGTCGGGCATGATCTCGAGATGGCTAAGGGCATCGAGCGGGATCTCGGTGGCAAGGTGGTTGTACCGGGCCTCGTTGATATGCATGTACATTTGCGCGATCCGGGCCAAGAGTACAAGGAAGACATTGAAAGCGGCACGCGTGCAGCAGCACACGGTGGCTTCACGGACATCTGCTGCATGCCCAACACCAATCCGATCATCGATACTGGCGCCGTTGTCGAGTACGTACGCTCGAAAGCGGCAGCAGTGGGGAAGTGCTGCGTACACGTATCGGGCGCTTGCACTGCAGGCGAGAAGGGCGAGGCGCTCTCTGAAATGGGCGATATGGTCGCACACGGCGCTGTCATGTTCACAGACGATGGGCGCGGCGTCCAGTCAGCTGGCATGATGCGGCGTGTAATGGATTATGCTGCACAGTTCGGGAAGGCCGTGAGCAGTCATTGCCAGGACGAAAGCTTGGTAGGAAAAGGCCAGATAAATGAAGGCGTTGTTTCCACGCGTCTTGGGTTGCTCGGTTGGCCTGCCACTGGTGAGGAAATTCAGATTGCACGCGACATCGAAATCTCGGCGCTCACCGGTTGTTCGATTCATATCCAGCATCTCTCTTCGGCGCATGGTCTCGATCTTGTGCGACGTGGGAAAGCTGATGGCGTGAAGGTTACCTGCGAGGTCACGCCACATCACATGTTCCTGACCGAAGAGTGCATCGGCGATGACTACAACACGAACTTCAAGGTGAATCCACCGCTACGCACTGCGGCTGATGCGGAAGCCGTCATAGCAGGTGTCGTCGACGGAACGGTCGATTGCATCGTCACCGATCATGCGCCCCATGCAGCACATGAAAAGGCGCGCGAGTTCGAGCTCGCCCCCTTCGGGATGACGGGTATCGAAACAAGTGTTGGTTGCGTAGTTGGCAATCTTGTTAACACCGGCAAGATCACCTGGGAGAGAATGGTTGAGCTCATGAGCGTCAATCCTCGACGAATTCTCGGCATCGATCGTGTGGCAATTGAGGCTGGAAGCCGCGCGGATCTGACGGTTATCGATCCCAATTTGAAGTGGACGGTTACTGAAGAAGAATTCGAATCGAAAGCCCAGAACTCTGGATTTATCGGTTGTGAGCTTACGGGTCGTGCAACCGATGTCTACGTTGGTGGTTATGCGACGATGGAAGATGGGAAGATTACCGAAGAACCAATTCACCTATAAAAGTTAGCTATGCGTTACAATTCGTCATGGCATTTTAACCTAAAACGAAGCATCGATTCTCGATATGCGGGAACGGAGATGGGCATGACGGCCACACAGGGCATTGTCACATCGGTTGGATATACGTTGGTGATTGCGTCATTGAGCGCGATGATCGTTGCTCCTGCGGGCTATGCGCTCGCTGATGACGTTGGTTCTTCATCTGCTGATGCAGCATCTATCACGTCGAATCAAAGCAATGCGCCTGTCGCCTCGGAGAAGAACGAAACCGTCAACGTCAGCACATATGCAGATGGTTCGGTGAAAAACGTAAAAGTTTCCACGACGCTGAAGACGGATGGAAGCACTGATGTTGCGGACGTAACGAGCCTCGGCGATCTTAAGGCCGACGATGAGAACGTCTCATTCACCCAGGAAGGTGAATTGGTCTGGCATTCACCGAGCGGGAAAGACATCGTTTACTCGGGTACGACGAACGCTGCACTTCCAATCGAGATTAAGGTCACGTACCGATACAACGGCTCATATATCACACCGCAGGAGCTTCGTGGCAAGTCGGGCCATGTGGTCATAAGGTACGACTACATCAACAACTCGCAGACGACTGCTGACGGATTTCAGGTTTACACGCCGTTTGCAGCTATGACGGGCTTGATGCTCGACAACGATGTTTTCTCCAACGTCAAGGTCACGAATGGTCGCCTCATAGAGGACGGTGATCGCACAATTGCCCTTGGCTACGCGATGCCCGGTTTGGCGTCGAGTCTCGATGCGGGCGACGATTTTGAAGTTCCTGACTACTTCGAGGTAGAAGCAGATGCGGTCGATTTCGAATTAGGCTCGTCGCTCACGATGGTTTCACCAGACCTGCTTGACGGCTTCGATGCATCTGATTTCAATACGGGCGAATACGCTGACGCGTCGAGCGGCTTGAAGAGCGCTATGTCTGAGTTGACAAAGGGCTCAAATGAACTGACTGACGGATTGAAAGAGTTAGCCGACGGCGCAAAGTCGCTTTCTGATGGGGCTTCGCAGCTTGACGCGAGTTTAGCGAGCGCTACGAACGAAGTGCCGGCGTTGACCAACAGCATCTCCCAGCTTCATGCTGGTTCGACGACGCTGGCCGATAACATCGGCGGCCTCAAACAAGGGCTTGTTGAGATGAAGGGCTCTCTATATCAAGCACAACAAGGTGCTGAGGGGTTGGCGGACGGCCTTTCATCCGGGGGAGTCGAAGACCTCATCACGGTATTGGGGTATGCTCAACAGGAGCTCGAGGCTGACAACCAGGCAATAACTGCTATCCAAACGACAGCTCCGAAGGTGTCAGCTGATATCGCAAGTGCTCAAAATACACTTGCCAATATCAATACTGAAGGTATGACAGACGCGCAGAAGGCATCCATAGATAATGCGAAACTAGCCTTGGATTCCGCCGCTAAAAACGCAACAATAGTCAACGAATCGGCGAAGGGTTTTTCCAATGTGGCTATCGGGCCAGCTGCGGATGGATTGAAAAGTGCGAAGGACCAGTTCTCGGGCGCAAGTCAGGCGGCACGGTCTCTTGCCGATGGGCTGCAACAAGCAGTTGGGGGTTTTGGATCTGATAATGAGCCTGGTACTCTCATCAACGCTGCTGCTGCATTGAAGTCCGGTGCAGACCAAATCGATAGCGGACTCGCCATGCTCGAGAGCAAGTCTGGTGAGCTCGCGACCGGTATGAGCCAAATCGCTTCGGGCGTAAGCCAGATTTCGCAAGGAGCTTCACAGCTTTCCGACGCTACGCAGCAGGCTGCAGATGGCTCGAATTCAATGGCTGAAGGCCTGCAGCAATTCAACGACGAAGGAGTGTCGAAGATCGCTGATGCCATCGATAACAGGATTGTAAAGCTCGGCAATCGTCTCGTTGCAGTTACGGATGCAGGTGGTTTCTACAAGAACTTTGCAGGCATCACAGACGGAACGACGGGTTCGGTAAAGTTCGTATTTGAGACCGAGGCAATCAAGAACGACTAGAACGATTAATCTGCTTGTCATGCACATGATACAAGCTGGGTTCGTGGGTTCGAATGCTGCACCATTTTCTGGACGAAGTGTGCCATCGGCATGCAATTGCTTTTGCGCATCAATGATAGAATTGCTACAGAGAATGCGAGCATGAAGTAAGGGGGTCGCATGGGACAGCTTGTAAACGAATCCGCACGATTGCTTTCGAACGAACAAGTTGGGCCCAGGCTGCATCTGATGCAGCTTGAATCGCCCGTTATTGCTCAATCGATCAAGCCTGGTCAGTTCATACACATGAAGGTTCCAGGGCATCAAGAGCACGTCCTTCGCCGTCCGTTTTCCGTTTATGCAGCTGATGCAGGTACAGGGACGCTTGACGTCTTGTACCAGGAAGTCGGCTCGATCACCCAAATCATGCCAGAGATTAACGAGGGTACATTCGAGCTTATCGGTCCGATTGGCAACACGTGGTCAACCGATTTCGAGCATGCACTCCTCGTTGGGGGAGGCGTTGGAGCTGCTCCTTTGTTCATGCTGACCGATTTGCTTGTGAAATCCGGGTGCCATCTTGACGTCGTATTGGGAGCGCAAACCGAGAAGGCGCTTGTATGTCGTGATCGTTACAGTCAGCTCCTCGGCCAAGAACCATGGTGTGCAACTGATGATGGAACCTATGGTCGTGCGGGCTTCTGCACGTCGCTTGTCGAAGAACGACTGCGCGATGGGTGCTCGGATGACGGACACCCATACGACTACGTTGCCGTGTGCGGGCCGGAGCCGCTTATG
>CACZAR010000108.1 GCA_902779135.1 uncultured Coriobacteriaceae bacterium | reverse complement strand
CACTTGATGTTCTCGATTTCGATCGACCCATCTTCGCCCTCAGCATCATGTCGGACGAAGTCGCATGACAGCATGCCCTCGAGGTCGTTGTTAGGCGTGGGGGCGGCATGCTGGATGATGAAGTTGCCAAGCGAGTAGCACACGAGCGTGCGATTTCCCGATTCGCCAATCAACCATGTCATAGGCTGAGTCACATGCGGGTGTGATCCCAGCACTACGTCGACACCCAGATCTGCAAGCAGCTGCGCGTAGTACAGCTCGTCCTCATCCGGCTCTATCTGGTTCTCGGTGCCCCAATGCATGGCTACGAGCACAACGTCAGCGAGCTCTTTTGCACGTGGTACATCTTGTCTGATGCGGTCCTCGTCAATGAAGTTCACAGCGTATTCGGGGACCTCACTTCGATCGAAGCCTCCCAGGCCGTAGGTGTAGTCCAAGAGAGCAAACGCGATGCCGTCGCGCTCGATGACCGGTATCTCATTCGCTTCGTCCCAGCTGGTGGCTGTGCCTGTGAAGGCGACGGGTTGCGCGTTCCATACCTCGCGCGAATGCTCGATTGCGCCATATAGACCCCAGTCGTATGAGTGGTTGGAAGCGGATGCTACGAAGTCGAACCCAGCGTCGACTACGGCGTCGGCCATCGTGTCAGTTGCATTGAAGCTCGGCCATCCGCGCGGGCCGATATCTTCGCCTCCGATGTGCACTTCTTGGTTGATGTACGAGAGGTCGGCGCTGGAAACGTAGTCTTTGATGTGCGCGAACAAGGGTCGGTAATCGTAGTTGCCATCGCCCACACTGCCCGCTTGCTCGTCAGCATATGCTGCCAGCACGTCGTTGGGGACGTTGTCGCCGACAGCGACGAACGACACGCTTGTGCGCGCAGGATCAGCTGCAGCGGTCGAGCTCGCCGTCGCTGCTTGGGTTGATTGCATGGTCGTGTCTTTGGCAGAGGTGTTTTCGTCTTTTTTGCAGTTGGAGATAAAGAACACCATCATGATGACGAGCAATGCAAGAATGATTGCGATTATCACACGTGGAGAAAACGGCCCAGATGCCGTACGCTTTGATGTGGATGAAGAGCTTCGAGTGGCTCTCACGTTGCCTGATGAATTGCGGACCGAAGATTGCGACGCCCGCCGCGTGCTCGTTGAACGATGCACGGGGCGGGCGTTTCGGTTTGCTCCCGTTTCACGCGAACCTGCTTTGCGATACGAGGACCTGTTTCGCGAGTTCGCCTGAGATGACGAGCGTTGGCGGTCATCATGCGATTTGCTTCGCGAAGCATTGGAGGCTCGGTCGCGAGAAGCTTGGCGCGACCGAGCACGACCAGATCGCCGCGAACTGTTCGCGCTATCAGATGGTTCAGATCTGTAGCTTCTCCAATCAGGCATCCTAGCGCAGGTAGTACGGCTCGACGTAGGCAGGCAGGCCGTTCTTGTACGTGATGTACGGAGTGCCTTCGATGAGCGGCTGCAAGTAGTCGTAGGCTTCCTGAGTGATGCCGCGATACTCGGGCAGAATCCACTCAGCAGGGAAGTGCTTCACGAAATTCGCGACTTCCTTGGCCGGGATGGTGAAGTACTCGACGTCGTACTCTTCGCTGTCACGGCGCTTAAGTGCAATCATATGGCCCGTGAAGCTCTTGTCGGCAGAGTGCATGTGAGCGGAAAGGCCGAGACGGTAAGCCTCAGTGCGGTCGACGAGGGATTGCTCGGACGCATGGCTGCGCTGGGCGGTGGCGAGGTCCTGGACCTTGCAGCGCGATGCGGCGCCAGACTCGAGAATCATGGCTTCGAGTGCCTTTCCGGCTCCACCGAGCACTGCATGGCCGAACAGGTCGTTCTTCGATTCGCCAGCAGCAAGGTAGGTGCCATCGGCAAAGCGTGCGCCCTCGGAGACGACGACGTAGCACTTGCTCTTCGCTTCGATGCATTCCTTCACGCGGGAAATGAAGATGTCCTTGTCGAAGGGTTCTTCGGGAAGAATCAAGATGTCGATCTTGCCGCTCAGGCACGAGGAGGCTGCCAGCCAACCAGCGTCGCGACCCATGGTCTCGAGGATGAACACCTCCTGGCGCGATGCGGGGTAGACGTTGACATCGAGCCATGTCTGCAGGGCGGTCACAGCGATGAACTTTGCTGCCGAAGCGAAGCCGGGGCAGTGATCGATGTGCATCAGGTCGTTGTCGACCGTCTTGGGGCAACCGACGAAACGGCGGTCAGTGATGCCGTTTTTCTCAGCGTATTCGGAAAGCGCTGCGACGGTGTCCATCGAATCATTGCCGCCGATGTAGAACAGCGTCTCGATGTCGTGCTTCTCCATGATCTTGAGCAGCTTCTCGAAGTCCTCGGGGTTGTCGCGCTTCAGCTTGTAGCGGCACGAGCCAAGAGCCGATGACGGCGTCTGCTGCAGCGTGCGGTTCTCTTCTTCGGTCATGTTCGTCAAGTCGACGAAGCGCTCGGCAAGAATGCCCTCGATGCCGTTGAGGCCACCGTAAACGTGGTCGTAGATCGGGTTCATCTGATTGCCTTTGACGACACCGGCAACGGTGGCGTTGATGACCGACGTGGGACCGCCGGATTGAGCTACGATGCAATTTGACATATACAAGCACCCTTCCTAAATTGTGTTTCGAGCCCGCATCCGTTCGTTGTTCTCTTCGGTGACGCCTGCGGGCGTGCGTCTACCGTGTTAGGATGAAAACCTATTATCGCACAGGGTTCTAAAGTGTGTTGGAATTCACCGATTTGCACGAGATTGGTAGGAATCTGCTCATGACAGAAAGCTTGAAACGGCATCTTCCGGTCATCATTGCCGTGACTTTGGCGGGTATTGCAACATGTGCTTTCATTTTCATGCAAGTGCTCAATGCTGTGCCAGGTCTTGACGTACCAACTTTTGAGACGCTGGTCATCGTCGTACCTTGTGCAGTCATGTTCATCTGCTCGCTCATTGTTGCCATGACGGCGCACACCATCGAACGGTCCTTGTATGTGACGATGTTGGCTATTTGCTTGGTCTTGGGTCTCGTTTCTATGGTTGTCACTTCCACATGGGAGTCCAACGCTTCCTTGACAGCTGCCTTGCTTGCTAACTCGGCCGACGGGGAAACCATCACGGCCGCCGTCAACCAACCGATTATCGTGATGCGCAATATAGCCGCTTACATCGTCATGCCGACGCTCGGCTGCATTGCCGGTGCGTGGATCGGTTCGCGCATGCACCCCATGGAAGCAGACCTGAATCCCAAGAAGAACACGCAGGCCAAGGCAAACTCCAAGAAATCGAAGAAGTCCAAGTAGTCTCGAGCTGATTCGCCCATTTTATAAACCGCACACAGCGCGTAGGCGCTCGAACGGTCCACGTCGCGCTGTGCCGTTAACCGACGCATTGGTGAAAGTATTACGTATTTATAATTCGTGTTACAATCTTCGCGATAATGATCTAGGTAAATTCTCGCGTGGAAGGAAGCGTCATGCTGACCCAAGAGCATTTGGACAAGGTGAAGACATTCCATGGTCATGTTTGCCCAGGCATGCTCATAGGCTTCAAGGCAGTCGAGGGCGCAATCGCAGAGCTCGGCTTGAGTGATGAAGCGCTTCCGGCAGTTGATGAGGAGATAGTTGCCGTGGTTGAGAACGATGCCTGTGGCGTCGATGCCGTGCAAGTGCTGCTCGGCTGCACATACGGCAAGTCGAATCTCATCACGAGAATTCGCGGAAAGATGGCATTCAGCTTCTTCAGCCGCGACACCGGCAAGTCTGTGCGACTCGTCCTCAAAACTGGATGCGGGGCTGGCATGGAACGTGCCGAGTTAGCTGATTACTTGTTCTCCCATCCCTATGACGAGCTGTTTGATGTCAAGGAGCCGTTCTACGAGTTACCCGAGCCTGCGCGCTTGTTCAAGTCGCAACCGTGTGCGGTATGCGGAGAATCCACGGCTGAGTTTGGCCTGCGCGTCCAAGACGGTCAACTCGTGTGCAGGGATTGCTACGACGCATATCAGCGTGAAGGCTTCTAAACGCGAAGACCTGCCATGGTTGAAGTAACCAACTCGTCTGACATCACCAGTGCTCGAAAGAAGCAGGAACGCCGTTACGTGCTCTGCATCTTGGGTATGGTCCTAGTGTGCCTCGTCGTGGCTGCCATCGAGCTGTCTTTCGGAGCATCGAGGATCAATCCGATTGAAAGCGTGCTTGCGTTGTTCGGAATCGGAACGCCTCAAGACATTAACACCGTGCAGTCGATTCGGTTGCCTCGAATGGTGTGTGCCATCGTCTCAGGTGCGGGCTTGGCATTAGCGGGTGCGGCGTTGCAAAGCGTCCTCGAGAATCCGCTTGCCTCCGCTTCGACCGTCGGTATTTCTCAAGGAGCTGCATTCGGCGCCACAGTCGCCATCCTGATGGTCATACCGGGCGTCCTCGGTTCGTCTTCCGGCGTGGGGATGAGCGTCATCGCGCTTTGCGCGTTCATCGGCGCAATGACGTCGAGTGTCGTTGTGCTCGCGTTCTCGAGATTGGGATTCGCCACGCCTGAGAGCATCATCCTCGTGGGCGTCGCGCTTTCCGCCTTGTGGGCCGGAGCTTCGACCATCATGCAGTACTTCTCGAACGACATCGAACTGACAAAGGTGATCTTCTGGCAGTTCGGAGACCTCGGTCGAGCAACGTGGCCCCAGATTGGATTCATGACGTTTGTCGGCGTGCTTTGCAGCATTTATTTCTTTCTCAATCGTTGGAATTACAACGCGCTCCAGAACGGCGGACAGGTAGCTGGCGGTTTGGGTGTCGACGTTGAGCGCACGAGAATCCTGGGTGTGCTCGTGGCATCGCTGATGGCAGCTGCAATGGTGTCGTTTGTCGGCCTCATCAACTTCATCGGTCTGATTGCGCCGCACATCGCACGCCGATTCGTTGGAAACGACTACCGCTTTCTCCTGCCTGCGTCCCTTGCTTTGGGCGCAACTATCATGCTGGCGTCCGATTTGGTGGCCCGTATGGTCATCTCACCCGTCATATTGCCGATTGGCGCCATTACGTCGTTTCTCGGTGCGCCGCTGTTCCTGTTCCTGTTGTATAAGGGGTACAAGCGATGAGTGCGGAGAACAGGGAACACGAAGTACTGCACGCACATCTGCATGAGCATGCAGACGGCACCGTGCACAATCATTTCCATCGACACGAAGGCGGCGATCAACCACATGATCACGGCGACGGAAGCATGCATGTCCATGGGGATGAAGAGGTGCTTCCTGAACATGCGCACGTCCATGGTGCTGCGAATCGCCTGATCTTTGAGGCTGAGGGTGTGTCGTTTTCGTATCCGCGATCTGCCAAGTCTGTCTTCGAGGATATTACGCTTGAAGCGCATGCTGGTACGATGACGGCAATTCTTGGGAACAATGGGGCAGGGAAGTCAACGTTGCTCAACTTGCTTGCCCACATTGAGTCGCCCACGACGGGTGCGGTGCGCGTGTGTGGAAAAGAGCTATCAAGCATGGGTCGTAGGGAAATCGCCCAGCATATTGCATATGTCACCCAACAGCAGCGCATTCCGCATCTCAGCGTGTACGATGAAGTCCTCTTGGGTCGAAAGCCGCATGTTTCATGGAGCATCAGCGAGAATGATCGCGCTGTCGTAGCAGCGGCCATCGAACGGTTGGAGCTCGAGTCGTTTGTCGATCGCTATTGCGATGAGCTTTCTGGCGGCGAACGACAAAAGGTGTATATCGCTCGTGCGTTGGCGCAAGAAACTGAAGCTTTACTCTTGGATGAACCGACCAGTGCGCTTGATCCGAAGAACCAGATGGAGGTTCTCAGGGTCATCCGCGAGATCACGACGCAAGCATCGTTGGCGACAGTCATGGTCATTCACGACATCAATCTCGCATTGCGTTTCTGCGACCGTTTTCTGCTCATGCGCAATGGCGATGTCATCGCGCGAGGTGGGCTCGAGGCTATAACAGCAGAAGCGCTTTCGACGGCGTATGACATGCCGATGCGTATCGTTGACGTTGACGGCATAAAGATGGTCGTCATGTAGAAATGGCGCAGGGCTCCCAGGGAAGGGTGTGCCACCTGAAA
>CACZAR010000107.1 GCA_902779135.1 uncultured Coriobacteriaceae bacterium | reverse complement strand
CTGTCTGTGTTAGAGGATGTGTATCTCCGCTTGTGGCTGTGCAACGAGGGGATCGCGATAAAGGAAGAAGGTGCAGAATGAAGAAGTGCATTCTTCTGAAAGGAGCGGTGGCATGAACACGGACGCATTCCCCCTTAACTACAACGGTCGTGTATACAACACGTTCGCCGCCTTCTGCCGTGGCGAGGGACTGCCGTACTCACGCACCCACGCCCGTATGAAGGCGGGGCGGCCCATGCACGAATGGTTCGTGGATCGCCCTCTGGGACGCCGGAACTCCGCACTGGACACTGGGGACTACCCATCCGTCAAGGCGATGGCCGACGCCTGCGGCGTCTCATACGGCACCGTTATGTTCTTAGGTGACCTTTTGCAAAACGCAAAAAAGGCAATAGGATATGACGGTTTTGATGATGCGGACCAGATCGCAGAGACTGGCCTGGACAAGCAGGCACTTGTCAGAATTCGTGCCACGGGCCCAGATCACGGCGCACTCCGGGACGGCAAAGCTGCCCGGCCTCGACGGCGTCGAAGTTCATGGGATTGAAGGTTGCAAAATCGTCATAACGATTGAGCGTCCGACCGTCGACGAATCGCACGACACTGCAAACGAGATCTCGTTTTGGGAAGGCGTGCTAATCGTGAATCTGATCTACTTGAATTTCGAAGATGACGAGACGATTTATCCTGACGGCGTGTAATGAGTCATTGGGACAGTCCCAATGACTCATAAGCAAGGAAGCACTGGATTAGATATATGGAAGAAAAGAAGAAGTCTTTCCCGTTTACAATAGTGCGCCACATCGTGCAAGTAATCGTGCTCGCCGTCTTTCTTGCGCCCGTATTCTTGGCGGGGTGGAACTTGTTCGGTGGCACCGTCGGCGGTGACAACGCGATGGGCACGCCGGCCGACGTCTTCTTCTACGGATCGCTCTCGTCGAGCAGCATTTTCGGCATTAACCTCCTCGATCCATTTGCATTTCTCCAATACGTGGTGGCGTCGAAATCGCTGGCGCTTAATGCTCTGCTGGCTGTCCTTCCCGTGCTGGTTTTCTATGGATTAATCCGTGGTCGTGCGTTTTGCGGTTGGACGTGCCCGGTCAACTTGCTTCTCGAGATAATCGATTGGATTCGCTTGAAGCTGAAGATCAAGGTTGAGGAGCGGGTGCTTCCGCGCCATGCAAAGGTTTATATTGCAGCAGGAGTTCTCGTGCTGTCCTTGGTTTTGAGCTTTCCAGTATTCGAGGCGCTTTCTCCTATCAGCTTCATATACAAAGGCCTCATTTTTGGAAGCCTTGTTGGTGGTATTACACTTCTGGCTGTGATTCTTGTCGAGCTCTTCTGGGGCCATCGCGTTTGGTGCCGCGCTCTTTGTCCCTTGGGTGGTTTCTACGAGGTCGTTGGCAAGGTCGGCTTGCTCAACGTTGCCATTGACAACGAGACGTGCATTGGTTGCAACAAATGCAAGAAGGCTTGTCTTTGCGACCCGGAGATTCTCGATGCTCCTGTAGCCGGAGAAGACGTAATCGTACGAGCCGGCGACTGCATGCTATGCGGTAAATGCATTGAGGCATGTCCAGTTGAAGCTCTTTCCATAAAAATCGGGCGTTAATACGCTACTATATCCTTCTGCACATTCAAGCCATGCACGAATGGCACATTGCTCCCAGGGAAGTCTGTGCCATTATTGAATCTTCGAGAATTGGGAATGGAGGTGCAAAATGGCAAAGGAAAAACGCGTTATCCATAAACTCGTTCCCGATGAAGGTGTCATCGAGTTCGAATCGCGCCTAAAGCAGAACATCTTGCATCTTCCGAAAGAGATCCAAGAGGCATCGGGGATTGTCATCAATGGTCGACGCATCAAGAGCCTTCTGTTCACAACTGATGTTGCA
This sequence comes from uncultured Coriobacteriaceae bacterium, assembly GCA_902779135.1. GTDB lineage: Bacteria > Actinomycetota > Coriobacteriia > Coriobacteriales > Eggerthellaceae > UBA9715. The sequence continues at coordinate 4,240 of CACZAR010000107.1, read as the reverse complement.
TTGATTCACAACTGTGATGCTGATGCGATTTTCGCTGTGTATCCATTTACGGCACATCGTTCGATTAGCTACTCAATTATTTCAATGGCCTCACGACCCGTCTTCTGTGGCGTCGGTGGTGCTGTTACGCAGGGCATGCGCGCTGTGTATCTTGCGAACGACGCTGAGAGCCAAGGCGCCATCGGTGTTGTGGTCAACACGCGGTTCCCAAACAGTGATCTCAAGCGCGTTGCCCAACTGGTCGATATCCCGGTCGTTGTCACGATTGTAAGCAGCAATAAAACGCATGTAGGTGCACGCATCAGGCATGGAGCTTCCATCCTGAACGTTGCTGGTGGTAAAGACACGCCTAAGATGGTTGCAAAGATTCGTGCAGATTTCCCAACGATTCCCATCATGGCTTCAGGTGGTAAAACGCCCGAATCAATTCGTGCAACGATCGAAGCTGGTGCGAATGCCATCATATATTCGCCTCCGAGCTCATCCGAGCTTGAAAAGCTCTTGATGGAGCAGTATCGCGAAGAGATGAAATAACCAAAAGGGGACCGTCACTTTTTGGTTGCGCGCAAGATGCAGTCTTGCGATTGTCGATTTAGCTGGGCTAAAATTAATCAGTTCGAGAAATAGCCGTCGAACGGAGCAACCATGATCAACTACTTCATCACCGAAGACGGCAAAGTGACGAAGACCGATGGCATCACATCAGGGTGCTGGATCGATGTCGTAGAGCCAACAAGCGAAGAGCGCGCATGGTTGCGCGATGAACTCGGTATTGCCGAGGAATTCGTTCGTTCCGCGTTCGACGATGAAGAGACTGCTCACGCTGACCTCGATGAAGACACCGGCCAGGCACTGATCATCATCGACTGCCCGTTCGTTGAAGACGAAGACGAATCGGTCGACAAATCCATCGTCCAGTACGATACCCACCCGCTATCATTCGTGTTCGTTCCCGAGCAGGATTATTTCATCACGCTCTCGATGCGTCGCAACGAGACTGTCGCTGCATTTGCGCACGGTGCAGTGCGCAAGGTCAACACCGCGCATCCCACGCGCTTCTTCCTGCAAGTGCTCTTGCATGTATCGCAGCGATACCTCGTGTGTTTGCGCTCGATCAACCGTCAGCTTCGCGAATTCGAACGCACGTTGCGCAAGACGATGAAGAACCGAGAGCTCATGCGCATGTTGGGTCTCGAGAAATCACTCGTGTACTTCTCGACTTCTCTCAAAGGCGTCGAGTCAACAGCCGCCCGTATCAAAAACGGTCGGATCATCGACCTGTACGAAGACGATATGGAATTGCTCGACGACGTCATGCTCGAGGTCAAACAGGCTGAGGAAATGTGCACGATTTCGACGAACATCTTGAACGGAATCACCGATACGTTCTCGAGCGTCATCAACAACAACTTGAACTTCACGATGCGTACGCTGACACTGATCACGCTGGTCATGGCTATCCCGACCATTGTGTTCAGCTTCTATGGAATGAATGTCGGCTTGCCCCTCGACGAGACGTGGATTTTCCCGTTCGCATTCGCAGTGCTGGTATGCGCGATTGCCGTCGTGATCATTCGCTCGGGGAAGATACTCAAATAATCCTGCTCGTCATATCTGCGTTCACGAAGCAATTGCATTAGCGATTGCATTGCCCATCTCCGTGCAGCTGATTGACTGCTCGTTTTGTTTTGCAATATCGCCGGTACGCAATCCGGCTTCAAGTACGGCATCAATAGCATCTTCGATTGTTTGCGCCTCAGCATCGAGATTGAAGCTGTAGCGCAGCATCATTGCTGCCGAGAGTATCGTAGCAATGGGGTTAGCGATGTTCTTGCCAGCTATATCAGGAGCTGATCCGTGGATGGGCTCGTACAGGCCTAGAGGACCATCTCCAAGTGATGCCGAGGGAAGCATGCCGATCGAACCTGTTATACAGCTGGCCTCGTCGGACAGAATATCGCCGAAGAGATTGCCCGTAAGAATGACATCGAACTGGCTTGGATTCAAAACGAGCTGCATCGAGGCATTGTCAACGTATTGATAGTCGGTGGTTACGTCAGGATACTCGCATGCGATGCGCTCGACGGTTTCTCTCCATACGCGACTTGTCTCGAGCACGTTTGCCTTGTCGACGCAAGTCACATGGTTTCGGCGCTTTCGGGCAAGCGCATATGCTCGATGAGCGATGCGTTCGATTTCTGGAATGGTGTAGTTCATGTCGTCATGACCAGTGCCGTCATCGTCGCGCCACTTGCGCCCGAAATAAACATCGCCTGTGAGTTCTCGACATACGATGAGGTCGAGGCCCGAACCAAGCCGTTCTGGTTTGAGGGGGCAAGCATCAGCAAGAGGTGCATACAGTTTCGCAGGACGGATGTTGACGAAAGTTCCAAGTGCCTTGCGGATACCCAACAATCCAACTTCAGGCCTGATTGACGGGTCGATTGTATCCCATCTCGGCCCGCCGACAGCGCCCATGAGTACCGCATCGGAAGCGAGGCAGACATCAACGGTCTCTTGAGGCAGCGGCACGCCGACGGCATCGATTGCTTCACCGCCGATGATCTGCGTGTCGTACTCGAATTCGTGACCGAACTTTTTCGCTACGACGTCAAGACACTTGACGGCTTCATCGATGATCTCGGGTCCAATTCCGTCACCTTTGAGCAACGCTATGTGGTACTTCATGATCGCTGCCTTTCTTGCCTTGATAATCGCAGAGCCGCAGATGGGTTTAAGACTGCAATGCTATTCCTTAATGCTGTTCATCAGCCCTTCATGGTCGATTATATTCTGAATGAAGGCAGGGAAGGCACGAGCTTGGAACGAGATGCCAGTCGTGAGGTCCTCGATGACGCCCGTTTGGAAATCAACGCTCACTTCATCGCCGTCGGCAATGGCTTCAGCTGCATCAGCGCATTCGAGAATAGGCAGGCCAATGTTAATGGCATTTCGGTAGAAGATCCGCGCGAAGCTCGATGCGATGACGCACGAAACACCGTTGTCCTTGATTACGCGTGGAGCATGCTCACGAGATGAACCGCATCCGAAATTCTTGGTAGCGACGATAATGTCACCAGGAGATACACGTTCGATGAATGTGGAGTCGATGTCCTCCATCGCATGCGTTGCAAGCTCTTTCGAGTTCGAGATATTGAGGTAGCGTGCCGGGATGATTACATCCGTGTCGACGTTGTCGCCATATTTGAAAACACGTCCCTGAACGTTCATGGCAACTCCTCCCATGCTAGAGCGAAGCCGGGTCGGTGATATGACCCGTGAGGGCAGATGTAGCTGCAACAGCAGGGCTGGCAAGGACTACTTCGCTTTCGACATGCCCCATGTGTCCGACGAAGTTTCGGTTCGTCGTCGATACAGCGCGCTCACCGGCGGCGAGGATGCCCATGTGACCACCAAGGCATGGCCCGCATGTTGGCGTGCTTAAAGCAGCTCCAGCCTTTACGAATATCTCGGCCAGGCCCTCGCGGACGCACTGCAGATAGATTTCCTGCGTTGCTGGGATCACGATTGTGCGCACGTTTGGGTGCACGTGATGTCCGTCAAGAATGTTGGCGGCAATGCGAAAATCCTCGATTCGGCCGTTCGTGCAACTTCCTATGACGCATTGGTCAATCGTCAGATCGGAAACCTCAGAGACGGGTCGCGTGTTCGAAGGCAGATGGGGGAGCGCTACGGTCGGAGGGATGGAAGACAAATCGACTTCGACCACTTCGTCGTATTGCGCGTCATCATCTGCGGCAAACTCAATGGGATCATGCTTGGATCGACCATTCATATAGTCGCGTGTTGCATCATCAACGGGGAATATGCCGTTCTTCGCGCCAGCTTCAATGGCCATGTTGCATATGGTGAAGCGATCGGCAATCGATAGTTGCGAAACGCCTGGTCCGCCGAATTCCATCGACTGGTACAGCGCTCCATCGACACCGATCTGGCCGATGATCCATAAAATGACATCCTTGCCAGACACCCAGGGCGAGAGGCTTCCCGTCAAATTGAATCGTATGGCGCTCGGCACGCGGAACCATGCACGTCCGGTTACCATTGCGGCAGCGAGATCGGTTGACCCAACGCCCGTAGAAAACGCGCCAAGTGCTCCATATGTGCAGGTGTGGCTATCGGCGCCGATGACGACATCGCCTGAAGCGACAAGGCCTTGCTCGGGAAGAAGCGCATGTTCGATGCCCATCGAACCAACATCGAAAAAGTTCGAAAGTTC
>CACZAR010000106.1 GCA_902779135.1 uncultured Coriobacteriaceae bacterium | reverse complement strand
CCGCATCAAGTCGCTTGTCGTACATGGCTCCCCGATTCGTAGCGTTAACTTTTGGTTCAAATACTACAACAAACACGATGATTCCGCTTGTAGACATGGATGTTGTATCTTGCAGGAAGTAAAGAAGGCAAATATCCAGAACAATCGCCACCTTTCTAGCTTTGTTAGCTTGAAACAGTAAGGAGCTGAACATGTCGAGAGATACGAGCCCCTCAATTCCTGCATTACCCAAAGCATTTAAGTATGGTCCGAGGTTTGCAAGTCCTGTCAACTCGCCGTCGTACGAGTGGCGCGACGATACGCAGTTCCTGCAAGTCACGACAGGTTGCTCTCACAACGCTTGCAGGTTCTGCACGTTCTTCAAGAACGTTCCCTATGGCAAAGTGCCGCTCGACGAAGTCGAGTTCTATTTGAGGTACGTTGCCCTCTGCGACAAAGTCATGCCGGTCAAGCGCGTGTTCCTACAGGGTTCGAACGCGTTGCATCTGAGCTACGACGAGCTCATGGAAATCTCCGAGCTGGTGTACGCACATCTGCCGAACTTGGAAAGCATCGGGAGTTATGGGCGTATCAGCGATTTGCGTGATAAATCGGTTGAACAGCTACGCAGCTTGAAAGACGCAGGCTACGACCGGTTGTTCTTCGGGGTCGAAAGCGCCGACGACTACCTGCTAAAGCTCATGTGCAAAGGCTACGATTCGGCAGAGCTCTATGAAGCGGGCGCCAAGCTCAAGGAGTCCGGCATCGATTGGGCTTGTACGGTGATGTTCGGGCTGGGAGGGCGCGGCTACGGTTTCGAGCATGCCATTAAGACGGCGGAATTCTGCAATTTCGCAGAGCCCGACATCGTGGGCGCCGTGTCCATGACGCTGACGTACGACCCGTATACGAAGATGTTCCCGCCAATCAAACGTGCGGTCGATCGTGGCGAGTTCGTCGAAGCGGGCGAGATAGAACGTTACGAGGAGATGCGCGAATTCGTACGTCATCTCAACGTGGACACATTGTTTGCAGCGCGCCACTCGACTCTGCCAGTGGGCTTTCTTGCCTTGATACCAGAAAAGAAGGAGGAGCTCATCGATGCCATCACAAACGTTATCGAGGAGGGCGACGAAGTCGAGATGAAACGGTTCCGCGAGCGGGTTCGGGAGGTTTAGGTTGCAAAACCTCAGTGGAAACATGAATTATGACGACGAGATTCTCGCGGAGGGGCGTCTCGGCGAAGACCAGGAGCTCATGCTCTACAACATGTCGCTCAGGCAAACCTCGCAGCGAGCGGCTGGAGGTCGCGAGGGAACGCATATGCTCGTCTCGCGAGTCGAGGGCAATCCTACGTACCAGGAGATGATCGAGCGGGGGCTGCTCGACTGCAAGGTCTATGGTCAGGGCGCCGACTCTTCGGCGGCCGCAACTTTGATCGTCACGCAGAAGGGTCTGCGCTACTGTGTTTTGTTTGCGGACGAGATTGAGCCGAAACGTGCCTATAACGTCGCGGGCGTTCAAAGGGAGCACTCGGGCGAAGGAGAGCAAACCTCGAGTCCAGGTGGTGTCAACTACGCCGACTTGATTTGGGGTGCTGCGGAAGGCGGTTCAGCTGCCAAGAACGCTGCATTCGCCCTGACGAGCGAGCAGGTGGCTAGTTTTGAGCGAATTGGTGCGCAGAGGAGGAGCTCCCAGCGCAGGCATGCCCGCGAGTTCGGTTTCGGCAGCACGTTGGAGAAGGTCGAATTCGTGGCGGAATCGGGAGACGTGTGGTACCACGCTCCGCTCAATGGAGAGATTACGCAGATCGTCGGCGTCGCCAGCTCTTCTACTACGTTGCAAGTTCCGCCAGAAATCAACGGCATGCCAGTGGTGGCCATCGCTGCTGACGCGCTTTCGGAAAACGAGGTTGTAGAGGAAATCGTCTGCCCAGACAGCGTTGAGTCGATCGGGGCGCGGGCGTTCAGGCTGAATCCCAAGCTGAAAAGGCTCGTCTTGCCGCCGCGTGTGACGGAATTCCAGTCGAGCTGGATTGCGCGTTGCCCGAGTCTCGAGGAGCTCGTCTTGCCAGGTTTGGCCGAGGAAATCACCAAGGGCGTTTTCGAAAGCGGGCAGTTGAAAAAGCTCGTCGTAGGCGACGGAACGCGTTCCATCCAGCCTGGTGTTTTTCAAGACACGTGCCTCGAGTCAGTCGAAATCGACGCGGCCAATCCCTTCATAATGACTGATGGCACCGCTATCTACACGAAGGACGGCACCGAGCTGCTTGCCCTCGCGCGACCAGTCGAATCGCTTGCCATCGCGCAGGGATGTGAGAAGCTGGCCAGGAAGAGTTGCTGCGGTTTTGCGCAACTCAGTGAAGTGGAGTTCCCCGATTCGCTCGTCGAGATCGGGCCGTTTGCATTCTCGCGCTCTGGGGTCGAGCGCTTCGTCGCCCCGCCCTCACTCCGCATCATCGATGAGAAGGCGTTTTACGGTTGCACATCGCTTGAGAGCGTGACGCTCAACGACGGCCTCGAAACCATTGGGGATTCCGCTTTCGAAGGTTCGTCGATTTCTGCGCTCGAGATTCCCGCAAGCATCATGCGACTCGGCAAATCGATGACGAAGGGGACCGGCGTTGTGCATTCGGGGCCCGATTGCACGCTGACCATAGGCGAAGGCTGCGAAGACCTGTTGCTCGACGGTGCGGGAGGGCTGTACCGCAAACAGGAAAACGGTCCCCATCTTGTTCAGCTCGTCGACGGCGAGCTCGAGTGCTATAGCATCCTCGACGGTGCCGTCGCAATCGACGAGCACGCTTTCGCCTATCACGACAACATCCGAACCGTGCGCGTTGCGCAGACGGTGCGTTCGATTGGGCGTTCGGCGTTTCGAGTGTGCAAGAGCTTGCGACACGTTGAGCTTCCCGATTCCGTCGAGTCGATCGGCGAGGAAGCGTTTTTCGACACGAACCTCGAGGAGTTTCGCGTTCCTGCTGCGCTGACCGAACTCGGTGACCGGGCGCTTGTCACCTACGGTGCACACCACGGCAGCAAGATGCCGTCCCTCGCGCATATCGAGGTTGCCCCGGGCAACGACGCGTTCTACATGGCGTGTGGGATGCTCTGCCGCAAGGAGGGTGCAGGGTCGAGCGTTGTCGTTTTCACTAGCTCGGAACCGAGGGTGGTGTTTCCCACCGAGGTAACGCGCATCGAGGATTACGCGCTCAGCAACGCGCGCGGCATCGAGTACCTCGAGCTGAACTCGCGCTTGTCCACGATCGGTACGAACGGGCTTTCAACCCGCTGCTGGATACGCCATATCCGCGTGGAGCTCGCCGAGCCGCTCGCTGGACGCAAGGCCTTCGACTTCTTCTTCCCCGACACACCGGGTGCCGTGCGCGGCATCGCACTCGGCTTGGGAGGGGCAAGCTGGGTGAACGTGCCAGTCATCATGGAACAGCTCGATTTATGCCTTGTGAACGCGCGCGATTACAACGTGCCGAACAAGTCGGACAACATCAGCGCCTATGCGCAGGCGAAGCTTCTCTTGGACCGCCTCGACGACCCTGTGATGCTCACGCCCCACAACCGATCCATGATGGAACGCGTGTTGCGCAACAACATCGAGGATATCTGCGTCGATGTCGCGCTCTACGATGACCGCGCGGTGCTCGGCGACCTCATTGATCGCGGGTTCGTGAACGCGGATAACCTCGAGGGAGTAATCGAGCGTGTTGGGGCGCTGCGCGACGCTGCCACGTCGGCGTTTTTGCTCGAAACCAAGCGGGAGAGGTTCTCAGGCACCATGTTCGACTACGACTTGTGATGAAAAGCGGCGCTTTGAGGAGCCATTCAAACCGCCGCATGATGTTTTGGAACGAGATGACTATGGCTGACAATAGCGAACAAGTGGAGAACCGCTTCGGGCGTGCTCGACGTATTGCGGTCGAGATCGTCGAAGAGGCCCGGGTCCAGCTCATGATGAAGTTCCGCTTCCTCGACGTAGCGGTTTGGAAGATGGATCTGCGGCCTGTCATGGCGCAGGGACGTTACGCGCTCAATACAGACGGCGCGCATGTCTATTTCGAGCCATACACGGTTATCGGACGCTTCGACTCCGGATTCGATGAGGTGGTGCGCGACTATCTGCACGTCGTGATGCACTGTCTGTTCCGGCACCCATACGATGTGACGCGCGGGCGCCCCGATGCGTGGTGGCTCGCTTGCGACGTGCTGGCAGAAAGTGCAGCGATGGAGTTGTGCGGTACGCGGTTTGCCAGTCCGCTCGACGGCGAGCGCAAAATGGCGCTCGAAGAGTTGAAAGGGCTATGCGGTGGGAAGTTGATGCCCGGGACCCTCTACGGATTGTTTTTACGGTCGCTACGTGCGACTGTGAGTGGAGGCGAGGGCATCGTGACCGGCGCGCGCTTGAACGAGTACAAGGCCTTGTTCGAGCGCGACAGCCACGAGGCGTGGCCGGCGTTTCAGTCTATGCCGTTGTCGGGTTTCTCCGAAGGTCCGAAAGAGTCTTCGGAAGGCGAGGACGAACGCGACCTGTCCGATGGCAGGGATATGATGCCCAACGGTGAGGCGCCAGAAGCCGACATGCAAGAGCAGGATGTCTGGGATGCGTCCGTGGCGAACGAATCGGAGGAAGGCCAAGAGAGCGAGTATTCGCTTGAATCCGACGACCAGGAAGCGAAGGGCTCGTCGGAAGAAGCAGACGATGCAGGCGACGACGGAGAAGACTCCGAAGGTGCTCAAGATGCCGGCGAGGGCGACTGGAGCGGCAGGTCCGAGGACGACGATGGGGAAAGAAGCGTCGAGGACGAGGAGTCGCAAGAGGAGCGTTCCTGGGAGGAGATCGCCAAGCAAGTTGAGATGGACCTTGAGACGTTCTCGAAGGATTGGGGCTATGATGCGGGTGGCTTCATGAAGACCCTCGCAGCCGCGAACCGAAAAAAGTACGACTACGCCGATTTCCTCCGGAGGTTCTCAATGCTTTCCGAGGAGATGAAGATAAACGACGATGAGTTCGACTACGTGTTCTACACCTACGGCCTGAAGCTGTACGGTAACATGCCGCTCATCGAGCCGCTCGAGTACAAGGAAACGCACCGCATCCGCGATTTCGTCATCTGCATCGACACGTCCGAATCGTGCAAGGGTGAGCTCGTGCGCAAGTTCGTCGAGCACACCTTCAACATCATGAAGCAGCAGGAAGACTACACGCATGGCATAAACATACATGTCGTCCAATGCGATGCGCGCGTGCAGTCCGATCTCAAGATAAACGATCTGCGAGACGTCGACCGGTTCATGGCCGATTTCGTCGTGCGCGGCATGGGCGGCACCGATTTCCGTCCGGCGTTCGCCTACGTGAACCAGCTCGTGGAAACGGGAGAGCTGCCCGACATGAAGGGCCTCATCTACTTTACGGACGGTTTGGGGCGGTTTCCCGATCGCGCGCCCGACTACGATGCGGCGTTCGTGTTCATGGACGAGGGAGACAATCAGATTCCCGCGGTGCCCCCGTGGGCCATGCGCGTGCTGATAGACGAAGAAGGTATCAACCGTTTCAAGAGCGGATAAATGAACTGGAAGCCAGAGCATCGATTCACTTGGTAATTTTAGGTTCGAGCCGTTGGGCAACGCGGCGGATTGGAGAGAACAATGGATATTGCGACAGCGAAACAGCAGATCAAAAGCACGGTGAAAGCATACTTGCGTCGCGATGACGCCGGCATGTACGTAATCGAACCCGTGAGGCAAAGGCCGATGTTTCTCGTTGGAGCACCAGGCATCGGCAAGACGGCCATCATCGAGCAGATAGCCCAGGAACTCGAAATCGGAGTCGTGTCGTACTCGATGACGCACCATACCCGCCAGAGTGCACTTGGTCTGCCGCAGATCGTTCGCCGCGAGTTCGAGGGCTTCGAGTACGACGCTTCGGAATACACGATGAGCGAGATCGTGAGCGCCATCTACGACTACATGGAGGCATCGTGCGAGCGCCGCGGCATCCTGTTCCTCGACGAAATCAACTGTGTATCCGAGACGTTGTACCCCTCAATGCTGCAGTTCCTGCAATTCAAGACGTTCGGGCGTCATCGCGTGCCCGAGGACTGGGTCATCGTGTGCGCTGGCAACCCGCCCGAGTACAACAAGT
>CACZAR010000105.1 GCA_902779135.1 uncultured Coriobacteriaceae bacterium | reverse complement strand
GAGCAGCGTGGCGAGGAACGCAAAATATGTTTGCAGACGCTTTATTGGCGGAACCTATAGCCGTAGCCACGCACCGTTTCGACGAGACCCGGATCGTACCCTGCCTGCTCGATCTTGTCGCGCAGGCGCTTGATGTGCGTGTCGACCGTCTTCGTCTCGGTGAGGTATTCCCAACCCCATGCCTCGCGAAGCAGGTCCTCGCGCGAGACGACCTTGCCGGCGTTCTTCATCAGGCTGGCAAGCAGCTCGAACTCGCGTGGAGTAAGGTCGAGCGGTCCGTTGTCGCCCTTGGCGGTGTGTGCGTCCTCGTCCAGCGTGATGCCGCTGACCGTGATGGCTTTCGAGGCAGCAGCGAAATCGCCACCGCTACCGCGGCGCAGCAACGCATGGACGCGTGCGATGAGCTCGCGCACGCCGAAGGGCTTGGCCAGGTAGTCGTCGCCGCCGATCTCGAGGCCGACAACCTTGTCGAGCTCGGTGTCGCGTGCGGACAAGAACAGCACCGGGGCCGAAGTGATCGAGCGCAGGCGCCTGCACAGCTCGTAGCCGTCCATGCCGGGAAGCATGATGTCGAGCACGAACAGGTCGTAGTTCTTCTTGCGCGCAGCGTTCAGCGCGTCTTCGCCATTGTCGAACACGTCGACTTCGTACCCCTCTTTTCTGAGGGCGTATCCAACAAATTCAGTGATCGAGCTCTCGTCGTCGACGACGAGAATGCGCTTGGGAGCGTCAGCCATGTTTTTCTCCTTCTGCTGGCGAATTACCCGTCTTGTTTCTTGGTTGATATAATACCGTTTCAGAGCTGAAAATGCGCTGAAAGGCGCGGCTGTTTAACATATGAGAAAGGTCTTGTCACCATCATGTTACTTGCCATCGATGTGGGGAATACGCAGACGGTTCTGGGCGTATACGACGGGAAAGATCTCAAGCATATGTGGCGCATTGCCACGAACAAGAAGGAGACGGCTGACGAGCTTCGCCTGAAGGCGCGTCCTTTGCTCGAGTCCGAGAATCTGGCGATTGACGACCTTGAGGGATCTGTCCTCGCGTCGGTCGTGCCCGCGCTGACGACGGGGTGGGTGGCAGCTCTCGAGCATCTGGTCGGCAAAGCGCCGCTTATCTGCAACGCGGAAGCGGCTGGGGATTTGTTCATGACAACCTATGACAATCCAGCCGAGATCGGCGCCGACCGTATTGCCGATGCTGTTGCTGCGCGTGTAATCTATGGGGCCCCAGTCGTGGTCGTCGACTTCGGCACGGCAACTAACATGGAGGTCATCGACGACGAAGGGCGTTTCGTCGGAGGCGTCATCGCTCCTGGTATGGAGACGTCTGCTGCTGCGCTGTTCGCACATGCTACGAAGCTTGCTGCAACCGAGCTTGTCGACCCTCACACCGCCATCGGCCGCACCACTACCGAAGCTATTCAAGCAGGCATCGTTTACGGCGAGGCCGCGCGTGTCGACGGCATCGTGAAGCGCATCTTCGCACAGCTTGGCTACGAAGCGCCCGTAGTCGCAACCGGCGGATTGGCCGGCCGCGTTGCCGAGTTCTCCGAGACCATCACGGATACGAATTCCGAACTCACGCTCGAGGGTTTGCGGCTCATCTACGATTTTGCATGCGGGCGGTAAATGAGGACATGCATCGAAAAGGACGAGCCCCTTTTCCGCACATTCTGGTGTATCTCAGCGCATTTGCCCTTTTGCGCTAAGATGGACGCATGAAAAACGAACGGATACTCATTGCGGCGGTTTCGTCCGTCGAGGAAACAAAAGACCTGGCGGGAAAGCTGGCTGCAGTTCTGCAACCGGGCGATGTAATCCTGCTCTCAGGCGATCTCGGTGCTGGCAAGACTCAGTTCACGCAAGGGCTTGCAGCCGGCCTCGGTGCGAGCGAGGCGGTCATAAGCCCCACGTTCAACATCGTGCTCACCTATGGTTCGGGTCGTTTGCCGCTGCACCATTTCGACTTGTACCGCCTCGAAGCCTCAGAACAGCTCGAGGACATCGCGTTGAGGGAATATCTCGAGTCTGATGGCGTATGCGTCATCGAGTGGGCCGAGAAGTTTCCGACTGCATATGATGAATACCTTGCGCTTGATATCGCGAAGACTGGTGAAGACGAGCGTGCTATCAGTGCTTTCTCACATGGGAAGCGTGGCGAGGAATTGCTCGAGATCCTCATGGCCTTGCGTGGGAACAGCGCTTCGGGTGGAGGCAAGGGTGGTCGTCTATCTACGGGTGATTCGGCGCACCTTGCTGGAGGCCGCGGAGAATCGAACTCCGGTCCAGAAGACGCTGCCAATTTGGAAGCGCCTGACGTTGAAGGCCAAATAACGAACGTGAGCGTAGATCCCGACGCGCGTTTCGCGCTCGCATTCGACACGGCCAACGAGGTTGTGGCCGTTGCCATTGGGCAGCTCAATGCGGACTCAAAGTCCATCGATTCGATAGCTTGCCGTGAAGTGCAGGCGCATCGAGCGTCGAACACGACGCTTGTGCCCCTGATAGACGAGATGATTGGCGGGCTGGGCATCAAGCGTTCGCAAATTGCATGCGTGTGTGTCGGGCGGGGGCCTGGCTCGTTCACTGGCGTCCGTATCGCGATGGCTGCCGCCAAAGGCATCGCGCAGGCTCTCGGCGTGGGTCTCGTCGGTGTTTCGACGCTTGACGCTATTGCATGGAATGCTTTGGCAGCGGGTGTACAAGGCCAGCTTCTGGTCGTTGCTGACGCGATGCGCAGAGAGGTGTATCCGGTTTTCTACAGGCTTGATGATCAAAGGGCTGATCGGCAGACTTCGGATCGTGTTGTAAAAGCTGCTGCATTCGCTGAAGAGTTGGCGCAAGGTGCGTCGTCTGCTTCAGCGTTGCAAATCGTCGGCGATGGCCTTTTGAAGTATCGTGAGTTGATAGAGCCATGCGGCACCGTCCTCGACGAGGCGTTCTGGGCCGTCACCGGTCGTGGTCTGTTGCTCGCGTTGCAAGATGCATGGCGTGCAGGCGAGGCCGACCCATTCGATGCGGTGCGCCATAATCCGGCCTATGCGCTTCCTGTCTACACGCGTTTGTCGGATGCCGAGGAAAACGAGCGTATCCGCCTTTCCAAAACAGATTCCAAGAATCTACGTACGGGAGTGCAGGACGTCGCCCCCGATGGGGGTAAGGGAAGAGCCACGATGCATTCCGAAGCGGTGCTCGCAGCACCGGCGGGTGCGCAGGGCGTTTCCTATCGTCCGCTCGATGCGCAGCGCACGGCTGACGTGGCTCAACTTGAACATCTAGCTATGGGCACTGATGCATGGACCGAAAGGCTCGTCACCGACGAGCTCGGACAGCGCAACCGCACGTGGTGGGTTGCAGAGGTTGGCGATGAATTGGTCGGTTATGCCGGCGGGCTCGTCGTGGATGCAGATCTTCAAATCTTGAAAGTGGCCGTTGCACCTGAGTGGCGCAGGCACGGCATCGCGCGAGAACTCATCGCCCGCATTGCCGAAGACGCGCGCAACTTGGGTGCCGAGACATGCTCTCTTGAAGTGCGCGAGTCGAATGAAAACGCTCAGGAGTTCTACCGTGCTGCTGGGCTTGAGGGCGTAGGTGTTCGACCACGCTACTATTCAGACGGCGAAGGCGCGCTGATCATGCAAGGGCCGCTTCCCGTTGCTGTGCACGACGTCGCCGGGATGGAGCTCCAGCATCATGACGAGACCGTTGCCGATGAAGCCAAGGGCAAGCATCCGCTCATTCTCGCCATCGAATCGTCGTGCGATGAGACGGCTGCTGCAATTGTTGACGGCGAAGGCAAACTGCTGTCCGATGTCGTGGCATCGCAGATTGACTTCCACGCAAGGTTCGGCGGCGTCGTTCCCGAGATTGCGAGTCGCAAGCATATCGAGGCGATTTGCGGTGTATGCGATGAAGCGCTCGATGTGGCAACGCAGACGGGTGGATCACGTGTAAGATGGTCCGACCTCGATGCTGTTGCAGTCACCTATGCGCCGGGTTTGTTGGGGGCGCTCGTCGTGGGCGTCGCATATGCAAAAGGGGTTGCATGGGCGCTCGACGTGCCCTTCATCGGGGTAAACCATCTCGAGGGGCACTTGTACGCGAACAAGATCGGGTGCGAGGACTTCGAGCCGCCTGCTGTCGTGTCGCTTGTTTCGGGTGGGAACACGATGCTCGTCCACATGCGCGATTGGGGCGACTATGTCACGTTGGGTGCGACTATCGACGATGCCGTAGGCGAGGCGTTCGACAAAGTTGCGAAGGCGTTGGGCCTTGGTTACCCAGGCGGTCCGGCGATTTCGAGACTCGCTGCCGAGGGCAATCCAGATGCAATAGCGTTCCCGCGTGCCATGCTTCATTCACATGATTTGCGCTTCTCGCTTTCGGGTCTCAAGACGGCCGTTGTGACGTATATCAACAATGAGCGAGCAGCAGGACGCGAGCTTAACTTGCCCGACATCGCCGCCAGTTTCCAACAGGCGGTCGTCGACGTGCAGGTCGCCAAAGCCAAGACCGCTCTCATCGAAACCGACGCTCCTACGTTCTGTTTGGGTGGGGGTGTGGCAGCAAATCCTGTTCTGCGCCACGCTTATGAGCAGATGTGCGCCAAGCAAGGTGTGAAGCTCGTCATGCCACCGCTTTCAAGCTGCGGTGACAACGCCGGAATGATTGCGCTCGTCGCGCTCGACCGTTACAACCAACGTAAGTTCTTCGACCTGTCGGCTGACGCGTTGGCGCATGCCAACCTTGATGAGCCGTACTGATTTGAGGTGGCACACGGTTCCCTGGGAGTCTTGTGCCATTTTTTGGCACAAGACTCCCAGGGAACCGTGTGCCACTTCTGCCAAATACGAATCCATTAGCCTAGTCACGGATACCATATGGACTTTCGAGAGTCGATTTCTCCTGATGCTAAGATATACATTTGCATATCTTGAATTCATACGGACTAGGAAGAAGTCACATGGCTAAGCAGAAAATGACGAAGAAGCAACGCGAAGCGCGCATCCAGGCTGCGGAGGAACGCCAGAGGCGCGAAGAAGAAGCGCGTGCTCGCAAAGATCGCACCAAGCGGATTTTCACGATCGTCGTCTGCGTGATCTTGGTCTTGGCTCTTGGCATCCCGACAATCGGTCTTGCCGCGCTCGGCGCCATGTAGCCCTGAAGGAGATTCACGTTGTTTGGCATTGGTGGATTCGAGCTGTTCATCATCTTGGTGTTCGCTTTCCTGATTTTCGGGCCTGACAAGTTGCCTGAAGTCGCGAAAACGGTCGGCAAGGCCATTGCGCGGTTCCGCAGCGCGCAGGAGGAGATGAACAGCGTCATAAAGTCGACGGACATCTTCGATCCGAACGATCCTGAACAGCCGTTCAAGGATCCTGTCGAAGCGCTCGACAAGCTCGCGAAGCATCAGGAAGAGAAGCAGAACGCCAAGAAAACGGGGAGCACGAGCTCTGCGAAAGCGTCCTCGGCTTCGGATGCAAAATCGGCATCAACCACCGATTCGGCATCGAGCGCTGATGCGGCACCGGCCAAGCAGGAAAGCTTTACTGAACGCAAAGCGCGCTACGAGCGCGAACGCGCCGCGCGCAAGGCTGCCGAGGCCAAGGCTGCAGAAGAAGCTGAGAAGGCTGAGAAAGACGATGCAGCGACTCAGGAACAGCCTTCAACCCCCGAGACAGCACCTGCTAAATCGGAGGCATCCGCCAAGACCGAGGGAGGCGACGAGTAATGCCTATCGGTCCTGCGCGCATGCCCTTGATGGAGCATCTTGGCGAGCTGCGCATGCGTCTCGTGCGCATCGTCGTCGTCTTGCTCGTGGCTGTCTGCGTTTTCTATCTGGCATCGGGCACAATCGGTCAGTTCTTGCTGCTTCCGATTGCCGATTTCCTTCCCCTGGGCGAGGATGGCAATGTCGACCTGCAGTTCCTCAACGCATTTGACCCGTTCACGGTCAAGTTCAAGATTGCCTTCTGGACATCGGTCGTTGCAACATCGCCTGTAATCCTGTGGCAGGTGCTTGCATTCTTCCTGCCAGCGCTCAAGCCCAACGAGCGCAAATGGTTCATCCCCACATTCGAAGCACACGCTGCGAGGAGAGACCTTGATCACGTCGAGCTCGGCGCTCTCGCACATCGTACCCTCGG
>CACZAR010000104.1 GCA_902779135.1 uncultured Coriobacteriaceae bacterium | reverse complement strand
GGAAAATCAGGGCATGGTCGCGCTCTTCGGCTGCTTGGATCTCGAAGTAGTTCGCGTAGCCGGAAAGGCCTTCCTCCTCGTAGTAGTCGGCGAAGGCGAGGTAGAGATATGCGCTGTAAAGCTCGGCGTTGATCTGCTCGTTGATTAGCTTGACGATATTTTCCTTCATGGTGTTTCCTTCCTGTTCGGAATCCTCGGAATTGTTCCAAGGCAACTTAACGCCATCATTATACTTCGCTCCAAAACCAAGAGAATTGTCGACAATTTCTAATAAGCACTTCGCACCAAAACCCGGAGAATCGTCGACTAATTCCAATAGAGAAAAGGGCATGCCATTCTTGCTCAATCATCCGTCGCGGGGTACCATTTCAATCAAGGCATTCTCGAGCGATCGGAAGCGTATGGCTACTTCATATGCGGGATACATGGGCAAGGTTGTCGAGCTCGACCTCACTACGCGCGAGGTTCGGGAGTATCCCTGGACCGATGAGGACCGGCGTAAATACATCGGCGGCAAAACCATGGCCGCGAAAGTCCTCGACACGATGCTCACGGGGCGCGAGGAGGCGTTTTCAGAAGAGAATCCGCTCATCATTTCCACCGGTCCGCTGACCGGCACGGGTGCTCCGTGCTCCGGGCGTTTCAACATCTCGGCGCTCTCGCCGCAAACGGGCATCGTTGCGTCGTCAAACTGCGGCGGCACGTTCGGGTACTTCCTCAAGAAGGCGGGGCTCGACGCGCTCATCATTCGCGGCAAGTGCGATCAGCACACGTGGATTGAAATCGACAACGGCCGCTTCGAGTTCCACTCTGCAGACGAGGATGGGCTCTGGGGCCTGAAGGCCACGCCGAGCCAGCAGCGCATCAAGGAGCTCCTCGAGCAGAAATGGGGCGCGCCGCGTTCGTTCGGCCAGATGGTGATCGGACCTGCTGGCGAGAACCTCGTGCTGTACTCGGGCATCATCAGCGACGAGCGCGCTGCGGGCCGTACGGGCCTCGGCGCCGTGATGGGCTGGAAGAACCTCAAGGGCATCTCGGTCACCGGCAACCACGAGATCACGGTGGCAAACCCCGAGAAAGCTGCGGAATGGAACAGGAAGTTCTTCCGCGCGCTGCGCACCCATCCGCTTACCGGCAGGCAGCTGCCCCGCATGGGGACGGCAGGCCTCGTGAGCCCGATGCAGATGCGCGGCATGCTTGCCACGCGAAATTTCTCAGCTGGCCGCTACGACCAGTTCGACAAGATCTGCGGCGAGACCCTCGCCGAGAAGCACAACATCGTGAACAAGGGCTGCGTCTCGTGCCCGATCCGGTGCAGCCGGACGGTTGACCTGGACGGCAAACCCGTGAAAGGCCCCGAGCTCGAGACGCTCGGCTTGCTCACGGCCAACATAGAAAACGATGACCTCGAACTGGTGCTCCGCCTCAACAACGAGCTCGACGAGCTGGGCATGGACACCATCTCGTGCGCAGGCACCATCGCATGGGCGATGGAGGCGAACGAGAAGGGCCTCTGGGACAACGGCCTCTCGTTCGGTGAGGCCGATGAGCTCGTCGGGATCATCGAGGACATCGCGTATCGTCGCGGTATCGGCGAGGAGCTGGCGCTCGGCTCGAAGCGCCTATCCAAGAAATACGGCGGCGCGGACTTCGCCATCCAGAGCAAGGGTCTCGAGCTTTCGGCCTACGAGCCGCGGCGCGCTGTGGGCATGGGCCTCGGTTACGCGGTGAGCAACCGCGGCGGGTGCCACCTCAACGGCGGCTACCTGGTCATCCTCGAGGGCTTGGGCCTGTTTACCGACCCGCAGACGGCGCATGCCAAAGCCGACGCCACTGTGATGTTCCAAAACCTCATGGAAGCCATCGCGGCGGCGGGCCAATGCCTGTTCTCGTCGTACATCTTCTTCCCGGGCATCCTGATCACGCGGCCGAACAGCGCGCTCACCACCACGATCAACAAGGCGATACCCTACATCGGTGGTGTCCTGCGCCTCATCAACAAGTATCCGCTCGCGGTTCAAATGCACATGCCCGTTCTGCCGCACACGCGCGCATTCGAGCTCATAACCGGCATGAAGATGAAGATGGGCGATTACATGCGCGCCGGCGAGCGCGGCTACACGCTCGATCGCCAGATTTCGACGCGGTTCGGCGTGAGCGCCAAGGACGATGCGCTTCCCAAGCGCTTGACCGACGTGCCGCAAGACCCGAGCGACCCGACCACCAAGGTGCCACTTGACAAGATGAAGCGCACGTACTACAACGCGCGCGGCTGGACCCAGGATGGGCGCCCGAAGGTGAGCACCCTGAAGAAACTCAAGATCATCTGAGGCGAGGTAAAACGTATGGCCCATGTAAATGTGATAGCACTTGGATTGTTCCGCCTGGACACGGGCTTGCACGAGCTGAGCCTCGAGGCGAACAAGGTCAAGGACCTCTACCCGCAGCTGCTGCAGAAGGCGCACGAAACCAAGCCCGACACGACGGTCACGCAGGCTGACATCAACGGCTGCATCGTGCTCGTGAACGGGAAGACCGCCCGGAAAGGCACCAAGCTTGCGGATGGCGACACGGTTCATCTCATGTCGCCGGTGTGCGGAGGGTAGCATGACAGCGTATTCCATCACAGATTCCTGCATCGGATGCGGAATGTGCGCGCGCAATTGCCCCGTTGGGGCAATCAGCGGCGAGCGCAAGGAACAGCATGTAATCGATCCCGATGTTTGCGTACGGTGCGGGCAGTGCGGGCGGTTGTGCCCGAAAGAGGCGATCCTCGACCCGGACCGCAACCCGGTCGCCCGCGTTCCGAAAGACCAGTGGATGCACCCCGTGTTCAACCGCGATTGCGTCGGGTGCTCGCTGTGCGTCATCAACTGCCCCAAGCATTGCTTGGAAATCGAAGAAGCCAAGTACACAGGCGACATTTTCACCCGCGCTCACCTGGTGCGCCCCGACGATTGCATCGGGTGCGGGCTGTGCGAAAGAGCATGCCCGATCGGCGCGGTGAGATTGCAGGAAAAAGGCAAGCAGGACCTATGGCCCGCAACGTTGGAAGGAAAGCACATGAATCCAGTACGAGAAGCATGGTGTCGCGCATATCAGACGGCGTTCCGCGCCGCTATCCCCGTAATGCCTTATCGCGAGCCGTTCATCCTCGAGAGCACCGATGAGATCGCCGCGCTGTGCACGGTTCTCGGCATCGACTCGATCATCATCGTCACCGACGAGATGATCAGCAAGCTGGGCCTCGTCGACAGGACGATCGAGTTCTGCGAGGCTGCGGGCATCAAAACGGTGCTCTACGACAAGACGATTCCGAACCCAACCATCGACAACGTCGAGGAAGTGCGCAAGCTCTACCTCGAGAATGGCTGCCAGGCGCTCGTCGGTTTCGGTGGCGGCTCGTCGATGGACTGCGCGAAGGGCGCTGCGGCACGCATCGCCAAGCCCAACCAGCCGGTCCAGAAGATGGCCGGCGTGCTGAAGGTGCTTGCGAAGACACCGACGCTCATCGCCGTGCCCACGACGGCAGGAACGGGCAGCGAGGTGACGCTGGCCGCGGTCATCACCGACGCCGAGACGCACCACAAATTCCCGATCAACGACTTCTGCCTCATCCCGGACTACGCGGTTCACGACTACCGCTTGACGACCGGCCTGCCCAAGCACATCACGTCCACGACCGGCATGGATGCGCTCACGCATGCTGTCGAGGCATACATCGGCCTCAGCACGACCAAGCACACGCGCGCGATGGCCGAGGAAGCAGTCGTCCTGGTGCACAAGTATTTGAAGCGCGCCTACGATGACGGCAACGACGCCGAAGCGCGCCAGAACATGCTGCATGCCGCGTATTGCGCCGGCATCGCGTTCACCGTGTCGTACGTCGGCTACGTGCATGGCTTGGCCCATGCGCTCGGCGGGCAGTACCGCACGCCGCACGGCCTGGCCAACGCCGTAATCCTGCCGCACATGCTGCGTGCGTACGGCGACACCTGCCACGAGAGCTTGGCGAAGCTCGCGCGCTTGATCGAGCTTGCAGACGACTCGACGCCCGATGCGCAGGCAGCGAATGCGTTCATCGATTGGATCGACGAGATGAACGCGTCGATGGACATTCCCAAATACATCGAGGGCATCGAGGAGAAGGACATCCCGCAGCTCGCCATCAATGCGGATGCGGAATCGAACCCGCTTTACCCGGTGCCGAAGCTCATGGACGTCGACGAGCTGGCCGAGATGTTCCGCGTCGTCGGAAACCTCGCATAAGTTGATAGAACTTGCATAGGAATGTGCGGGGAAGGGGAAGTCCCTTTCCCGCACTTTTTATGTCCGCATCCTGATGCGAAACGCGAAAACATGTCCTAATAATGGAACACAACGCAATTCGCATGATGAGACAATCGTGCCAACATGGAATTGATGGGCCTTGCCTGAATGCTCTCATCAAACGCACCAAACGAAGGGAGGCGCCATGGCTGCTATCACCATGTGGCTCGACGATACCGACGCAGCCATCGTACGGAGATACGCCCGGCTCGCGGGGAAGTCTGTGCCAGATTTCGTGCGCGATGCCGTGCTTGAGAAGATCGATGACCAAAAGTACTTGGCGGCACTGCATGCGACGCTCGCGGAGGACGATGGCGGACGACGCATCCAGAACCAAGTGCTTGCCGAGTTGAGGCTTTGAACCGAAGTGACAGCTCGGAGATGTTTGGTTTCAGAAGCACAACAAGCCGATAACGACCAGAAACATGCTTGAATGTCCCATACACTGTACACGCAAATCAACCGGTTTGTTGCACAATGCTTGCGTTGGATCATTTGGAAGGGGGTCTGCCTATGGCGACAGACGGAATGTGGACGATGACCGACGACGGCGAGTTCATTCTCGACGAAACCTATGCCGAGCAGCTTCAGGAGGCGAGAATAACGGCTACGGCAGCATGGACGGCAGCGCTGATCGAGTATCTGGACGAGCACACAATTTACGATCAGGAAGAGCTCAAGGACGAGCTTCTGCGTCGTTGCCAAGAGGAAGGCATGCAGGCGATGGAAATCGTCAACGAGTTCGTCCTCGAGGCGCTGGGCGGAGACTTGTAGGGCTGGTCGGCGCGAAGCGTTGAAGCGATAGCCTAACGAAATAGGAGCAGTCTATGACACACTGGTACCTGGTACCAGTGTGTCGCAGCCACAAAAAGTCTTTTTGGCTATCCCAAAACGAAAGCGGCGCGCCCTGGGGCGCGCCGCTTGCCATACCTATTCAGTTGTTTTGTTATTCCGGCTTCACCGAGGCATAGAACTCGGCACCGTCAAACACATCTGTGATCGACTTGCCTTCCTCGCCAAACGGGAGATGCAAGAACTCGCTGATGGTCGGGACAAGCTCGCTGCAATCCACGTAGTGGCTCTTCTCATTCAACTTCGAGCAGTCCTGAACTCGCCAGTAACGATCGTTCGCATCAGTCAGGTAGTAGCTGGCGCCGTCCACGTCCATGTAAACGGAATGGTTCGCATGCAGGTACGTCGTCAGCTCATCGAGGGAAATTTCGAGTTTTTCCTCTGCCTTCGCTCCCATTTTCGACCCCTTTCGGTTTGGTCTAAAACTACTTACTCCATGATAGCAATTCACGGCGGTCATGCTGCCGAGAATCGCTTATATTCGGTCATTACGCCATTGCTTCCTTGCGTGCGGCAGTAGCTTCAATCTGACCGATGATATCGTTGAGCGCACCGTCCACATTGTAATCGGCGACCTTGCCCTCGTCGCACATTCGGGCGAACTCGGGGTCGATCGGCAGCGTGGCGAACGACGGGATCTGGTAGCGCTTGGCCACGACCTTGCCCTGCGGCTCTCCGAAGATCCAATGCTCCTTGCCGCACTCGTCGCACTTGAAGTACGCCATGTTCTCGACCAAGCCGAGCACCGGCACGTTCATGTCGTGCGCGAGGTTGACGGCCTTGCCGACGATCATGGCGACGAGCTCCTGCGGAGCGGACACCGAAACGATGCCGTCGAGATCGAACGACTGCATGACCGTCAGGAACACGTCGGAGGTTCCCGGAGGCATGTCGATGAACAGGTAGTCGAGGTCCTCCCAGTTCGTTTCGTTCTTGAACTGGTTGAGGATGCCGGTGATGACAGGGCCACGCCAGGCGACAGGCAGGTCGTCCTGTGGAAGCATCAGGTTGATCGACATGACCTTGATGCCGTTGTCGGTCATTGCAGGGTTGATGCCATCAGCATCGGCGGTAAGACGCGAGTGGATGCCGAAGGTCTTGGGAATCGACGGGCCGGTGATGTCGGCGTCGGCCGCAGTCGAGTTGTTCTTGGTCTGCCATGGTGTTTCCTCTCTTCTCTTTTGACCGTTGAGGATGATAGCACAGCGCCCGCAACGCTTGGGAATTTGACCAACCTTCCATCAATCTGGGACGGGGAAGGGCCATTCCCGCACTTGGATACTCGACATAGTCTTATAATGAGCGCTATCGAAACGAAAGGAGACAGCCCGATGCTGTTCAAGGACATTGCAATCATTGACGAAAACCTCGACTACCAGGAGCACCAGTGGGTGGGCGTGCTGGATGGCGCGATCGACTACATCGGTGGGGAAGAGCCTGCCGACGCCGCCAAGTACGGCGAGGTGTACGAGGGCGAAGGCCGCCTACTCATGCCTGCGTTCTACAACGCCCATGCGCATGCGCCGATGACGCTTCTGCGCGGCTTTGCCGAGAACCTGCCGTTACAGGCCTGGCTCGAGACGAAGTGCTGGCCGTTCGAGGGCAAGATGGTCGCCGAGGACAATTACTGGGCCACGCTTCTGGCCGGCGCCGAGATGCTGCGCTACGGCGTTGTCAGCTTCTCCGACATGTACTACCACACGCCCGAGCGCGCCCGTGCGGTCGACGAGCTGGGCATGAAGGCGAACCTGTGCACGTCGCCGCTCGCGTTCGAGCCGAAGCCCATCCAGGAGTTCCCCGTGTTCGCCGAGATGGAAGATGGCATCAACAACATCGACGGCATGGCTGACGGCCGCATCAAGTTCGAGGGCTGCATCCACGCCGAATACACGAACAACGACGTGACCGCGAAAACCGTCTTCGACTGGGCGAAGGAGCACAACACGCGCATGCACGTGCACGTCTCCGAGACGCAGTCGGAGGTCGAAGGTTGCCGCGAGCGCCATGACGGCAAGTCGCCGGTCCAGTGGCTCGAGTCGCTGGGCGCTTTCGACGTGCCGGCGATCGCCGCGCATTGCGTGTATGTCGACGACGAGGACATCGCCATCCTGGCCAAGCATGGCGTGACGGTTGCCCACAACCCCGCATCGAACATGAAGCTCTCGAGTGGTTTCGCGCCGATCGCCAAGATGATCGACGCCGGTGTGAACGTGGCGCTCGGCACTGACGGCATGGCGTCTAACAACA
>CACZAR010000103.1 GCA_902779135.1 uncultured Coriobacteriaceae bacterium | reverse complement strand
ATGAGAAACGGCCCTTGGAAGGATGGACGGAGGAGTGCGAGCGACCGCTGACACTGCAGCTCGCCGACGACCTGTATGCGGCCGTCGGAGAGGCCGGCGTCATTGATTTCCCGCGGGGAAAGCTTCCCAAGGGGAATCGCAAAAGACAAGGGCGTCTGTTCGCGTTTGCGTTGAGTGATCGTCGGAATGCTTCAGTGCTTTACGACTTGCTGAGCGCCACGATGATCATCATGGCGATGATGAGCGCGCCACCGAGGAAATCCCAACCTGAAAAAACCGTTCCGAGCCACAGCGCAGAGATGACGGTTCCCGAGATGGGTTCGGCTACGCCCATAAGGCTGGCTTTCACGGTGCCGCACAATGCAACGCCGCGCAAATAAATGGCGTAGGCGAGCATCGTGCCCACGAGCACGATGGCGAAGAATACGAGCCAGCCAGAGGCATCGAGCGTGACCGTCGAATCCCAAGGATGAGCAAAAGGCGCCAGGATGATGGCACCGAGCGTCATGGCAACGCCGTTCAGCACGAGTGACCCACACTTCTCCACGACCTTAACCGACAGCAAGATATAACTCGCATTCGCTACTGCTGACAACAAGCCCCACATGAGTCCAAGCGGATTGATGCCGATGGAACCCAAATTGCCTTGCGTTGCGATGCAGAGCACACCACCCACGGCCAGGGCGAGCGCAAATGCCTCTACGGGTTTGGGTAGACGTCGCCCGCGAATGCACTCCACGACAAGCACGATGGGGACACTTACCTCCAAGAGTAGAAGCGTCGTTCCCGCGTTCGTGTACTTGATGCCTGACATGTAGCTGATTTGCATGAGCACGACGGCCAGCAACGTGTAAAGAATCGTGCGAGCTATCAGCCCGCGGTCGCTGAAAAGCACGGCAAACTTGTCGCGATCGCGTACGAATGCCACAGCCAAAAACAGCAATCCCGCAACAATCAAGCGCGTGCAAGCCAGCCAGGGAATATCCACCTGGTTCTTATCGACCAAATAGCTCACGCAGGTACCCGAAAACCCCCAACAGGAAGCGCCGATCAGCGCGTACAGCACGCCACGTAATTCACGTGAGCGATTTGGTTTTGACAATGTAGTCTTATTCGTTTCCATCAAGTTACGATACTAGACGATTACCGCGACCAGCTTATCGCAAGAAGGCTAAATTGCTATTGTTCACGTTAGCTGATGTGATGGACGCCAATGCTATAAAAACGGTTCAGGAACGCTGATGTGTTCGAAAATCTCTTTTTTGGCATCCCCGATAGTGAGTTGTACACCGACTCCGCAGCTGAATACTACGAGCAGTATCCGGAGGACCTTCTGGGCCTCAGGGAGTTCATGGATCTCATCATCCGTGGCTACATGACTCAGCTTGAAGAGGGCTATTCAATTCTTACCGTCAAGCCTGATTTTGTGGCAATCAAGCCGGACTACGATTCCGATGCACGCTCGTCGTATCGGGTCGAAGTTTTGCCAGTATCGGTTGGAGCTGCATAGAAAAAGAGGGAGCCTGCGACATCAAAGTGGCAATGCTCACAGGATGGGCGACTCATAAGAGACCGGCTTCGATTAGCGGTTCAGCATCAAACCAAAGACAAACGTAAAACTGCACCCACAATCAAACGTTCTGAAGAGCTTCGCATAGCGAGGTTAAGGGATTGTGCGCTCAAAACGGGCGCGCAAGAGAAAGAAAGGTAGGAGGAATGGAGCAAAAGAAAGACAGGAGCGTGTTGATCATCTCGGCAGTAATTGTCGCCGCATTTGTCATCTTCGGCGCAGTTGCTCCCGAGGCGTTCAACGAAGTGGCGAACGTTCTGTTCACCGTGTTCACAGTTGACTTCGGCTGGTTGTACCTGCTCGTTGTCTTCGTAATGGTCATCTACGCCGTTGCCGGCTTGGCCCTTGGTTACTTCGCATTCCGCCTGGATCGTCCGTTCCTGGTCAGCTCGGCGTTCGAGCCGCTGCTGAGTGAAAAGGCTCACGGGCCCATCGGCAAGGCCATCGATATTCTGGCTGTGTTTGCCACGATCTTCGGTGTAGCCACGAGCCTGGGCTTGGGCGCTGTGCAGATCACCGGCGGTTTGAACTATGTGTATGGCATCGAGGACACCACGTTGTTCCAATGCCTCGTCATCGCCATCATCACTGCGCTGTTCACGCTGGCTACGCTTTCGGGCCTCGGCAAGGCCATGCAGATCGTGGCCGACGTCAAGGTGTACCTGTCCGTCGCGTTCATGGTGTTCATCTTCGTGTTCGGCGGCGCAGTGTTCATCTGCAACATCTTCGTCACCGACTTGGGTGGCTATCTCCAGAACTTCATTCACAAATCCCTGTGGATGGAAAACGGCGAGTTCGTCCAGGGTTAGACGGTCTTCTACTGGGCATGGTGGATTGCTTGGGCGCCGTTCTGCGGTCAGTTCGTGGCTCGCGTTTCCCGCGGCCGCACGATTCGCGAGTATCTGTTCGCTGTCATGCTCCTGCCTGCTGGCTTCTGCGTGATCTGGCTGGCCGTCTACGGCGGTGCCGCGTTCAACATCAACGAGCTTACCGGCGGCGGCTTCGTGACGGCTCTTGGCGCAGACAACGGTACAACCATCGCACTGTTCGCGTTCCTCAATGAGCTGCCCTTCAAGGACGGCCTCTTCGGGGGCCGTCCCTCTTTATCTGGCGAAATGAAGACGCAAGGTGGAGGAGGACTCGATGCTACAAGCTCATCAGCTCATGGGCCTTGGCTGCCGCGTCCTCAGCGCTCAAGGTGAATGCATCAGCCCCGATTTCGTCAGCAAATTCCTGGCTGGCAGCCGCACCGCCGATCATGACGAACACCTGGTCACGCAACTTCGCCTTCTTCAGTGCCTTGATGGTGTCACGGACATTTTCGAGCAAATCGGTGCGGCTGACCGAGATGAGCACCAGGTTGCACTTCGCATTGTTGCGTACATGTTCGACGAATGCTTCGGGTGGCACTTGAATACCCAAGTCGGCGACTTCGATGTCGCGGCTCTCCATCATGATGCGCACGAGGTTCTTGCCGATATCGTGCTTGTCGCCCAACACGGTGCCGATGACTGCCGTGCCGGTGATGGGCTTCTCGTCCTCGATGGCAAGCATCGGCTGCAACACTTCCATCGCCAGATTGGTTGTCGAGACGGCGGCCATCATCTCGGACATGTAGATCTCGCCATCTCGGTAGACATCGGATGTTGCGCGCATGCCGGCGAGAAGGCCCCTGTTCAGCAGATGATGCGCGGAGACGCCCAGTTCGAGACCGTATTCGATGAGCGGAACGATGTCCTTCATGCCGCCACGACGCACCGTCGAGCTGATGTCGTCGAGCAGGGCAACGATACGTTCGGCAGCTTGTTCGGACGGGCTGGACGGACGGCTGTCGGCGTATGCGATGCGCTCCTGCAGGGTTTTGATGATCGGCTTGAGGAGTTTTTCCTGGGAAGCCAAGTACACAAAGCCGAGCACGTCGTTTTTCGCGTCGGTCAGGGCGAGCTGCTTGGCGGCATGGGATGGCGGCGGGAGATACCCGTCGTCGAAGACGACGATGCCGTCGGCAGCGAACGCTGTGACGATGGCGGGCACACCCGGTATGAAATCTTCCACCTCGGTGTTGTTCGCTTCGAGGAAGTCTCGGATGTGATTCGAGGCGGCGGAAGCCTGACCGCGGGGCCACAGCCATACGATTTCGTCGAGCAGGTCGTTGGTCGTAACGGAGCCCATATTGGCGAGCCGATGGTTTGGCGGCACGAAAACCGACTGGCTAGCTTCGGTCAGCTCGGCGAATCGCAAAGTGGTCGGAAGGTTTTCCATCGAGGCTTCAGATGTCGACCAAAGGTCGATGACGCGTTCGCGCAGCAGCTTGACCGGGTCGGACGAGCCGCAGGGAATCAGCGTGAAGGAAAGGGTCGATTGGGCGACGTTCAAGAAGAACGAAATCGTGTCGCGCGAGCAATCGTTGATGCCGACGTGGATCGTGCCAGTTGCAGAGCCCTTCGACATGGCACGCGCAAGGCGTACGGCTTCGTCGTATTCGGAAACGATCTGCTTGATGGTCTCGTGCAGGAACGCGCCTTCGGCGGTGTACGAGGTGCCGGTGCGCGTGCGATTGAAGACCTTGAAGCCCAGCTCGTTTTCGATGACCTTCAGCTGGTAGGTGAGGGCAGGCTGAGTAACGCGCAGCTTCTTCGCGGTCGTCGTGATGCTCTTGGTCTCGGCAAGTACCAGCATCATGCGCATTTGCGAGATGTCCACGCGTTTCGCCTCCTCGTCACCGTTCCGTTGTCAACCGACTGCTAACCCTCGCATTGTACAACATACAGTTTGCCTGTCTGTTGCGCGCGTTTCTCGCGATCGTCTTCCCCGCGGGAAAATGATTCGCCGAGCATGTTCCCCGCGGGCAACCGATTTCCCCCGGGGAAATCGGTCGGGAACCTGGTAAAGGAAATCGACTTTCTGGACAGGTCAAGCAGCGATCAGTTTCCCCGCGGGAAATCGATTTCCCGCGGGGAAAACGGTAGAAATCGGCACCACGCGCAGAGGTTTCGCCTACCTCTCACGGCCTCATTCTGCCCGCTTGCAAAAAGACGATTTTTTTCGTACTGCAAAAGAGTCGGAATTGCCGATTTACCTGCATGTTTAGGGGTATTATGTGAGGGGGATTTGTTTGTGCAAAATATAGAAGCTAAAAAGGTCGAAAAACAGGTAGAATTTTCCCTCGTCGAGACTAGATAAAAATTTTTTATATATGCAGATTGAAAGGGGTGATTTGGTGGAAAACCGATTCAAGAACGCTCTCGAGAGCGGCGAGTTCGTCGTAACGTGCGAGATTATTCCCGGACGCGGTGCTCATGAGGACGGTCAGGAAAAGGAATTCGCCGAAGCCAGGCGCATCTACGAGACGGGTCGCGTTCACGCGATGTCCATTACGGACAACCCGGGTGGCAACCCGGCGCTTCTGGCCGACACGCTCGGCAAGGAGTTCTTGGACGAGGGCATCGTTCCGCTCGTTCACTTTACATGCAAGGACCGCTCGCGCAATCAGATCATCGCGCAGCTGTACGGCCTGGAGCGCCAGGGCGTCGAGAACCTGCTGGTCATGACAGGTGACTATCAGGTCAGCGGTTGGGACGGACGTGCTCGTCCGGTCTACGACCTCGATCCCGTGCATGTGAGCATGCTCTGCACCGAGATGAACCAGGGCCTGATGGTCCCCGGTCGCAAGGGCGACATCCAGGAGAAGCCCACGCACTTCTTCAACGGTGCTGTTGTCAACCCCTTCAAGTACCTCGAGGGCGAGACCATCCCGCAGTACCTGAAGATGGAAAAGAAAATCATCGGCGGTGCCAAGTTCCTCATCAATCAGCTTGGTTACGATTCCCGTAAGATGGACGAGCTCATCCGCTATCGCAATGAGCGCGGCTACGACACCCCCATCATCGCCAACATCTTCTTGCTCACGCGCGGCGCTGCACGCCTCATGCGTTCGGGCGGCATTGCCGGTGCTTACATCAGCGACGAGCTCATGGCCCAACTCGATGAGGAGTTCAAGGCTGAGGATAAGGGCAAGGCTGCTCGCATCGAGCGCGCTGCCCAGATGATCGCTATCGCCAAGGGCCTCGGCTACGCCGGCGTTCACATCGGTGGCTTCGGCATCACCGCCGAGATGTTCTGCGGCATCCTCGACCGTGCCGCAGAGCTCGAGCCGCAGTGGAAGGAATGCTACAAGCAGGTCAACTTCGGCAAGCCGGGTGGCTATTACATTTACGAGGAAGAGAAGGACGCCGAGGGCAAAGGCACCGGTTTCAACACCGACAAGCATGCTCCCAAGCCCGAGCAGGCACGCTCCAAGAAGGTCTTCTCGAAGTGGGGCATCTCCCGCTTTGCGCACCACTGGGTGCTCACGCTGGGCAAGCGTGGCAACAAGGTGCTCGCGAGCCGCATGGACTCGCTCGACAACAAGAAGGGCGTGTATCGTCACCATGGCCTCGAGCACACCGGCAAGTCGATGATGTACGGCTGCATGGACTGCGGCGACTGCGGTCTTGAAGCCACGCTGTACACCTGCCCGATGACGCAGTGCCCCAAGTGCCAGCGCAACGGGCCGTGCGGCGGTTCCTACGATGGCTACTGCGAGGTGTTCCCCGGCGGCGAGCGCTACTGCATCTGGTACAAGGCGTATCACAAGGCGAAGAAGAGCAACGAGATGGAGCGCATCACGAGCTACATCACCCCGCCGAACAAGTGGGAGTACTACGGCTCGAGCCCCTGGAGTGCCTACACGCACCGTCGCGACAACTGCGCAGGTCGCATTCCCGTATCGCTCGGCCTGGAAACAGGCACGCCCGGTGGCATCATTCCGGAAACGGATTTGCTGATGAAGGTCGAAGCCGACGTCCACGCGAAGCCGGCTCAGCCGTAAGAGTTAACTATTGATTGCTTGGAGTCAGCACACAGCCGGCTCCAAGCTGATGATCGTCAGATACTATTTTTGGTACCAAGGCCTTACGGCGTCAAGGGACCGTAAGGTATGGCA
>CACZAR010000102.1 GCA_902779135.1 uncultured Coriobacteriaceae bacterium | reverse complement strand
CGCTCGTCAATTGCTTCGAAAGCATATCCGCTTGCCCATTGGTAAAAGGCGAGTGCCCAGCCGGTCCAGTATTCAGGTGAAGCGCTCTCGTGGGGGACCCAGCTGGTTGCGGATGGAATTTCACGTGGTTTCCGCGCACGAACAGCGTCTGTTTCGCCTGTTTCGCCTGACTCGCTCGATCCCAGAATGTCGAGGGCAAGCTCCTCGCCCGAACGACCCGCAACTACCGCTGGGTCGCCTGCAGCGAAGCGGCGGGAGAGGGGGCTGGCGAGAAAAGCCGCATGCGCATCTGTCAGATTGAGCCCGAGCCCCGATGTCGCGAAGTCGAGAAAGGCTCCAAGCCGTTTCTGCGCGCCTGAAAGATACGTCTCATCGTAGGCGATCATCGTGTGGCCCCATTTCCTCGTCGATGATTTGAGTGATGAACAAGTCGCCCTTCTTCCGGGCGTTGCGCTCGTGGTCGAAGTATTGTTCTCTCGCCTCGCGGTCGCGGCGCTCCCGTCGCGGTAGCCAAACCGAGCGTGGCGCCTCTTGGGCGTCGAGGAATTGCAGGCGTGAAAACGCGCGCTCGCTTTTCACGACGACTTGCCTTCCCAGCTCGCCCAGGCGCATAGCGTTTCCAAGTTGGCGGTACGAGATGGTCCCGTTTATGAAATCCTGGGCAAATGTGAAATAGCTGTCATCAGCACGGTAACCTTCGACAACGTCGGCTTTCGAGAGATCGACCGCAAAGTTGGCAAGCAAGTATTCGCGCGCCTCGTTTGCAATGGGCGCGCGCACATCGAACCAACGGTTCGCCAAAAGAACGGCCAGCCAGTGCAGTGTTGTGAATTCCGGTGCGTCGAGGTCGACGATTTCCAGACCGTTGGTATCGAAGTCGTATTCGTTGACGAACCCGTCATGGTCGAAGCCCACTGCCCATTCGCCCGCCATGTCAGGATGCTGCGTGGAGTAGAAGCCCAGGCCGTAGTCGTTGTACGGCTTTCCTAAACCGAAAGTTGGGGCTTCTACGATATGGTCAGACCCGTGGTAAAGCTTCATGGCCGTCCTTTCATAAAGTAGTACTCCCAAAGGAGTATAGCATTATTGCGAGATGAACAGGAGGACAGGTGACACAGGGGTACCAGAGCTACGTCAACGGTGACAAGTCGTATAACGTGTGGACCGTGCTGATAAACGACGAGAACAGCTATTGGATCAACTTCTTGTGTCCGCTTGAGGAAAAAGACCGCTACCACGACCTTATGGTCCAGCTCATCGACAAGGCTGAGATTGACCGCAGCTAGTTCAGCAGAGGTTCGGCTGGAGAGAATAAGGCGCGCCCCTGCTTCTTCAGTTGTGTTGTAAATATTGCCGATATCGGCAATAAATAGTCACTTTTGGTATACTTATCCCAAGTTTCTTGCCGATGAGGGGGCATAGCTCGATGGGAGTTCTTTCCGCTGCCGAGATTGCTGAGCTTTGGGGCGTCTCTGAGAGGAGTGTCCGAAACTACTGCGCCCAGGGGCGAGTTCCTGGAGCCTTCCTCACGGGGAAAACCTGGAACATCCCATCGGACGCGACGAAGCCCGCACGTTCGAACGCGAGGATGTCCGGGGAAAATCCGCTTCTCGCACGACTGCGTGAGGAAAAGGCGGCAAAAACAAAAGGCGGCATCTATCACAAGGTTCAAGTCGAGTTGACGTATAACTCGAACCACATTGAGGGCAGCAGGCTTTCCCTCGACCAGACGAGGCTCATTTTCGAAACCGCAACAGTCGGTGTGCAGGAAGGTGCTGTCCGAGTTGACGACATCGTTGAAGCGCAGAACCATTTCCGTGCCGTTGATTACATCATCGACAAGGCGAAAGCGCCCCTTTCCGAAGGCATGATCAAAGAATTGCATCGGATCTCGAAGACCGCTACGACTGATTCGACGAGGGATTGGTTTGCCATTGGGGACTACAAGCGCCTGCCGAACGAGGTCGCGGGAAGGAAAACCACACCGCCCGAAGACGTGGCTGAAGAGGTCAAGGCGCTTCTGAGCGCGTACAATCCGCGCGCAACCCACTCGTTTGAGGAGATCGTCGATTTCCACGTGCGCTTCGAGCGCATCCACCCCTTCCAAGATGGTAACGGTCGCGTTGGCCGCCTCGTCATGTTCAAGGAGTGCCTTGCCAGCAATGTCGTGCCGTTCATCATCGCAGACGACATGAAGGAGTTTTACTATCGCGGTCTTACTGAATGGGATAACGAGAAAGGCTATCTCATCGACACGTGCCTTGCTGCACAGGATGCTTTCGAATCAGCGCTCGACTATTATCGGATTAGGTGATGGACGTGGTGGAGCTTGATCGAGCTAAGGATGCATTGGCGATAGGACGTCAACCGCAGCAGGCGGCTGAGGCTAAAGTGCCGGCTCGTGTTGACCCACAGCTCAGGTTGCACGTGCTTGCGAGTGGGAGCAAAGGGAACTGCTCGGTTGTCGAGAACGTTGCGACGGGCGCATGCGTCGTCGTGGACTGCGGCATCAGCAAGCGCGTGTTCATGGACGGGTGTGCCGCATGCGGTGTGGATGTCGCGCGCGTTGAGGCGATTCTCGTCACGCATGAGCATTCCGACCACACGAAAGGGCTCGGCGTGATGACGCGCGGACTGGCTCGGGCGGGTGTTTTCCCTGCGCTATATGCGAGCGCGGCTGTTCATGAGGCGAGTCGTGACATCCGCGCCATCGAAGATGCTGTCGATTTGCGGCATTTCGCGTGCGGGGATGACCTGGCGCTTGCAGGTATGTCGGTCCATGCGTTCCCGACGTTGCACGATGCCGCCGAGTCGTTTGGTTTCCGGTTCGACTGCGCGGGCGACTCGATTGGCTTCATGACCGACACGGGTATCGTGACGGGTGAGGCGCACGAGACGCTTGTCGGCTGCCGCGTCCTAGCGCTCGAGTCGAACCACGACCTCCGCATGCTCGAGACTGGCCCCTATCCGCGCTATCTCAAGGATCGAATCGCATCTGAGCACGGGCATCTTTCCA
The DNA here is from genome assembly GCA_902779135.1 of uncultured Coriobacteriaceae bacterium. Classification (GTDB taxonomy): domain Bacteria; phylum Actinomycetota; class Coriobacteriia; order Coriobacteriales; family Eggerthellaceae; genus UBA9715. Next base: position 3,644 of record CACZAR010000102.1, on the reverse strand, counting down.
ACGACCAATCCGCCGAGTTGCTGGCGCAGTTGCTCGACAACCAAGTTGAATGCGTCATCGGCATGCATGTCTCAGAGAACAACAACACCTACCGACTACCGCATGACGTGTTCCAGGAAACGCTTGCTCAGTACAATCACCCTGCGCGGGCGCTAGTGGGATATCAAAACAGGTTGGTCAGCGTGTGAGTCATTGGGACAGTCCCAATGACTCATTTGAAAGCCCTTTAATAGTCCCAAAGACGGTACTCGCAGAATACCCGCGTGCAGGACAATTGTCCTATCGTCGGGGGAAAGGCGGGTATCATGGAAGACGTAAAAGCAACTGTCAAGCAAGAGATTTCTGAGGTGCGGGCACGTATCGCGGGGCTGCTGCTGGAAATCGATGACATCATCCTGCAGGTGAACCCACGCATCGAGGCTGAATACGCGACCAAGATCGGCTATCTGGAAAACGACCTGCTCAAGTGGCAGCTCGCTGCTCGTCGGGCAAGGCGGCGCTATGCGCTCGCTCAGGCACGCGCGAACTCTGGCATGACCTTCGAAACGGACGAGTTCGAGGACCAGCTCGATAACGAGCTCGAGGAATGGGAGAACCTGCTCGCGCGCAATGTCAAATCTTTCCTCGAAGCGGCAGAGCGCTATGCAGGGTCGCGTCCGATGTCATCTGCCGAATCGCGTGAGCTGAAGCACCTTCATCGCGAGCTCATCAAGCGGCTTCATCCCGACCTGCATCCTGGCCAGCCTGGAGAAGCAACGCGCTTCTTCAGGGTGGCGCAGGCTGCGTACGAGAACGGAGACTTGGATGTGCTCCGCTCTGTGGCCGTGGCCACCGAGGGAATGGGGGAGGAAGACACGTTCGCCAGCTTGACCGAGGACGAGGCGTCGATCGAGCTCGAGCTTGTGTTGGCTCACGAGCGCGTGATCGCACAACAACTCGAGGAACTGAAGCAGACGAATCCATACGCATTGAAGGAAAAGCTTGAGGATGGCGATTGGGTTATCCGCCGCACGTCCGAGCTCAGAGGGCAGATTGAAGCGCAGAAGGCTGCAGCGCACGCATACGACGAGCGCTTTGCGGAGTTGGCAGGAGGACATCTAGATGGACGCTAGCATCAAATACGAGAACTCGTTTGGCGCACTTGCGACCATCGGTGCAGGCGGCATCATGTCTGCTGCGGACGCTGCTGGCGCTTCGCTGGGTGTGCCGGTGCCCTTCCAGAACAAGATCGTGCTTATCGAAAACACGCGCGTTGCTGGCACAACGCACGTTCACGGAATCGACGAGATTGCCAAGAAGCTCGAGATTAATGCGGACCTGCGGCTTGAGCGAGAGCCGGACAACCTTGCGGACTCTTGGGCGATCAAAGTGTTCGCGGGCGATGAGTGTATCGGCTTTGTGCCAGCAGACTGCAATGAGGTGCTCGCGCGCCTCATGGACGGCGGCAAGGCGCTGTCGGCGAAGCTCACGGGCAAGGAGAAGCTTGGAACGTGGAACAAGCTGCACATGGAGGTGAGCCTGGATGATTGATTACGACGTCGAAGATGCGCTGTATTACGGAGCACTTCACTATAACGAGGGTATGGGCTACACCGACCCGGCTGACCGCGAGAAGCGCATCGCGTGCTTCCAAGCTGCGGAGGTTCTGTACCGCAGCGCCGCGGAAAAGGGCAGTGCAGACGCGAACTTGTGCCTTGGGTACGTGTACAGCTACGATCGCTGCGAGGGGCGCTATTGGCGCGACCCCATGATGCTCGCCGTCGATGACTGTGGTGCATACCCGCGTGAGGAGCGGGCGTTTGAGTGCTTTTCCATGGCTGCCGAGGCGGGGATTGCCGAGGCGTGCTACAAGCTGGGTGATCTTTACAAGCATGGCATGGGCTGCGAGCCCGATGCCGCTGCCGCCTACCGCTGGTACACCAAGGCGTCGAACCTTGCCACGCATGGCAACGAGCCTCCTGCGGTTCTGGGAAGCATCGCTTTGCGGTTGGCTAGTTGTTTTGAGGAAGGCTTCGGTTGCGAGCAGTGTTTCTCCTGTGCGCTTCAGATGTATCAACATGCGGTTGCGGCGCTGGAGACTGCCGTCGACAACGGTGACGTCTGGTACGAGAAGGCGCTCGCAGGTGCCCGCGCGGGTGTGAAACGCTGCAAGCAGGAGATTGCGCAGTAGTTTTCGCCGCATCCGTGCAGTACAGTTAAGTACGTGGCACATATTGTCTCGGTGAGTCATTGGGACTGTCCCATTGACTCACAGTGCGACATACTTACAGAAACAGGAGAAGTATTCATGATTACTTCCAAGTTGAGACTGGCCTCTCGAGGCTTGCGCGATGCTGTATACGGGGCAGCGGTTGGTGACGCGCTCGGCGTGCCGTATGAATTCAGAACACGTGGCTCATTCGAGTGCACGGGCATGGCGTCAGGTGGAGCGCACGGGAAGCCGGCTGGAACGTTTTCAGACGACACGTCGATGATGCTTGCGACGTGTGACAGTATTCGCGCATTGGGGGCGATCGACGTGCAAGACATGCGCCAGCGGTTTACCGATTGGCTGCATGATGGCGCCTACGCTGTTGATGGCAATGTGTTCGATGTCGGCGGAACCGTTGCGACCGCGCTTGCTGAAGGCAAGGGCAGCACGGGCGAGCGATCGAACGGCAACGGGTCGCTCATGCGCATTGCGCCTTTGGTGTACACGACGGCAAGCGACGACGATGTACGCGCCGTGTCTGCCATTACGCATGCGCATCGCATATCGACCGAGTCTTGCGTGTGCTTCGTGAAGCTGATCCGAAATCTCATAGGCGGCAATCCGCTTGTGAACTCGCTTCGAAACAGCATTCCGGCGGATGACGAGTTCGCGTTTCTGGATGGCGTTTGCGAGCAACCACGCGATGCGATTCGTTCGGGTGGGTATGTCCTGGACACGCTTGGCGCTGCCATATGGTGCTTTGCCAACACCGATTCGTATGCTGACTGCGTGCTCGCGGCGGTGAACCTGGGCAGAGATTCCGACACCACAGCCTGCGTTGCAGGTGCTCTTGCAGGTGCGGTTTATGGTTATGACGCCATTCCATCCGAGTGGCTCGATGCATTGCGTGGAAAAGACATCATCGAAGCCAGCCTCTTCTAGGTGGTGTAGCGCATCTGTTCCAGCTGTACGCGAAGGTTCGGGCTGGTGAATGATATTCTGGGTATTGTCTTCCTTTGGAGGAAACTGCAGTCTTTGGATGGCGTGGATTGGCAAGCTTCAACGTGTTAGATGATTTCCGGCATTTCACCCTGTGAAATGATTCTCCTGATTGCCCGTATAATGAAATAGCAGATGCAGAAACCCTCGACAAGGAGCGCGGTTATGAACTTGGAAGACTACATCAAGGATTTGGCGCCCGACCTTCAGGAGAAGGCGCGTGCGTGCGGCAGCGTCGAGGAATTGCTGGCGCTAGCTCGTGAGAACAAAGTTCCTCTGCCTGATGGAGCGCTCGAAGCCATCGCTGGGGGTGATCAGCCCGATCCCGAGAACTGCAAGCCGCAAAAGATCAAATGTCCGAACTGCGGAAGCACAAACGTGACGGTTAGCACGTTCCCTACCGAGTTCGAATGTAACGACTGCGGTTATTTTTGGATTTAAACATAATGAAATA
>CACZAR010000101.1 GCA_902779135.1 uncultured Coriobacteriaceae bacterium | reverse complement strand
CCTGGCCTCCTCGTTGCCCTCCGACGGCGCGAAGGCCGTGGCCCAGGCGAAGTCGAATGCCGCCTCGCAGCGCTGGGTCCTCGGCTCGACCCAGCTGATTGCGGACGGATACTATGAAATCCAATCACGTAATGGCACGTATATCGATGTAGCAAATGCGTCGTACAGCAACGGGGCAAACGTGCAGGCCTGCACACGAAATGGAAGCCCGGCTCAAAGGTTTCATATTTATATGAACAATGGCTCCTATGTCATAGAGAACTGCAAATCATACGCTGTACTTGACGTAATCGGGCTAAGCAAAGCGAACGGTGCCAACGTTATGCAACAAGCTTGGAATGGTGGTGACAATCAACGTTGGACTGCCGAAATCAATAGAGCTGGATATATAACGTTCAAGAACAAGAATTCTGGAAAAGCGCTTGATATTGCTGGTAATTCCAAGAATAGCGGTGCCAACATTCAGCAATACGCTGCGAATGGATCAACTGGACAGCAATGGAAGCTTGTGAGGTCGTCTCGGTATTCTCAAACAGGCGATGCGGAGCTCGATCGCATTGTCGCTAATGTTTTAAGGACGCGCTCCACATTGAAGTCTGTATTTGATTATGTTGCGTATGGTTTCAGCTATCGAGATGGTAACAAGCATTGGAGCGGTTGGTCGCTCTCGGATTCCAGGTCCCGCTCGTATGCTATCGAAATGTACAACTACGGTAGCGGCAATTGCTATCGCTTCGCCTCGCTGTTCGCGTGGCTTGCTCGTGGGCTTGGCTACACCGATGTCGTTGTACGCACCGGTTGGGTTGTCGGTTACACTGCCCCTCAGGCGCCTCACGGTTGGGTGACGGTCAACGGCTACATCTGCGATCCCGATATGCAGCATGAGGCACCATCGCGAAATTGGTACTGGCAGACGTGGGCTAGCGCGCCGACTGCCTATTACGACTGGTAGGATGCGGTTCACTAGAGGCTAATCCGTGGTCTTCAGTTCACTTGCATTCATATGCGTGTTTTTGCCTGCAGTATTCCTGCTGCACCAGGTGATACCCTGGTTCAAAGGCAAAAACGCGCTTCTCATCATTGCAAGCTTGCTGTTTTACGCGTATGGCGAGCCGGTTTTCATCGTGCTCATGATCGTCTCGACCCTCTTCAATTGGTTGTTCGGCCTGTTGATTGGCAAATCCGATACTTCAGGCTTACGCAAGGGCTGGGTTGCAGCGGCCGTAGTCGTGAACTTGGCGTTTCTCGGTACGTTCAAGTACGCCGGCATGGCTGTCGGCACGCTGAACGTGTTGGCGGGTCTCGGGTTGCCTGATCCGCAGATCGCTCTTCCTATCGGCATCTCGTTTTACACGTTCCAAGCGATGAGCTATGTCATCGATGTCTATCGTGGGGATGTCGAGGCGCAGCGTAGCTATCCGAAAGTGTTGCTTTATATCGCTTTTTTCCCGCAACTCATCGCTGGACCCATCGTCAAATACCACGATGTTGAAGCACAGCTTTCCGAACGCCATGCTTCGCTTGCAGACATTGCGGCTGGTTTTAGGCGTTTCTGTATCGGCTTGGGCAAGAAGGTGCTCATTGCAAACACGATGGCGGTGGCGGTTGATAGCATCTATGCAGCTCAGCTCGATCACATCAATATCGCGGTAGCGTGGATAGCTGCACTTGCGTATCTCATGCAAATCTACTTTGATTTCAGCGGATATTCCGATATGGCCATCGGTATGGCGCGGATGTTCGGTTTCAAATATCAGGAGAATTTCAAGTATCCCTACACGTCCCCAACGGTTCAGGTGTTCTGGCGTCGTTGGCACATTTCCCTGTCGACTTGGTTCAGGCAGTACGTGTACTATCCACTCGGGGGAAACCGCAAAGGCCGCCCTCGCACGGTGCTCAACAAGCTGGCGATTTTCTTTCTTTGCGGTTTGTGGCACGGTGCAAGCTGGACATTCGTCGTATGGGGTCTCATACATGGCTTCTTCCTGCTGCTTGAAGAGTACCTTCCCATACGCAAGTTGCCGAAGCCTATCGGTGTCGTGTACACGCTGCTCGTCGTGACGGTGGCGTTTGTGCTGTTTAGGTCCGATAGTTTTGTTCAGGGCGGCACGATAATCGCCCAAATGTTCACGGGATGGCATTTTGAGTATGCATGCGTCGAGCTTGCCGTAAGACAGTTGACCCCGCTGTTCATCATCACGTTTGCAATTGCAATCGTGGCTGCAACTCCAATCAAGGGCGCAATCGAGCAGAGGATTGAGGCGGCTCCAGATTCAATGGCGATGGTCCTTGAAGTAGCCTCTTACGTTCTTGCGATAGCGCTACTCGTTCTGAGTCTGCTTGCCCTGTCGGGCGGTGGCTACAACCCGTTTATCTATTTCAGGTTCTAGGGGGTGAGCTGATGAAGGAAAAGACCTCGTGGGATAGCGCAACAGAGGGCACCTACACCGACACACGTGTTCCGCGTCCTATCTTCATAATCGTGCTCACCTTGGCGCTCGTCATAGTTGCCCTTCCATCAGTGGGCATGTTGTGGTCACGTACCGATTCGACGACTGAGAATCGCGAGTTGGCCGAAGCGCCTTCGCTGTTTGGGGAAGACGGGTCGTTCAACTTGAACATTCTGGATGATGCGGGCACCTATTTCGCTGATCATTTCGCGTACCGCAATCAGATGGTTTCCACAAATGCCCGAATTCGTGCTGCCCTTGGAACATCTGCGACCGACCAGGTTGTCGTCGGACCTGATGGCTGGCTGTACTACGGCGGTACGCTTCCAGATTATCTGGGGCAATCCACTTTGTCAGATCGAGCGTTGCGCAATATTGCCCACAACCTTTCCTTGGCGCAGGGGTACGTCGAATCACATCAGGCAACGTTTGCGTTCACGCTTGCGCCCAACAAAAATACGCTCTATCCGAGTCACATGCCGTATTACTATTTGCAGGCTAATGACCCCTCAAATGCCGATCGCCTCAAGCCCTTTCTCGAAGAAGAGGGTGTCAATTACATTGACTTGTTCGATTTGTTCGAGAACGTTGACGGAGAGTGGTATCTAAAGAAAGACTCTCACTGGGACAACCGCGGAGCGCTCAATGCTACTCAAGAGATTCTTGCAGCCGTGGCGCATGATCCGCTGCCCCTTAAAGTTGAAGACGCTGCGGCTCGTGTTGATTTCGCTGGTGATATCGAAAGCATGTTGTATCCCGTTGGTGCTGAGCTCGATACGAACTGGTACTTCTCCGGATTCAATGACAAAGAGGGGATGGCCGGGTCGAAGTGGTCGTATGCGCAAGGAGAAGGCGTCACGGACAGCTGGATCGTGACAAATGCGCAAGATGGTTCAGGCAGCTTGCTCATGTTCCGCGATTCTTTTGGAAACGCGTTGCTTCCTTTGTTTGCGTCAGCGTACAAACAGGGCGTGTTCAGCAAGTACGTTCCTTACAATTTGCCCACCATGATTGAATGTCAGGCCGATACTGTTGTCGTGGAGCGCGCAGAGCGTCATTTGGGATACTTGGCCGAAAACCCGCCGATCATGCCGAATCCGGCTGTTCGGCTTGGAGTGGATGCGCCAGCTGTCGTACAAGAAAACCATGCCACTTTAACAGTGGAGGAAAACGGACCGTATTGGATGATTTCGGGCTCTGTTGACGAATCGGCTGTTCAGGAATCCAGCAAGATATTCGTGTGCGTCGAGGACGAAAATCGCGAGTTGAGAACATACGACGCATTCTGGACGAGCGTCCCGGATGGCGAAGGTGGCTACAGCACGGATTTTGGCTACCTTGTTTATCTTGACAAAGAGTCGAACAGCTTGGCCGGTTCTACCATCAGGGTGTATTCCTACGATAGCGGTGTTCTTAATTGCCTTGGTGTGTTTGACGGCCTTGTCTAGCGTTACAATACTAAAGTCTCAAATGAAGCGGGAAAGAAAGGCGTAGTATCCATGAGCAAGATTTTGGGGAAGAATCTTATCGTAATGGCAGCCGCAATTCTGCTTGCGGCGTTTGTCGCACTGGTGGGCTGCTCGTCGCAACAAGCTGCAAGCACGAGCTCTAGCGCTGCGAGCGAGGAAGCTGCAACTCAAGAATTCGATGTCGTGGTTGGCAAAGAGTCGAACACGGCCAAGATGCTCGTCGTCAAAAACAGCACAGGCAAGTCGATAAACGAGGTCGCACTTGCCGAAGCTGGCTCCGAAGCTGATGGTTTTAATGCGCTGGAAGTCGAAGGGGGAGAATGGGCCGACGGCAAGGTTGCGGCAATCTATTACGAACCGTCGAACGCATACTCTTTTGATATCCAGCTCAAATCTGGCGAGGATTCCTACATGCTGCATGAATTCAACGTCGACGGAGCCGAAAACATCGAGGTGCTGATGGAGGGCGATGTCGCATACGTTACATTCGAGCGTGGCGGCGACACAATTAGCTCGCTGTCCGAAGAAACGGCGATTCACGATGCGAAGATAGCCGAAGAAGAGGCGGCGGCTGCAGCCGAAGCTGAAGCTGAAGCTGAAGCAGCCCAAGAGTACTACTATGAGGAAACGCCGACATACGATGCCCCTGCGGCACCTGCACAAACTGAGGACCAATGTGTCGGGGGCGGTGTGGTCCTGCGTTAAACACTATTATTAGCGGTGAAAACGGGGGAGGGCATACATGCCCTCCCCCGTTTTGTATAGCTGGTTGAAAAGGGGTCGTTCCTCTTCTGCTCGCTACTTTTCTACGTAAATGCCTTCTTGCTTGAAGACCGTCTCAAACGTCTTGCAGAACACTTTCACATCGAGGGGGAAGCAGCGCTTGTGCACGTATTCGACGTCGAGTTTCAAACGGTCATGCCACGGAAGCGAGTTGCGTCCGTAGACGGCGGCATATCCAGTAACGCCAGGTTTCACTGTCAGCTTCAAGGCCTCGTTACCTTCGTACAGTTCAGTCTCGCGCTTAAGGTCGGGGCGCGGACCTACGACGCTCATGTCGCCCTTTAGCACGTTCAGGAACTGGGGAATCTCGTCGAGGCTCGTTTTGCGCATAAACGTGCCGACGCGCGTCATGCGTGGATCGTCGGCCCCGTTATATGTCGAGCCGTCTTCCATTACCAAGTCGGGTGCATTCACCTTCATCGAGCGAAGCTTGTACATGGTGAACTCGCGGCCGTTCTTACCGACACGGGGCGCGTTGTAGAACACAGGACCCTTGTCTTCGAGCTTGATGGCTGCGCCGCATGCTGCGGTGACAGCTCCAACTACAGGTAGAGCGACAATGCCCACCGCCACATCGCAGGCACGTTTTCCGAAGCGGCCGTAAAACGTCATGCTGTCCACGTCGCCCCGGGCTGCGTCAACCACCGCTGCGCCAACAGACGCCCCCGCAATACCTGCAGCGATGCAGCCGACCGTTTTGAGGATACGCCCACTCATTGCACGTCCTCCGTTTCGAGTTCATGCATGCAATCAATGAACGATTCGCAGATGTATGCGACATCATCATCGGAGAGCAACGTGTGCAACGGCAGCGTGATTTCGTTTTCGAACTGCGCGTACGCGTTCGAGTAGTTGGCGATGTCGAAGCCCATGTTTTTGTAGGCAGTCAACATTGGTAGCGGCTTGTAATGTACGTTGCTTGCGATTCCCCGGTTGGCCAGGCGTTCGATCAAGGCATCGCGGAACGGGCGCTTTTTGCTACTGAGGCGCACGAGCATGAGGTGTCCGCTCGATGCGAATCCGTCCGTGTTCGGGTCGCCTTGATAGTGTTTGAGCAACGTGACGTTTTCTTCCCCGAGGGCTGTTTCGTATAACGCGATCAGCTCGCGCCTGCGCTCGAGCAGTCCAGGGTATCGACGCAATTGCGCTAATCCGAGCCCAGCTTGCATGTCGGTCATATTGCATTTCCAGCCTGGGTAGGCGATGTCGTATTCCCAGGCGCCTGCCCTGTCCTTGGCCAAAGCGTCTTTCGTCTGACCGTGAAGCGACATGAGCATGACTTGCTTGTAAGCATCTTCGTCGTCAAAGGAACCCTGCTTCCACGTGAGTGCGCCGCCTTCGGCGGTCGTGAAATTCTTCACGGCGTGGAACGAGAACGCTGTGAGGTCGGCTGCCTGTCCAGCATTCAGGCCATGACGTCGAGCGCCGAGCGAATGGGCGGCATCCGCAAGAACTGGCATATGCCCGATTTGCTCTTGCGCTTCGTTTGAAGGCTTCCAAGAAACAGAAGCAGCGTCAAGCGCATCGTAGAGCGCATCGTAATCAACCATACGTCCAGCAATGTCGACGGGGATGACAGCACGCGTTTTCGCAGAAACGAGGCTTGTGAGTTGGGCATAGTCCATCTCGAACGATTCTGGTGCAACGTCGCACAACACAGGCGTGGCGCCAACGTGACAGATGGCCGATGCCGATGCAGTGTAGGTGTAAGCGCTCGTGATGACTTCATCGCCAGGCCCGATGCCCAACAGCCGGAGCCCACATTCGAGTGCGGCAGTTGCCGAATTCAGGCAGGCAACTTTGCTTGTGCCAATGTATTCGGCAAGGTCGCATTCGAGCTGCTTGGTTTTCGGGCCGGTTGTGATCCAGCCGCTCTCGAGCGCGCTGACGACCTCGTCGATTTCCGCCTGCGTAATGTCGGGCGGAGAGAATGAAATGCGTCTTTGAGTATCCATGACCGATATTGTACGGCACTTTGGCACATCGCTCCCAGGGAAGGGCGTGCC
>CACZAR010000100.1 GCA_902779135.1 uncultured Coriobacteriaceae bacterium | reverse complement strand
GGTCTTTGATGTAGCTCTCGATGTCCACGTTCGACCTCCTCTTGATGCGGGCGGCTGATTCGGGCTTTTCGCCCTTCGTCATATTATACGTAGACGAAGGCGCGGCATTTCAGGGAATCGAGCCGTTGAGGCTCGATTCCGCTCTTTGATGAGTCGGGGGCCAGTCTCCTGACTCATTGACCCCCGACTCATACCCAAAACGGATTATTGCCACACAGCGCCGTTTTCGTAATTGAACAGGCACCCGCAATTATTGCAGCCGTAGTGATATATATAGAGCCACGGATAGTTGGGATCCTTCTCTTTACCAAAGAGTTCGAGACTTGAGCTCCCGCATTTCGGGCAGGCAGGATCGCCGCAACCCCCAACTTCTTGGTCGCCGCCGGCAATGGCAGCGAGCGCTTCGTCGGGCAGCGGCACCTTGGCTTCCTTGGCCAGCGCCAGCAACTCCTCGACGCTGCTGCACGTGCGAACCTTCTCCTGCAGCTCGGGGGGCAAGTTCTTGATGTAGCTCTCGATGTCCACGGTCGTCCTCCTCTTGATGCGGGCGGCTGATTCGGGCTTTTCGCCCTTCGTCATATTATACGTAGACGGAGGCGCGGCGTTTCAGGGAATCGAGCCGTTGGGACGTGGTGCCGTCCTTCAGTGAGTCAGGGGCCAGGGCGCCAACTCATTGGCGCCGACTCATTGGCACCGACTCATTGGCACTGACTCATTCTGTGAAACGTTTATCGGGAAACGGAACGGCTATGCAGATGATTACCGCCAGTGGCGGTATAATTATGGCGGTAATAAAGGAGAGCTCATGTCGTACGAACCGTCGTTCAATCGCAACGCCCGCATCGATTCCCTGTGCATGGAAATTGCGGAACTCGTGGGGATGATTTCGCCGCAAGCCCCTCTTGCAAAAAGCCCTGTTCTGCACCGCGAGCTCAGAATAAAGACCATTCACTCTTCGCTCCTCATAGAAGGCAATGGGCTGGAACACGAAGCTGTCACCGCCATCCTGGACGGAAAGCGCGTTCTGGGCGACAGCCGCGACATATTGGAAGTGGAGAATGCCAAGCGCGCCTATGACCTGATTCCCGAATTGGATCCGCATTCCCTCGAGGATTTGCTTTTGGCGCACCGCACGATGATGAATGGGCTCGTTGCTGATGCTGGGCGTTTCCGCACGGGAAACGTGGGGGTGTTCGACGGAGATGAGCTGATCCACGCCGGCACGCCCGCGACGTATGTCCCCGAGGTGATGGCCGACATAGTTGGCTGGTTGAAGGCGACGGATATGCACCCGCTGCTCGCATCGTGCGTATTCCATTTCGAATTCGAGTTCTGCCATCCTTTCGCTGACGGCAATGGGAGGGTCGGACGGCTCTGGCACACGCTCTTGCTTTCGAGGTGGAGACCCGTGTTGGCATGGTTGCCCGTCGAAAGCACGATTCGCCAACGGCAGTCGGGCTATTATGCCGCCCTCGCGAAATCTGACGCCGTTGGATCAAGCGAAGCGTTTGTCGAGTTCATGCTGGAAACTATCCGGGATTCCCTCATCCCCTTCGCAAAGCCTCAAAGCACGCAGGAGTTGGCGAAGACGCAAACACTCGCATTCTTCAAAGAGAACCCGGCGGCGAACATATCTTCCCTGGCCGAATCGCTCGGCTGTTCCAAGAGAAGTGCCGAACGAATCGTGGCCGAGTTAAAGAAAGAGGGCACGCTTACCAGACTTGGTAGCACCCGGTCTGGATCCTGGATCGTTATCGAGGCTGATTAAGCATAAGAATAGCTCGCAGGAGGCATGAGCCGGTTCACCGAAACCTGCGGCGCCATTTCGGGCGGCTGTGCCATCATCGGCTATGCGACGAGCGACGGCCATTTCTTCCACTTTCCTACCACCACGGTCGGCCGCTATCGGCGGCGATCATGGCCCTCTCGAATTCGTCTCTCGATTGCTCCACTTGCCTGAGCTTCTCTGCAATCTTGGGGTCGGAAGCTATCTCGGGTTCGGTTATCAAGCCGGCAACCGACGACACGCTCCAACCGAGCGAGGCGTTCAGGACGATGTCGCGCAGCGCCAGGTTCGCCTCGTGGGCGTTGGGCCCGCCCGCTTCGGCGATCTCCCCGATCTTGTGGGCGAAGCCCACCCTGTTGGCGTCGCCTATCCCTCCCCTGTCGCTCAAGGCAAGCCGCCGCAAGTCGGATACGCTCTTGACATGATCGATGTAGCGGATGCGGGGGCCAGGGAGCGGGCTGTACTCCCAATCGTCGAAATGCCACCTCCTATCCCGTGGTATAGAGGCCGCTGTCCGAAGCGATCATAGCGTTTTCGTACCTCCGATCCGCCTCTTCCATCCTCTCGATGGCCTCGACCACTTCGGGGTCGGAGGCGATCTCGGGATCGTTTATCCCCTTCGCAGCCAGCAATCTGCTATGCGGCGTGCCGTTCAGGGCTATCTCGCGCAGAGCCAAGTTGGCCTCGCGGGTTTCTGCGCCGCCCTTTCTGGCGATGGCGATGATCTTGTTGGCGCAGTCGACCTTGTAGCTGTCGTAGAGACCCTTCTTCTCGCCTGCCATTGCAATCCTCAGGAGCGCGGGGACGCTATTCACATGGGAGCCGTACTTCCTACTCGAACCGTCGACCGGGCTGTACTCATGTTCGCCGTACTCCACCTTTCCCGACAGGATGAGCTCGCAGTAGTAGTCGCTCTCGTCGATGCCGCATGCCACGCACGTGCCGTCCCTGAACTCGTGCCAGGTCATCGTATAGCCGCACACCGTGCACCTGCGCCGGCAATCGGGCAGGTGCTTGAAGGAATGGCGCTCTGTTTCATTGCGCCCGCAGATGCGGCATTGGCGCCTATGCTCTTTAGCGCCGAAGTTCGCTACGGCCTTCTGCCAGTCGTGCCCTTCGTTACGCACCTCGCCGCAGCGGGCGCACTTGCAGCCGTTCCAGTCGTGGCCCTCGTCACGCGTCAAGCCGCAGAGCCTGCACCTGCAGCTGTCCCAGTCGTGTGTGCAGTGCTCCTGCCTGACTCGCTCCGTCTCCCAGTGACCGCAGACTGAGCACACGTAGAATCGCCCCGCGATAACGTGCCGAGAACTGAAAATCCAATCTTCGCGCTCGCGCGTGAAATGCCAGTCGTGTCCCTCGTTTCGCCGCTCGCCGCAGCGGGTGCACGTGCAGCCGTCACTGCCGTCCGGCAGCTTGTTCCACTTGTGGCCCGTTATCTTGCATGCCAGTCCCATAGCGCCCTCCTTGCCCGGGAATAACAGCTTGTCGAAAAAACCCATGACAACCCTCATCAATCGGGCGTTTATGGTCTTTTCAATCGGTAATTATAAATCACGGTGAGAGGAGCCCATCCGGAAGAACAGGACGAAGAGTATACCGGTCTTCCTCAGCCTCTCCACCTCGTCCGAGTAAAATAACGTTAGTGGAGTATCCGTTGTCATGCGGCTAGCAGCGGCCTAGCGCTTAGCCAGAGAGATTCGACAATCTAAAAGAGAAGCTGATAGTGCAGTTATAATCAGAAAACCACATCGATATCAAACTCACTGCCTTTTGCGCCGATTCTCTCATACCGAGCCTCACGCCGAGAAGAACGCAGTTAGCACTTAACGAACACGAAGAGCCAGAGGAGACCGCATGGTCGTAACGGACGAGTACATAGAGCTGATGAATTGCAATAACTTGCCTGAGCGTTTCCGCGCGGGCGATTTCGGTCTCCTTGAAGAAGAGAGCGCAACGTTGCGGGAGTTCGTGGACAACTTCTACGAGTCTGTCGAGGACAACGGGTGCGTGACCTTGGAAGACTTCACGGAATTCATGGGCTTCCTGCACGTTCTCATGGACGCCGATTCACAGGAAGTGCAGCGCATACTTACCGGGGCCTTCGCGAGAAGCGCGAAAATTCAAAACGGATTGTCAGACGTCAATCCGTATTTATGATGGAACGTAGACGGAGATGCGGCATTTCAGGGAATCAAGTCGTTGAGGCGCGATGCCGCCCTTAAGTGAATCGGGGGCCAGGGCACCGACTCATTATGCGCAGTGAGTCAGGGGTCAGGCCCCTGACTCACCAGCCCATTCCTTTATAATCAACCCATGACATGGGAAAAGCACCATAGCGATACTCGACAAACGGCTAACGAAGCCGCGCAGCGACACGAGTATGCAGCGTTTATCAGCTATCGACATCTGCCGCAAGACCAGGAAGTCGCCAAGCAGGTGCAGCATGCCATCGAGACCTTCAAGCTGCCCCGCGGCATCAACGCACCTGGGCGAACCGACGGCCGACTGGGCAAATGCTTCCGCGACGAGGACGAGCTCTCCGCATCGCACTCGCTGCCCGACCGCATCCTTGACGCCCTCGCGAAATCAAGCTCACTCGTCGTCATCTGCTCACCCGAAGCACGCGACAGTGTCTGGGTGAACCGCGAGATAGCCGCATTCATCGAGATGCATGGCCGCGAGCGAATCTTTACGGTTCTTGCCTACGGAAGCTCGGCCGAAAGCATTCCCCCGCTGCTCCGAACGGAAACGGCGGTGCCGGGCAGTGCGGAAGCCACTGCTGCCAACCCCTTGGCGGCAGACCTGCGCCCAACCACAACAAAGAAGAAGCGCGACGAGATGCTCCGCATCATCGCCGCCGTCGCCGACTGCAGCTTCGACGACTTGCGGCAGAGGGGGCGCACCCGCACGATCAAGCGGGGCATCGCCATCGCAGCAGCAGCCGTGCTCGTCATCGCTGCCATAATCGCCGCTCTCAGCTTCGCATCTGCAGCGCGGCAAGATGCGCTCGTTGCCGAATCACGGCAACTCGCTGCCGAATCGTCCCAACTGCTCGCGCAAGGAGACCGCTACGGCGCCATTGAAAAGGCCCTGCAGGCCTTACCGAAATCGGAAGCATCTGCCAACAGACCGCTCGTGCCCGAAGCGCGAACCGCACTCGAGGACGCGCTGGAAATCAACACCAACCCGAGCTCGCCGTGGTGGGCAAGCTACGAAATCACGACGCAGGCACCGCTCGGCCTCATCGACAATACCCTGTCGCACAAAACGGATGGAGAAACCAATCTTGCCGGCGCAATCGCCGTGAGCGACATAGGCGGATTCTTCGCCATAAGCGACTCGGCGGGCAACATCAGCACGTACGACACGCTCACGGGCAAGAAGCTCGCGGATTGCGCCATGCCCGCGGAGGCAACTCCACTGGCAGACGGATGGTACGCCCGGTCGATGGCGGCCACCGAGAACTATCTCGTGGTCTTGAATGCGAGCGGTTACGACACCACCCTCGTCTGTTTTGATGCCAAAACAGGAAGCCAGATGTGGTCGCTCCCCAACACAGGCGGTCCCTCGTACGACACATCGTACGGCGCCGACCTCATCAGCATGGCTTTCCCGCTGGCCACTGGCGGCTACAACGTCCTGGTCATGGACCTCGCTTCCAACCAGACGTCCACTGCCGCAGTCGAAGGCATCGAAATCCTCAACACTGCAACACCGTATTTCAACACGCCAGGCGCGCGCCTTGGCACCAACTATGCCGCCTTTGGAAACCAGCTGTTCTCCCTCGAGCTCGACACCAGCGAGAGCAATCGCACGACGCTTGCCTACGCGAACGCGACTTCCCTCGCATACCTTGACCAAGGCCTCATCATCGCAACGTCCGCCGATCCCATGCCCGCCGATGACGTGACGCGCCGCTACGCCATCGAGGCCTTCGACGAGAACCTGGCACCCATATGGCGCCAAGACGGCACGTTCACGTCGGAGATGATCGTGAACAACGGGATCACTTCCCTGCTGGCGGCAGAACCCGCGATCCGCGGGACAACGCAAGATGAAAGCGGAATCGTCGTGAGCGTCGGGCGCCAAGCCCTCGTGCTCGATCCATCCGACGGCACACCGATCACCACGCTGTCGTTCGACCAATCGGTCGTCGCCGCAAGCGCGACAAGTGACACGAACCCTGCAGATTACACGCCTGACAACCCCAGCCTCATCACCATTGCCTGCAGCAACGGGACCGTCAACTGCATCAACCAGCTCAACACCCAAGACGTGAACAACGACGCCAGGCGCCTGGTGCTGCCCTACCCCATACGGTGGGCGCACGTGACACAGTGCGAAGACTTCGACGTGATCGTCGCCATACCGGCAGACGCAGACAATCGCATCGTCTCGTACAGAACCGACTGGTCTCGAGGGGAGGACGCCGGCGACCAGTATTCGCTCGACGAGCTCAGGGCGCTTGCCGAGCAGACGCTCACGGAGGGTGGCAGAATTGGATAACCCGCTCATTGGGCAACGTTGCGATAATTCGATACTACAATTGCAACTCGAAGGCATCTGATCAATCGCTATAGGGGAAGCGCAGCATGACAAAGCCAAAACCGAGGCCCAAACGCACAGTTGACGCAGTCAGCATCGCCTTATCGCGGGAAGCCGCCAAACGGCCCGACGGCCTGAAACCCATAGAGATAGTCAAGGTCGCCATCAGTGCTTACCAAGACCACTTGTATGCGGAAACGCCCGAGCCGACAGCCACCTTCGAATCGGCTGACAGAATCGGCCTGCGACGCGGAACGCAAGCGGCCATCGATCGTTTGCTCTTCAATGCGAACTACTGGCTCGCCGCCTACGAGGACCGCATCGTCGAAGCCTGCGGGCAAGTGGACCCCGCTCCCCTGCTCAAGGCGCTCACGGTATGGAGCACCCACACGCTCAGG
>CACZAR010000099.1 GCA_902779135.1 uncultured Coriobacteriaceae bacterium | reverse complement strand
ACGTCGTGAGACAGTTCGGTCCCTATCCTCCGCAGGCGCAAGAGGGTTGAGGAGACCCGCCCCCAGTACGAGAGGACCGGGGCGGACGGACCTCCGGTGGCTCGGTTGTCGACCAACGGCACTGCCGACTAGCCGCGTCCGGCGCGGATAACCGCTGAAGGCATCTAAGCGGGAAGCCGCCTCCGAGATGAGCCCTCTCTTTGGTAAGGGCCCTGGTAGACCACCAGGTTGATAGGGCGCAGGTGCAAGCGGGGCGACCCGTTCAGCCGAGCGCTACTAATCGCCCGAGCTCTTCCTTTCTCAACGCTTGCGCACCCGCGGTGCGCTGCGGTCCCGGTGATCTCGCTGTGCAGCCGCCAGGGTACGCGAGGCGCGTATCCGGAACTCATGGCGGGGATCACCCGATCCCGTTCCGAACTCGGAAGTTAAGCCCGCCGTCGCCGATAGTACTGCAGCGCCAGGCTGCGGGAGGGTAGGTTGTCGCACTCATGAGGGGCATTTTCTTTTTTTGGTATGTTCTGAGTCGAACGCGTTATGCTCGCTAGGACTCGGCTTATCGACATGAATCGAGAATTCAGCGCCTGCGCAATCGCTCACGCGTTGCGGTCGTCCTCGAGAGTTTAAAATGCTCCTATTCATTTATGCTCGGGTGGGATGGAAAGCGTGTTGAGGTTCGTAACTCGCTTATGACATGGCTTACAATTTATAAGTTATGTACCTAACTGATATGCGAGGTCGATAAATGGAATTGCAGTTTTCGCGGCGTGCTGCGCTCCTCATGCTGTGGGACATCGCTGCAACGTTCCTTGCGTACTTTCTTGCATCCTTGCTCACTGGCTTGGTTGGCGAAGTTTTTGAAACCCATGAAATCTATTTCGTGCTAGGCACTGCAGTTGTCATCAATATTCTGACGTATGCCCTGTTCAGGCTCTATAACAGTCTATGGGAATATGCCTCAATCGACGATGTTCTCCGAATAGTTCTTGCCGTAGGGTTGAGCACGTTGGTCGAAGCCGTTGTTCTGTGGATGATCGGGCATTGGATACCAATACGCGTTTACTTCGGCGCAATGATTATCATGATCTTCTTCGTAGGTGGATCCCGCATGGGGTTCAGGATCTTGCGAAGCAAGAAGCATATGCTTTCGCCAGGGAGATCGGAAGAACATCGGCCTCGCACGCTTATAGTCGGTGCCGGCGAGACTGGGTCGCATGCTATCGGGCGCATGATGGATAAAGACCCTCTCATGCCTGGTGAACCTATCGTTGCCGTCGATGATAACCCAGCAAAGCTTCACAAGCGGATCCATGGTGTTCGGGTCATGGGAACGAGCGATGACATCATTGAACTTGTCGATCGGTTCGACATAGAGCAGATTGTCGTAGCCATTCCTTCGGCAACTGTGGATGAACGCAAGAAGATTTTTGGTATATGCACTCAAACGAAATGCCAGCTTCGCACGCTTCCTAACGTTCGCGAGTTGAGACTCGATGAGATTAACGATGTATCGCTTCGCGAAGTTGATGTTGCCGACCTGCTCGGTCGAGAAGAAGTCGTTCTTAACACGAGGCTCGTGTGCGGTTATATTTCCAACGAAACCGTTCTTGTCACAGGTGGTGGCGGTTCTATCGGTTCCGAGCTTTGCAGGCAGATGTGCGCTGTGGGGCCGAAACGCATCGTCGTGTTCGACATGTACGAGAACGACGCTTATCTTCTTGCCAGTGAAATCATGCGTGATTACGAAGATATCGAATGCATCGTCGAAATTGGGAGCGTGTGTGACTCTGATAGGCTTCGCGATGTGTTCGAAAAGTATCGGCCGGCTGTGGTGTTCCATGCGGCAGCGCACAAGCATGTACCGCTTATGGAGATGTGTCCGCGCGAAGCAATTCAGAACAATGTTTTTGGAACATTGAACACAGTTAGACTAGCCGATGAATTCGGAGTCGATAAATTCATCTTCATCAGCACTGACAAAGCCGTCAATCCGACGTCTGTTATGGGTGCGACAAAGCGCATGGGCGAGATGACCATTCAGCATTATGCGCAGCAATCCAAAACGGTGTTTGCGGCAGTTCGCTTTGGCAATGTGCTCGGATCGAACGGTTCGGTCATTCCAATCTTCAAAAAGCAAATTGCATCTGGTGGACCGGTTACTGTCACGCATCCCGACATCGAGCGTTTCTTCATGACGATTCCCGAAGCGTCCCGTCTCGTCATTCAAGCGGGAGGCATGGCAACGGGAGGTGAGATCTTCATCCTCGATATGGGCGATCCAGTGAAGATTGTCGACTTGGCAAAGAGCCTCATCACGCTTTCTGGGTTGCGTGTCGACGAAGACATCCAAATCAAGTACACGGGCTTGCGTCCTGGTGAGAAGATGTATGAAGAGCTTCTTATGGATGAAGAGAACACGTTGCCCACCAAGATGAAGGGCATCATGATATCCACGGGCAAGGAAGTGGAGTTCGACGACGTTGAGGCGAAGCTCAATTCCTTGGAGCTTGCACTTGAACAGGATGATGCAACGGCGCTCGAGGTGCTAGAAAAGGCGGTTCCGACGTATACGTTCACGCCTAATGAGGAGGGATAGCATCATGGCTCAATACGATTATCTCGTAGTTGGCGCAGGTTTGACCGGCGCGGTTTTCGCGCATGAAGCCAAGGAAGTTGGAAAAACCTGTCTGGTCATCGACCGACGCAACCACATCGCGGGTAACGTGTACACCGAAGAAATCGAAGGCATTCAGGTTCACAAGTATGGCGCCCATATCTTTCACACCTCGCTCAAGAACGTTTGGGACTATGTGAATAGTTTTGCGGAATTCAACAACTACGTGAATTCGCCGATTGCCTACTACAAAGGCGAGACCTACAACATGCCGTTCAACATGAACACCTTCTCGAAAATGTGGGGTGTGGTAACTCCTGCAGAGGCAAAAGCAAAGATTGCTGAGCAGATTGCTGCTGAGAATATCGATGAGCCCAAGAATCTCGAAGAACAGGCGCTCTCGCTTGTGGGGCGCGATATTTTCGAGAAGCTCGTCAAAGGCTACACCGAGAAGCAGTGGGGTCGCGACTGCAAGCATCTCCCTGCGTCGATTATCAAACGCCTCCCTTGCCGCTTCACGTACGACAACAACTATTTCAATGACCGTTATCAGGGTATTCCGATTGGTGGTTACACCAAGATGGTCGAGCGCATGCTCGAGGGCGTTGAAGTGCGCACGGGTGTTGAGTATCGCGACTTAATTGCCGAGCAGCCGAACATAGCGGACCGTATTATCTACTGTGGCCCCGTTGACGATTTCTATGATTTCAAGCTTGGCAAGTTGGAGTATCGTTCCCTGCGGTTCGAAAGCGAAATTCTCGATGAGGAAAACCACCAGGGAGTTGCGGTTGTGAACTACAACGAGCGCGAGGTGCCGTGGACGCGCATTATCGAGCATAAGCATTTCGAGTTCGGCAAACAGCCTAAGACTGTCATAACGCGCGAGTATCCGGCCGATTGGACGCCGGGAGACGAACCGTACTATCCGATTAACGACGAGCGTAATACAAAGCTCTACGATGAGTATCGCGAGCTTGCTGAGCAAGAAGGAAATGTTGTTTTTGCTGGTCGCTTGGGCGGCTACAAGTACTATGACATGGATAAGGCCATTGCTGCCGCATTCGATTTGGTCGAAAGCGAGCTCGGAGTGGTCCTCTAGCAATCTTGCATAGCCACCGACGAAAGCCGGCTCTTCGGAGCCGGCTTTTCTATTTTTCGCTTTCAGAAGGGCTTTTGCGTTCGTAATGGTCGAGACGGTCGAGGGCGATTTGCTGGGTGAGCTCTTTGACTTTCGTTTCGAGATCAGAGTTCGCACGGCTCGTGAAATAGCCGTTCATGAGCGCTACGAAGATGAAGAACAAGAAGACGAAGTTCTGCTCGGAAGCGAAGCCGAGCGTGGTGGAAAAGAATCCAACAATCTGCGGGAAGATGCCGATGATTAAGACAATTGCAGTGAGAATCACCCAAAAAAGCGTGTCCTCGATGCGCATTTTCGAACGCTTAACGTTGCGTAGCATGAACGCAGCTACGATGACAGCCGAGATGAGGAGGATTATGCGCAGAGCGATAGACATGTGCCGTCCTATCTGAAGTGATGGAAGAACAACATGGACGTTACCATGCGTGCCATGTACGAGGCGGAAACGCCTGCAGTAAGGTAACTCTCACCTGCGATGCGTTCGCCCATCTGCACCTGAACCTCACCAATCGTAAGACCTTTTTTCCTGACGAGGTAGGCAAGTGTGTCGGGTTCGGGGCCAAGGTTTGGGCCAGAGGCTAACAGATTGATGGCTTTGCGATTGTATGCTCGCATACCAGATGTGGGATCGTTGACCTTCGTACGCGTTGTCAGGCGGAAGATGGCTTCCAGGATGTTGCTGCCGAACATGCGCATGCTGTGAGGTTTTTCTTCGGTGACGAAACGTGATCCGATGACGATGTCGTAGTCAGCTATAGCCTCAACGAGTGAGTCGAGGTATTCGGGGCGATGTTGTCCATCGGCGTCGAACTGGATTGCGCAGTCATAGCCCCTGTTGCGGGCGTATTTGATTCCTGCTTGGAATGCGCCTGAGAGACCGAGGTTGATAGGGAGGTCCAGAAAGCGAAACTTGTTGGCACGGCATACGTCGGCAGTCGCGTCGGTTGAGCCGTCGTTCACGATGACGTAATCATACGTCGGGTAGTCGCGAATGAGTTCCCCCACGACTCGTTCAAGATTATCGGCTTCGTTGTATGCCGGTATTACCAGAATCGTTCTCATGATGCTATTCTACCAAGGAGTAGCGCCGAAAGGGAGTGGGGGAGAATACCTGGCAATGTGGGGTCAGTTTGCCATAGCAATTGTTGCATGTGCAATCTTTTTGTTTCTTCCTGGCTACTGCCTTCTTCGCATTGGAAGGTTGCCGTCGTGGTTTGCGCTTGCGTGCGCTCCATTAGTCTCTATCGTTTGCTATTCGCTACTCTGTACAGCCTACGGGATGGCGGATGTTTTTTGTTCATGGATATCGGTTTTTTTACCCGTAGTCATTGTTGGGGTCGGCGCCTATGGGTTGCGGATATGGATAGCGGGCGCATGTTCGTTGGAGATTGATAAGAACGACCTGCTTGTCATGGCTACTTATGTGCTGGTCGGCGTTGCGGTTACGTGTGGTGCGTATATTTGTCAACTCACCTCTCCCGATGCTTTCATTCAATCGTGGGATAACGTTCACCACCTTGATGCCATCATGGGTTTCGTGGATTCGGGACGCTGGTCGTCGATGGGCACGTCACTTTACTTGGGGCAAGATGCGCTCATTGAGCCGCTTGCTGGTGGTTCGTTTTATCCATCAGCATGGTATGCGCTTGCTGCCATGGTGGTAAGCCTGCTTGGGGTTTCGGTGCCTTTTGCTGAGAATGTGGTCAATTTCACCATCATAGCTTTGGCGTTTCCCTTGGGAACTTACGCACTGTTGCGGGCGATATTTGGAAACGAAAGGCGCATCATTGCGGCGGGCTCGCTGTTCACGCTTGCGAACGCATCGTGTCCGTGGATGATGCTCACGTGGGGGCCGTTGTATCCAAATGTCATGGCGAATTGTTTCGTGCCAGCAGTGATGTGTGCTTTCGTAGTGCTGATGGCGGCAGATTCAACATCTCACCGGCGAGTTGCTAGCTGTGTTGCCTTGGTGCTGGGCGCTCTTTCGTTCGTGTTTATCCAGCCTAACGGTCTGTTTACGGCAATCGTGTTGTTGACGCCTTATTTTGTGACGCGCGTATTCGGAATCGCAAAAAGCAGTTCGTTTGCCACGAGCCGGAGCAGTGGTTTTGCGAAGGGGTTTGGTGTTGGGTGTGCGATAGGCGCCGTCTGCCTTGTCGTCGTGTTTTGGGCGTTTGCTTTCAATGCACCGTTTATGCAGTCCGTCGTTCAATATCGATGGCCTCACGATACATCATTGGCGGATGCGTTCATGGACGTGGCGGTTCAGCGATTCCACTCGCCAGGGTTGGCTATCGGGTGCGCGCTTATACTCGCTGTCGGCATTATGGTGGTTTTCGCGCATAAGCGGCATCGCTGGCTTGTCGCCAGTTGGATGTTTGCCTGCACGATTTATGTGGTGTGCGTTTCGTCTGATGGTTTCTGGCATCAGTTTCTTGCTGGGTTTTGGTATACGGACACCCCGCGAATAGCGGCGTTTGCAGCGTTTTCTGCTGTGCCGCTTCAGGCTGTTGGTTTCTCTGAAATTGCATCCTTGGCTGCGTGGCCGTTCCGTGGCGAAAAACATGCAAGGGTTGCAGCGTCTGGGTTGATGGTTGTCATTGTGGCAGCTTTGCTGTTTGTGCCGGCGACGGCAACAAAAGAAATCGAGATCGAGCCGCGTCATTTCACGAATGGTAGTGCGTTCGCTGGCGAAGCGATTCACTTGGCGCACGAATATAGTTTCGAGGATCCGAGGATATACGACGAGGCGGAACGCGAGTTTGTCCGAGATGCAATAGAGCTCATGCCAGAAGGCTCTCTTGTGGTGAACGAGCCGAATGACGGAACTGCCTACGCATATGGCGTTGAGGGTCTGCGCACATATTATCGCTACTGGCGAGGATACGGCAGTCCCAATGAGGAAAAGCCAGAGAGCGCGATTATCCGCGAGCATTTATGTGAGATATCGTCGAACGACGATGTTAGCGCTGCTGTCAAACAAATCGGTGCTACATATGTGCTTCAGCTTGAGCGCGGAGAAAGAAGCTGGAAAACTACCATGTGGGTTTACGATGATGGGGCGCTTTGGCGAGGAATCGATGGGATTGACGAGGATACGCCAGGGTTCGAGCTTGTTTTGAAGCGCGATGACATGCGGTTGTATAAAATAGTTGGGTAAGTCGTAGTCTCTGTGCCATTGGGAGTTTACATGTTTGAGGCTGAAACCAGCGTTTCGATAGTGATTCCCGTACATAACGTAGCGCAGTATTTGCGCCAGTGCCTTGATAGCGTGCTCGTTCAATCGTTTAAAAACTACGAGTGCCTGTGTGTGAACGATGCCTCTGATGATTCATCGCTTGCCGTCCTTCGCGAATATGAGGAAAAGGACGAA
>CACZAR010000098.1 GCA_902779135.1 uncultured Coriobacteriaceae bacterium | reverse complement strand
CCCATGCGCTCTGTGAGCGACTTGATGAGCTGCTGGCGTTTGTGGTGGGCGGACGTGCGCACTTTGCGGATGTGGGTGCGCCACAGTCCTTCCCTCATGAACGCGGCCATAGAGGCCTGCGTTTGCCAAGGAACCTGCGGATGCGCGTCACGATGCTGCCGTTGCCACTCGAGCATGAGCTGTGGGGGAAGCACGGCATAACTCAGGCAAATCGCAGGAGAGAACGAGTTCGAGAACGTTCCCAGCGAAATGACGCGACCAGCACGGTCAAGTGCTGCGAGCGAAGGCGTGCGTGCGACGCCCGATTGGAATTCCCAACCATATTCGTCGTCAATAAGGTAGGCTCCGGTCTCTTCCGCCCATTTGATCAAGCCCTTCCGCAAGTCGATGGGCATCGGATGGTTGGTGGGGAACTGGCATGCGGGGGTGGTGAATACCACGTTGACGCCTTCAACGTTGGGTCTTGCTTCCTCCCATGTGGGGAAGGGGAATATCGGGTTGGTTTTCACCTTGAAGCCTTGCGTTCGCAGTGCTCTGCGGATCTCGTCATACCCAGGCTCTTCCATTGCGAACGTTGTGGAAGCGGGGTCGAACAGCGACATGATCGACGACATGAGGTCTCGGGTCGTCGGCATGACGAGAATCTGCTCTGGCAAGCAATTCAAGCCGTATTCGCTGCTCAAGTAGTGGGCGATTTGCTTGCGCAGTTCAGGTAGGCCTTGGCGGTCATTGTAGACGCACGAGAGTTCGGCGCCTTGGCTGAAATAGATTTCACGAGAGATGCGCGCCCATGCTGTGAATGGGAACGTGCTTGCATCAACGACATCGTACGCAAAGTTGTAGCGTTGGTTCTCCCGCGTCTTGTAGTTGGCTTCAGACTCCAGAAGTTCGACGAGGGCATCCTGGTAATCAGAGCTGTACTCCTCGGCCGGGTTCGAGGGTTTAATGTCACTCGCGCAGATTGTGTATCCGCTACCGCGTCGCGCGCTCACATAGCCTTCCTCTGTCAAGCGTTGGTAAGCCAGCTCGATGGTCGTGTTGGACACACCAAGCTCGCGTGCACATTCGCGAATCGATGGAAGCTTTTTCCCTGCCGGGTAAAGGCCGCTTTCGATTCCGCGGGCGATTTGCTCGTAAACCTGATAGTAGAAGGGGGCAGGGCTATTCCTATCGATAGTTGGCATAGTAATGTCTTCCCGCTTGGTTAAATATGAGTAAATTCAGCTATAATTCCAGCTATTGCACCGACTCGTCTGTCAAGCCATATTCTAGACGTGAAAGACGCCCAAAAGTGTCCCGACTTTTGAATCTCAAAGTGTACATAACGTTTGGGGACAGTTGAATAGTTTCACCGACTAATGTCCAGCGCAGGGGCATAAAACGTCCATAGAGCGGTATACTTCGAATATGGATGCTTTCAACGAAAAACTCATCGAGCTTCCCGATGCCGATTTGTATTTGTTCGGTCGTGGTAAAGCACGCCAAGCATACCGTTTGTTCGGCTGTCACAAGCTCGAGGCGGGCGAAATTCCCGCGAACGAAGACCTCTACCGTTTCGTCGTTTGGGCACCTCACGCGAAGTCTGTAAGCGTTGTGGGCGACTTCAACGAATGGGACGAGACCGCAAACCCGATGAAAGAAGTGCGCCACGGCATTTTCGCCTGCATCATAGCGGGCCTCGAGGATGGCTCGTCCTACAAGTACAGCATCGTCGGTGCTGACGGGGAGACGCGGCTCAAAGCAGATCCGTTTGCGTTCCATGCCGAGAATGGCCTGGCAACAGCTTCCAAGGTCTGGAACCTCGACGGTTACGACTGGCATGACGATGGCTGGCTTACGAGGCGCGCTCAGGCGGACGTGCTGCATGCGCCCATGTCGATTTATGAGCTTCAGATTGGTTCGTGGCGCATTCCCGAAGGGCGCGAGTTCCCCAATTACCGTGAGGTTGCCGACCAGCTCGTCGACTATTGCAACAAGATGGGCTATACCCATGTCGAGCTGCTTCCCGTCACCGAATACCCGTTGCCGATGTCGTGGGGCTATCAAGCCACTGGCTATTATTCGCCCACATCACGCTACGGCACACCGCAAGACTTCATGTACTTGGTTGATACGCTGCATGCTGCTGGCATCGGCGTCATCCTCGATTGGGTGCCGGCGCATTTCCCGAAAGACGCATTTGCACTTGCCAAGTTCGACGGCACGCCGCTGTACGAATATGCCGACCCGCGACTTGGCGAGCACGCCGAGTGGGGAACGCTCGTGTTCGACTACTCGAAACCCGAGGTCGTGAGCTTCCTCATTTCGTCGGCTATGTTCTTCTTCGACATGTACCACATCGATGGCATTCGCGTTGATGCCGTCACGTCGATGCTCTACCTCGACTACGCACGCACTGAGTGGGTTCCCAACAAAGATGGCGGCAACATCAACCTCGAGGCGGTCGAGTTCTTGCGCAACCTCAACGAGGCCGTTCTCTCGACGCACCCAGGCGCTATGACCATCGCCGAGGAATCGACTGCATTCCCGCTTGTCACCTGCCCTCCGTACGATGGCGGTCTCGGTTTCACGTTCAAGTGGGACATGGGCTTCATGCACGACATGCTCGAGTACTGCTCGATGGACTCCCTGTTCCGCCGCGACCACCACAACAAGCTGACGTTCGGCATGGTCTACGCATTCTCGGAGAACTATGTGCTTGCGTTCAGCCACGACGAGGTCGTGCACGGCAAGCGATCGATGGTCGACAAGATGTTCGGCGAGTATCTGCAGAAGTTCTCGACGCTGCGTGCCCTCATGGGTTGGCAATTCGCCAGGCCCGGCAAGAAACTCACCTTCATGGGCTCCGAGTTTGCGCAGTTCATCGAGTGGGATTACAAGAAACAACTCGATTGGTTCATGCTCGATTATCCCATCCACTCGGGCATGCAGGCCTATAGCGCCGAGCTGAACAAGTTCTATCGCGATCACGCCGCTCTTTGGAAAATCGACGACGGGTGGGCCGGCTTCGGTTGGACCAACGTTGACGACCGCGACGAGAGCTCCATCGCGTTCATGCGCTATGCCAACGATGGTAGCCCCGACGTCATGTGCTGCTGCAACTTCACGCCGAATCCGGTTGTGGGGTTCAAGGTGGGTCTGCCCGCTGAAGGCACGTTGACCGAGGTGCTCAACAGCGACGATGCGCGTTTCGGCGGCACGGGTGTTTCGAACGAAAAGCCCGTGAAGTCGGTTGACGAGCCGTTCGGCGATTTGCCTTGCAGCGCGCAGATCACGCTGCCGCCGCTATCAGCCGTTTACTTCGAGTTCAAGCGTGCGCCGGAGAAGAAGACGAAGAAGGCAGCAAGCAAGAAAAATGCCACATCCCAGAAAACGCGTGGCACTGCTTCTAAAAAATAGGGGGAGAGTACTGGCGGGTTGCGGTTGGCCTCGCGCCTGTCGGTTGAGCGCAAGGAGGATTACATGAACGAACGGAAAGAATGCGTGGCCATGATTTTGGCCGGCGGTCAAGGGAGCCGTCTAGGCGTACTCACCCGTTGGCGCGCAAAGCCCGCGGTGCCGTACGGCGGCAAGTACCGGATCATCGACTTCCCCCTGTCAAACTGCACCAATTCGGGCATCGACGTCGTCGGTGTGCTGACGCAGTATGAGCCGTTCGTTCTGAACAGCTATATCGGCAATGGTGCTCCGTGGGATTTGAATACCAATAACGGCGGCGCTTACGTGCTGTCGCCCTACACGCATGTGGGCGACGAAGGTCGTTGGTTCGAGGGCACGGCCGATGCGATTTACCAGAACATCCGCTTCATCGACCGGTTCGACCCCGACTTCATCGTGGTGCTTTCGGGCGACCACATCTACAAGATGGACTACAGTGCCATGGTCGAGTTCCACAAGGACAACGACGCTGACACCACGATTGCCGTCATGCCCGTGCCAATCGAGGAGGCGAGCCGTTTCGGCATCCTTGCAACGGACGAGAATGGTCAGGTCACTGACTTCGTCGAGAAACCGGCCAACCCGCCGAGCAATCTCGCTTCGATGGGCATTTACGTGTTCAGCTGGCAGAAGGTACGCGCGTACCTCGTGGACGACGCCGCTTCCGAGACGAGCAGCCACGACTTCGGCAAGGACGTCATCCCCGCTATGCTCGCGGGCGATGAGCGCCTCTTCGCATACCGCTTCGAAGGCTACTGGCGCGACGTCGGCACGATTGACAGCCTCTGGGAAGCCAACATGGATTTGCTCGACAGCGAATCCGGGCTCGATTTGGCTGACGATTCGTGGAAGATCTATTCGCGCAACCCGAACTTGCCTGCAGCGCGTATTGGCGTTGGTGCCGAGCTCGATGAGTGCATGGTAGCTGAGGGCTGCGGGGTTGAAGGCTTTGTCAAGCACAGCTTGCTGTTCCAGGATGTGTATGTCAAAAAGGGCGCGAAGGTGATCGATAGCGTCGTTATGGCGGGTGCCTGCATCGAAGAAGGTGCCATTGTCGAGCGGGCTGTAGTAGCTGAAGACGTTGTGGTCGGCGCGGGAGCGCACATCGGCGAGCCGGGTGGCGATTTCGTCGTCTTGGGTCCTGGCGCGCGCATCGGAGCAGGTGTAACAGTGGCGGCGGGCTTGTCCGTCGAGCCCGATGCGGTCATCGAGTCCGAATCCGATCTGGAAAAGCAATAGGGGGCGCTCATAATGAAAGACACCTTTGCCATCATATATGCAGGTCACGGCAATCCTCTGCTCGGCGACTTGATTGCACACCGTGCCGTGTCGGCATTGCCCCTCGCAGGTCGTTATCGCACCATCGACGTGTTGCTCTCGAACATAGCGCAGAGCGGTATCCGCGATGTGGGCGTCATCATGCAGCGCAACTTCCAATCGCTCGTCGAGCACATCGGCTCGGGCGATGCATGGGATCTCAACAGCAAGAGCGGTGGTGTGGCTTTGCTGACGCCGTTTGACCAGGGTTTGGGCACGGGTCTCTACCGTGGTTTCGGCGATGCGCTGTTCGCTAAACGCTACTATGTTGACCGCCAGCATTCGAAGTATGCCTTGCTGCTCGCATCCGACATGGTCTACCGCGAAGACTATACCCGCATGCTCGAGCATCACGAGAAGACGGGCGCCGACATTACAGTGCTGTACTCGCGTGAGTTGCGTCTCGGTTTGGGCGATCCCACGCATCTTTCCAACCTCCACATCGACGAGAGCGGATGGGTTCGCGGTGCCGATTTCAGGCCGGTAGGCCTCGAGGGTGGTTGCTTCAACCTGGGCGCATCCATCATGGAGAAAGACCTGCTCATGCGTCTGGTAGAAAACGCATGTGCCGAAGGCAAGTACGATTTCGTCTCCGATATCATCGAGCCTGCGCTGGATACATACAAGGTCGCTGCGCTCGAGCATACAGGCTATTCGAGCCGTTTGACCACGGTGAAGTCGTACTACGACATGATGCGTGACATGCTCGATTACGATGTTCGCCGAGAGCTGTTCTACGATCACGGGCCTGTATACACGCGCGTGATGGACGCCCCGCCCGTTCGCTACGTCAAGGGTTGCGAAGTCGAGAACAGCGTGTTCGGCAACGGCTGCGTGATCGAGGGTCACGTGACGGGAAGCGTGGTGTTCCGCGGAGTTACTATCGAAAAGGGCGCCAACGTCAAAAATTGCGTTATCATGCAAGACTCGTACATCAGCGAAGGCGCACACCTGCAAAACGTCATCATCGACAAGGATGTTGTTGTCGGACCTGATGCGCGCTTGATCGGTACGCCTGATGCGCAGCTTGTTGTGCGCAAGGGCTCGATCATCGAGTAGTGCTTATCGCGCTTTGGCGCGACGCTCTTTGGATATGTGAGCAAAACGTGTAAAAGGGCTTGCCCTTTTACACGTTTTCACGATAGGAGGAAATAGCATGGCAACGAGAAAGACAGCTGGCACGACTGGGGCTTCCAAGTCTACGGCGAAGCTACAGGCGACCAAGGCAGCCCAAGAAGAAAAAGTTGTTGCGGCCAAGGCGAAAGTCGAGGCCGAAAAGAAGCCGAAGGCCGAGCCTGCTCCCAAGGTCAAAGAGGAGCCGAAGGCCGAGACGGTAGCCAAGAAGCCGGCGGCGAAGAAGGCCGAGGCTGAAAAGCCTGCAGCGAACAAGGCTGCCGCGAAGAAGCCGGCAGAAGAAAAGCCGGCAGCTGCAGAGGAAAAGCCGGCAGCTAAGAAGACTGCTGCAGCAGAGAAACCGGTGGCGAAAAAAGCCGTGGCGGAAAAACCAACAGCAAAGAAGGCTGCTGAGAAGAAGCCGGTGGCGAAGATGGTAGCTGCAGAGGAAAAACCAGCAGCTAAGAAGACTGCTGCTGCAGAGAAATCGGTGGCGAAAAAAGCCGTGGCGGAAAAACCAGCAGCAAAGAAGGCGGCTGAAGAGAAGCCGGCAGCAAAGAAAACGGTAGCCAAGACAGAGCCGAAACCCGAGCCCGCTCCTGAGGTTAAAGAGGAACCGAAAGCGGAGCCTGCGGCAAAGAAGCCCGCAGCTAAGAAGCCTGCGGCGAAGAAGGCTGCTACGAAGAAACCAGCGGCGAAGAAAACGGTAGCAAAGGCAGAGCCGAAGCCCGAGCCTGAGCCAAAGCCCGAACCCGCACCGGCACCAGAGCCGAAGCCCGAGCCGAAGCCTGAGCCCAAATCAGAGCCGAAGCCTGAGCCCAAACCAGAGCCGAAGCCCGAGCTGGCACCCGAGCCGGCACCTGAACCCGAGCCGGCACCTGAACCCGAGCCGGAGCCTCAGCCTGAGCCTGAGGCTGCAGAAGCTATTGCACCTATGGTCGAGGAGATTGCCGAGGTCTTGGTCGAAGAGCAGGAACAGCAGTCCGAATACGCAAGCGTCGGTGGC
>CACZAR010000097.1 GCA_902779135.1 uncultured Coriobacteriaceae bacterium | reverse complement strand
ATGACCGCTTCCACCATGGCATAGATGGACGTGAGCCACTGCACGGTGGTTTCGCTCACGCTCATCTCGCGCATGATGACGGGAAGCGCCGGCGCGAGCAGCGTGTAGTTAAGCACCACGAGCACGCATCCTGCAAGCAGTACCGCCATTTGGACTATGTCTTGTCTGGTCAATCCCATAAGCGTGAGATGATAGCACAGCTCGGTCGAGCGCTAATCGCCAGATTGCTGTCACCACTGCGACAGCAAACCACCAAGCCGTTATTGGGACAACGCCAATCCGCCGATGACCATCGCGATACCGACCACGATGACGGCATTCATGGGCTCGCCAAGCAGGATGACCGCCCAGATTACGGTCATGGGCGCCTGCAAATAGATATAGGCGCTCGCCCGCGCGGGGCCGAGATGCTTCACGCTGTAACCCCAGGTGACAAAACAGCCAGCCGACGCGAGCAAGCCCAAGAACGCCAGATTGCCCAGCACGAGCGGCTGCGTGAGCGCCTCAAAAGGAAATGCACCGCCAACCGCAAAACGCGCAAGCACCATGAAGAGCAACCCCCATGCGAACGTGCGCTTCGTGACGGCGATGGTCTCGTATCCCATGTTCGACAGCCGCTTCACGACAATCGAATAAACAGCCCACGTGAGCGCGCCTACCAGACACAGCACCACACCCGTCAGACTCGCATGCGCGGGCCCTTCCTGCAAGCTGATCAACGCGATACCCGAGATAGCCAGCACGAAACCCGCCACGAAGCGTACGCCGAAGCCTTTTTCCTTCAGCAAGATGAAGCCGAGCGCAGCTGTGAACAGCGGCGCAGTCGACACCGCAATCGACACGAACGACGCATCGGCGAACTTGAGTGCCGTGTTCTCGGCCAGGTAGTAACCAAACACGCCTGTCAGTCCAGCAAGAACGAACAGTAGCTCGTGCTTGCGCTCTTTCAAACGCAGAATGTGCGGCCTGATGAGACACAGCGCCAAAAACCCGAGCACGGTACGCGCGAGCAAGATGTCGAGCGGAGTCATGTACTCGAGCAACACTTTCGTGCACACGAACGTGAGGCCCCACACGAACATGGTGGCCAACGCAGCGATATGCGGCAAAGCTCGATTAGTCACGGCGAATGATTATACCCGCCTCCTGATGCACCATACATGCAACTTCGAAAGGTGCGCGTAGCTGCACTGTTTTCACGCACGTTGTTCTGCATGAAGGCTATTTGCGGGATAATGGCGAGCGCATGCAATTATATATTGCTGTCGCAGAAAGAAAGGACGCCCCGTGACCATCGAACCCATCGACGCCTATCGTGAAATCGACCCGACGCTCCCCACCGTTGTGGTGCTTGCAACAGGGGGCACAATTGCAGGTGAAGGTTCGATTGGCAAAGCAACGAACTATAGGCCTGGCCAGCTCGACGTCAACGCACTCGTCGGCATGGCGGAAGGCGCGCATGACATTGCTAACGTACGAGCGGTGCAAATTTGCAACGTCAACTCCGACGACATCACCGCCGAACACTGGATTGCACTTGCGCGTGCTATCGACGAGATGGCAGCCGAACCCGACATCGACGGATTCGTGATCACACACGGCACCGATACGCTCGACGAGACGGCGTACTTCCTGAACCTCGTCGTCAAGACCGACAAGCCCGTCGTCTTGACCGGCGCCATGCGCCCCGCCACGGCCACCTCGGCAGACGGTCCCATGAACCTGCTGCAATCGATTGCCTTGGCAGGCAGCCCACAAGCACGCGGGCGCGGCGTAATGGTCGTGTTTTCGGACGGCATCTTCGGCGGACGCGATGTGCGCAAGATTTCGACGTTCCAGACCGATGCGTTCTCGGCTAGCGACTTCGGGTGCATGGGCTACATGATCGATGGTGAACCGCACTTCTACAACACGAGCTCGAAAGCGCATACGACAACAACCGAATTCGAGGTTGAAAGCATTGACGAGCTGCCCAAAGTGGCGGTGGCTTATTTTGCCATCGATGCCGACCCCGCCCTGCTCGACTTCCTCGTTGAAAGCGGAGCGCGCGGCATCGTCATCGCCGGCGCTGGTTCGGGTTGCTACAGCAAGGCTTGGAACGATCGCATCGTGGCGCTCAAAGACACGGGGGTGCCCGTGGTGCGCAGCTCGCGCATCGGCGCAGGCATGATCACGCACGACGACGCTTACCAAGGCAACCTGGTGAGAAGCAACGA
Organism: uncultured Coriobacteriaceae bacterium; assembly: GCA_902779135.1. Taxonomy (GTDB): domain Bacteria; phylum Actinomycetota; class Coriobacteriia; order Coriobacteriales; family Eggerthellaceae; genus UBA9715. The sequence continues at coordinate 10,133 of CACZAR010000097.1, read as the reverse complement.
CCTGGCTCCTCAGAAGGCCGCGGTGCTGTTGCGTTTGGCCCTGACGCGCACGAACGACCCTGCGGAAATCCAGGCGATGTTCGACCGGTACTAAACGAAACCTATCAGTAAAGATAGCCATTCTTGTCGGGTTTTCTTTAGTACACTGCAGCGCTGAAGTATACTTCGTATCATCAGTAAAGGACGGAGAGTACATGAGCGCCCCAGAAGACGAGCCGCAAAACGAAACTCAGGACGAGAAGCCGAAGATCGAGGAAATGTCTGACGAGAAATCAAAGGCCGAGGAAGCTCCCGCCAAGAAAGCGCGCGAGGTACGTCTGCCCAATATGTTCTGGGCGCTCGTGCCCATCCTGTGCATGGCTGCGCTCATGATCTACGTGTTCGGCTGGGTGGCAGACTCCGAAACATACGACGCCGCACACCTGCCGCTGCTCTGCTCGATTGTGGTGGCATGCATCGTGGGCATCGCTTACGGGCGCTCGTTCAAGTACATGCTCGAAGGCATCATCGAGCGGCTTCTCGTTTCGATGGAAGCGATTCTCATCCTGCTGCTCGTAGGCCTGCTCATCAGCTCGTTTATGATTAGCGGCACCATTCCTGCGCTTATCTACTACGGCCTTGCGCTGCTCACGCCGCAAACGTTCCTGCCCATTGGCTGCATCATCTGCGCCGTCGTCGGTTGGGCGTGCGGCTCGTCGTGGACGGCCACGGCCACCGTCGGCATCGCATTCATGACCATCGGTGCAGGCCTTGGCGTTAATCCCGCCCTCACGGCCGGCATGGTCATCTCGGGTGCCTATGTGGGTGACAAGTTCTCGCCGCTGTCCGACACGACGAACCTCGCAGCCGCCGTGGCAGGCACGGGGTTGTTCGACCACGTGCGCGCCATGCTCTCCACCACCGGGCCCGTGTTCCTCATCGCTCTCGTGGTTTACACGTTCATGGGCATCAACATCAGCGCGGCAGGCTATGATCCCACGGTTGCAGAGGGCATCCGCGAAGCGATTGCCAGCACATTCAACGTCAACCCCCTGGTGTTGCTTCCCATCGTGGTGATCATCGCCGTGTGCATCTTGCAGATACCAGGGCTTGTGGGCGTGGCGGTGAGCATCGTCGTGGGCGTGCTGTTCGCCCTCATCTTCCAGGTGCCTTACAACATGGCAGACCTGTTCAGCATCCTGCACTACGGCCCACACATCATCACCGGCAACGAATTCCTCGACGCCGCGCTCGCAAAGGGCGGTTTGGATAACCAGCTGTGGACCATCAGCCTCGTGATCCTGGCAGTGTCGTTCGGCGGCGCACTCGAACGGTGTGGATCGGTCGAGCGGCTGTTCTCGGGGTTGAAGCACATGCTGCACAAGGTGGGCACGCTCACCGGCTGCACGCTTTTGACCTCGATCTTCTGCGATGCCGTGATGTGCGACCAGTTCCTGGGCATCGGAATCCCGGCACCGCTCTACGCCGACAAATACGACGAGATGGGCCTTGGGCGCAACATGCTTTCGCGCACGCTCGAGGACGCCGGCACCATGTGGTCGCCGCTGTTCCCGTGGACGGCTTGCGGCGCCTACCAGATGAGCGTGCTGGGGCTGAACCCGTTCGTGTACTTCCCGTTCGCGTTCGTGAACCTGTTGAGCCCCATCTACGCGTTCATCACTGCGATGCTCGGCCGCAACATCTTCTGGGCCGATGGTTCCTACACCAACATTCTTGGGAAGACGAAGCCCGGCAAGCCCGCTGCCTGCCCCGACGATGTGCGCGAAGTGGCGTTGGCCAATCTCGAGGCCGCTCGCGCTGCGGGCAAGGCCCCGATTCCGGAAGCCTAGGCTGAACAACGACAACGCGGACTCTCCTGTCATCACCCTCATCAGACGGCTCGGATGTTGTACACTCGTAGCTGCTCGATTCACGACGCGCCAAGACAGGAAACCATGCAACTTTCTTTCGACGAACAGGACGTAACGCTCTTCGACGAGCAGGCCGACGCCGCTCGGCCACTCGCGGCGCGCATGCGTCCTGAGACGCTCGACGAGGTAGCCGGCCAGCAGCATCTAATCGGGCCCGGCAAGGTCCTGCGGCGCATCATCGAAGCCGACCAGGTGCAATCCATGATCTTCTGGGGGCCTCCTGGCGTGGGCAAGACGACACTCGCGCGTGTCATCGCACACCAAACGCAAGCGACGTTCATCGATTTCTCGGCTGTAACCAGCGGTATCAAAGAAATTCGTGAGGTCATGAAACGCGCTGACTCGATGAGCCGCGCCGGCGGGCGCACCATAGTGTTCATCGACGAAATCCATCGCTTCAACAAGGCGCAGCAAGATGCGTTCCTCCCCTTCGTCGAGAAGGGGGCCATCACGCTGATTGGTGCCACAACCGAGAACCCGTCGTTCGAGGTGAACGGCGCTCTTTTGTCGCGCTGCAAGGTGTTCGTGCTAAAGGCGCTTTCCGAAGACGAAATCGCAGGGCTGCTGCGCCGCGCGCTTGACGACCCGCGCGGGTTCGGCAACCAGGACGTGCGCATCGACGACGACCTGCTGGGTGCTATCGCGCGGTTCAGCAACGGTGATGCGCGCACGGCGCTCTCGACGCTCGAGATGGTCGTGCTGAACGGCGACGAAGAGCACGGCGTCGTGACCGTCACGCCCGAGACCGTCGAGCAGTGCACATCGCAGAAGAGCCTGCTCTACGACAAGATGGGCGAAGAGCACTACAACATCATCAGCGCGCTGCACAAGTCCATGCGCAATTCCGACCCCGACGCGGCGATCTATTGGCTCGCGCGCATGCTCGAAGCTGGCGAAGACCCGCTCTACATCGCGCGGCGCATCACGCGCTTCGCGGCGGAAGACGTGGGGCTCGCCGACACGAATGCATTGAACGTTGCCGTGAACGCGTTCCACGCTTGTCACTTCATCGGCATGCCCGAATGCTCGGTGCACCTGACCGAGGCTGTGACCTACTTGTCGCTCGCACCGAAATCGAACAGCATGGAGGTCGCTTACCTGCGCGCCAAGCAGGATGCGTTGACCACGATGGCAGAGCCTGTACCGATGGTCATCCGCAATGCGCCCACGCGTCTGATGAAAGATTTGGGCTACGGCGACGGTTACCAGTACGCGCACGACGTCGAGGGCAAGGTCGCCGCCGACATGCAGTGCCTGCCCGATGCGCTTGCGGGAACCGAGTACTACACCCCCACCACCGAAGGTCGTGAGGGGCTGTTCAAGGAGCGCTTGGAGCAGCTGCGCGAGCTGCGTCGCAACGCTGGCGCTGAATGATCATTGAGCGAGTCGGCGCCCTGGCCCCTGACTCATCGGGTGCAATGAGTCGGCGCCCTGGCCCCTGACTCACTCGGGCACCGACTCACTCTACCCCACCCGTTAAAACCCCTTGCGCCAAGTCTTGACCGTCTCAGCGCGAAGTAAATCGAGCATCGGATGCAAATCACCTTCGGCATCCCAAACCTGCATGGCACCGTAATAGGCCATCTTGTCTTCGTCAAAGATGATTATCGGCGGATGCCCGTACGACACGAGCAGATAGTTTGCAAGAGCGCGTCCAACGCGACCATTGCCATCGGCGAAGGGATGGATGGCCTCGAACGCCACGTGGAAGTACGCAGCCACCGTCAGGATGTTTTCAGAAGTTGCTGCATCAAGCTCGGCAAGCAGCTCGGCTATGTCCTCAGCCACCGCAGAGGGAGAAGAACCAACATGCGATACGCCCACCACGTAATCATGAAGCTTGTAGGAGCCGGGGCGCTCTCCACGCGACCATCGGCGCTCATCATACGTACCTTGCGTTAACGTGTGGTGGACCTCGAGAACGAGCGACTCGTCAACCGGTCTGCGCATGCCGAAAGCATCGAGCAAAAGCTCGTGGCATTCTTTCTGGTTTTGAATCTCGAACAAGGTGCGCACATCGCCTGTGAACCCGACAGCCCTCCCGTTTTCGAAAACCTCACGTGTATCGTGATAGGTGATGTTGGCGTTTTCGATCTTCCCCGAGTTGTAAGCGAAATAGATGCGATACCCGCCAAGAGCCGCCGCGAGCGATGCACGGTTGTCTATTCCGAGGTTGCGCCAATCTGAGATGATTCGCTCATATCGGGCAAGGATTGCGTCGATTTCATTCATGCGATGCCTCGCCCAGCGCATCGCTTGATATCTCACCTGATAGCCTTGAGGCCTCATCCAGATAGTCGGACAAAGGGCGTCTTTTCCTCGGCCTCTCATCGATTTCCGATGCTATGCGCACGACCGCATATTGCACCTCAGCACGGCCATCCAAATCCATCGTAAGAGCGCCAGCGCTCAATGGCACGTTCAGCACTTCAAGCAGCTTTAACGCCCGACCCAGCTCGGCGGTCTCTTTTCCGCGTTCGATCTCTGACACGAAGCGTTGCGAGCATCCGCATCGCTTTGCAAGTTGCATCTGCGATAGCCCTGCCTCTTTACGCGCCGTCCGAACAGCCCGCCCAAAATCGGACGCGCTCTCAACTCGCATCGCTTCCATCGTTATCACTTCCTATATGCGTTCTGTAATAATATGTGTTTCATAATACCGTACATGACTATACTAACACACCAACCAGTCAAGTTGGTCAGGAATGAGTCAGGGGCCTGGCCCCCGACTCATTGTGCACAATGAGACTCATTGGTCCAAAATCACTACAAACAAAGGAGCATGGATGAGCCCTCGGCAACGCAAAATCAGCCAAGCGGACTTGTATCACATCACGTGCCGCGGTGTGGCGAAACGAATTCTGTTCGAATGCAATGACGACAGACGCTTTCTCGGACGGCTTATGAGAGAGCTGCTCGACGAGCACGACGTGGAGCTGTACGCATGGTGTTTCATGAGCAATCACATACACATGCTCTTACACGCCGATCTTGAAATCACGAGTGTATTCATGAGGAAGCTATTGTCGGGGTACGCCCGCTATTTCAACGACAAGTACGACCGTGTCGGTCATCTCTTCCAAGATCGTTTTGGAAGCGTCGCTGTAACAACCGACGCGCAACTCATGGCAACTGTGCGCTATATCCATCGCAATCCGTGCGAAATACCTGGCCAATCCTTTGAAACGTACATATGGAGCAGCTACCGGGAGTACGTACGCGCACCATTCATTTCTGAAACACGTTTCGTCTTGTCCCTTTTCAACAGCATCGACGAGTTTGCGGAATTCCATAAAAACTGGCAACCAGACGACGAAAAACAAGCAAAACCAAAGCTGCTCCACCTCGACGACATCGATGCCGTCGCACAAGCGAGCGCTTTGTTGGGAATTGAGCGTCTTACCCAAATTGCAGCTTTAGACAAGGCTGCTCGCGATAGCATGCTCGCATCCTTGAAGGAGGCCGGGTTCCCGATATCCCAAATCGCTCGAATTACCGAAATCAATCGTAATACCGTGCAAAGAGCGAAGCGATCCTCAAAACAGTGAGTCAGGGGCCTGGCCCCCGACTCACTCAAACTTGAAATCAATTGTGCGCAATGAGTCAGGGGCCTGGCCCCCGACTCATCAAATTAGAACTCGACGGTACGGGCAGGAGAACCCGTCAGCGACGCAAATGTGGCCGTAGCGTCCTTCAGATACAACACGATGGTTTCGTCGTCATTCTCGTCGTACATGGCGCGCAGGTTCGGATAATTGTCGAGCATGTGCTTCTTGGGCTCGACGCGATCGTCGGGCACGAGCGTAGCAGTAACACGCACCCAGTCGAGGCCAGAGCATGCGCTCAGCTCAATCTTCGGGTTGGCGACGATCTGCTTGTAAACGTCCTTGGACTTGCCAGTCTGAATGTAGAGCTTGTCCTCGAACACATCGATGGTGCCGAACGGGCGCACGCGCGCCTGATCGCCATCTTCCGTGGCCAGGAAGTACGTGCCGGCATTCTTCAGGAAATCGTAGACCTCTTGCATGGTGCTCCTCCTTTTCATTGATGTCATTGGTCATAGTATAGCCGAGTGATCGCCTTGCTCTTTTAAATAGATTGCACACAATGAGTCGGGGGCCTGGCCCCTGACTCACCACAGATCCCCAACTCACGATTAGTTGCACGCAATGAGTCAGGTGCCTGGCCCCTGACTCACTTCCCCCATTGCTACAATATGCGAGGAATCGACAATTAGAAAATCAAGAGATCGGGGGATCTATGGGTTATCTAGGCGAGGACATCGGCAAACTCGGATTCGGCCTCATGCGCCTGCCGCGCCTCGAGGACGGCAGCTTCGACCACGAGCTGATCTGCCAGATGGTCGACCGCTTTCTCGACGCCGGGTTCACGTACTTCGACACAGCGTGGATCTACACTGGCAGCGAGGACGAAATCGCACGCGCGCTCGTGCAACGCCATCCGCGTGAAAGCTACCAGCTCGCCACGAAGGGTATCTCGTGGATCGGCTGCAAGACGCCCGAAGACGCGCAAGCGCAGTTCCGCCAGTCGCTCGAGCGCACCGGCGCGGGCTACTTCGACTTCTACCTGCTGCACATGACCGGAGGCGCGCGCTCGGCAGTGTTCGACATGCTGGGCATGTGGGACTTCGTGACGCAGATGAAGGAAGAAGGGCTCATTCGCCACATCGGTTTCTCGCACCATGGCACCGCCGAGGAACTCGACGAGATCATCACCGCGCATCCGCAAACCGAGTTCGTGCAACTGCAAGTCAACTACTTGGACTGGGAAAACCCCGTCAACCAAAGCCGTGCGTGCATGGAAGTCGCCGCCAAGCACAATGTGCCCGTCGTCGTGATGGAGCCGCTGCGCGGTGGCTTGCTGGCAGATCCGCCTGCAAACGTCGCGCGCGTATTCGCCGAGGCAGAACCAGCACAATCGCCTGCTGCCTGGGCATTGCAGTTCGTTGCGGACAAGCCGAACATCATCACGATACTCTCGGGCATGAACGCGATGGAGCAGCTGGAGGACAACATCGCGGCCCTCAAAGACTTCAAGGGTTTCGCGCCCGGCCAGATGGACGTCATCGACGCCGCGCTCGCCGAGTTCGATACATTCGACCTCGTTCCCTGCACGGGATGCGATTACTGCGCGAAGGTGTGCCCGCAAAACGTCGGCATCCGCGGTGCCTTCATCGCCATGAACGCCGACATCATGTTCGGCCGCCACGTGCAGGAATGGATGAACTGGGGCGGTGGCAAGAATCCGCCGAGCGCATGCATCGAGTGCTACGCATGCGAAAGTGCCTGCCCGCAGGGCATCTCGATCGTCGAAGAGCTGAAACGCGCCGTGCCGCTCATCGGCTAACGATTACGCCGCGCACATGAACAACGCTTTAAGGGGTCAGGGTGAGTCGGTGCCCTGGCCCCTGACTCATTCCCTGGTCATAGTAAGTCGGGTGAGTCGGTGAGTCGGTGCCCTGGCCCCTGACTCATTGTGCACAATGAGTCAGGGGCCAGGGCACCGACTCACTCACAATCAGCGCTTGGTCGCATGCAGCACAAACGCTTCGAACGAGACGTCCTCGCTGCTTGGCGCCACAGGAACCTCATGGCCTTGCTTGAAACCCATCGAGGCCTCGACAGGGTACGGCCCTTCTGCAACCTCGACCGCGAAGCCCATCTGCTCAAGGCATCCCTCGAACTCGGCACGCGACGAGGCCGCTTGGATGCTGTTACCCAGACGACGTGCCGCCTCGACAACCGCACAATCCCGTGGGTCATCCGCCAGAGCGACCTCGCAGACGAGCAATCCACCCGGCTTGAGCACGCGATGCATCTCGGCAAGAGCGCGCTTCGGCTCGCACATGAGATGCAGGACGCTGTTGACGAAAACCATGTCGACAACAGCATCGCCGAGCCCCGCTGCCAGCAGATCTTCGGGATAGGCCAAATGGAACTCCATGTTGTTGGAGGGCAAGCCCGTTTTCTCAACCGCGCGGTCCATGCGATCAACCGCCTCGGCAATATGCTCGGCTGTCCAGTCGACGCCAATGGCATGCCCGCTCGCGCCCACGCGCTCCGACAGCTTGAACACGCCCTTGCCGCGTCGGCAACCCACATCGAGAACGGTCATTCCCTCGAGCCCATCCGGAAGCGACATGTGGCAAAGACTCGCGTACCCGAATTCCCGATTCATCTGGCTGTAGTATTGCTCGAGCTGACCGTCGGTCATCGCATTGTCCAAACCGACGCCTCCCGTGAACGAAGGCTCACTCATCACGCATGCGCCATCCCGGAATTCGCCGTCGCGTCCATCTCGCGCTCCTTCTTGCGCAGCTTCAAGAGCTCGGGAACGATGAACGCAGTCGTGGTGAGGATCGACAGCGTATCAGCGAACGGATACGTGAAGCAAATGGCCTGGAGCGACGTGACGTCGAGCACAGTCGGCAGGAACCACGGCAAAATCAGCAGCAACGGAATCAGGAACAGCACCTGACGCGTTAGGCTCAGGATGCTGGCCTTCAGCGGCTGACCAGTCGACTGGAAGTAGTTCGAGCTCATCATCTGGAAGCCAACGAGCGGGAACATCATGGTCATGACCTGGAGCGCGTAGATGCAGAACTGCTCGAGCTCGCCCTCGACGCCGAACAGCTGCACGATCTGCGCAGGAATGACGTGGATGAGTATGAAGAAGAACGTGATGATGACGGTCGCGAACAGCACGCCGAGCCAGAACGCTTGGCGCACGCGCTTCCACTTGCGCGCACCGTAGTTGTAGCCGATGAGCGTCTGCGCACCCATGAGCACACCGACAGCGGGCATGAACGCGAAGCCGTTGATACGACCAGCGACACCGATGGCTGCCAGGGCACCACTTGCGCCAACCGGGTCCATCGCGCCGTAGTAAGCAAGCGTCTGGTTGAGAATCGTGTTGATGACTGCGTTGGCCACCTGCATGATGAACGACGCCAGGCCAAGCGACAAGATGATGCCCCACAGGCGAACATCGGGTTTCATGCGGGAAAGGCGCAGATGGAACGGTGCGTCCTTGCCCTTGACGAGGTACCACATGACTGGGATACCACCCACGCCCTGACCGATGATCGTGGCGAACGCCGAACCGGCAACGCCGTAACCAAGCCACATGACGAGTACGAAGTTCATGATGATGCACACCACGGTGCCCAGAACGCTGGTGCCCAGCGCGAGCATCGGCTTACCCTCGGTGCGCAGGAAGTTGTTCGCACCCATGCCGACGCATTGGAACACGTAGCCGATCATGAGGATTTGGACGAACAGCTTCGTCATGTCATACAGCTCGGGAGTAGTGCCCACAACCGCGAGGATCGGATCGATGAGTACAATGCCCGCAAGCGCGATGATGCCCGCGATGATGAGCAGCAACAACACCGTGTTGCCGACGGTGCGTTCGACCTCGTCGATCTTGTCCTCGCCCAGCTGGATGGCTGCAAACGCATTGCCGCCCTGGCCAGCCAAAGCAGAAAGGCCCATCAGAAGGACCATGATGGGGAATGCAAGCGTCGTGACGGCAATGCCCGCTTCACCAACGGCTTGACCGAGGAAGATCGAGTCGACGATGTTGTAGAGAGCGTTGAACGTCATCATGATGATGGCGGGAATTGAGAACTCGAAGAGCAGCTTCAGGATGCTCTTCGTGCCCAGTCGGTCGGTCGAGAGCGCCTTGCGCTTGCCCGGCTGGCGGCCCAGCTGATCCGGCTGTTGGCCTTGTTGGTCAGCTTGCTCGATCTGCTGTTCTAGCTGCTGTTCGATTTGTTGTTGCGATTGTTGCCCAGTCTGACCTTCAGGCTGTTGTTCAACCTGTTGTTCAGTCTGTTGTTCCATACGTTCTTCAGTCATGCTTACGTTCCTTGTTCCCCCTATGTGTAACTGAAGAATTTTATCGCGCCGCGCTGCTCTTTCATATGTCATGCGCACAAGTTCACAAGCACCCCTCACATGCTGATGATGACCGCTTTGTTTCTGAACGTCTGTCGATTTGGTTTGCAATTTTCTATAATGCAGCAATGGCAAAATCAGGACAGGAAATCGAGGCTTCTGAGCGCGGGTTGAGCGCCGATGAACGCCGCGGCATCGCCGCGGGTGTTTTCTGCTATTTACTGTTGGGCCTCTTCCCCATCTATTGGAAGCTGCTCAGCGAAGTCAACTCGCTCGAAATCATCGCGCACCGCATCATCTGGTG
>CACZAR010000096.1 GCA_902779135.1 uncultured Coriobacteriaceae bacterium | reverse complement strand
TGACGGGCGCCTGACCGCGCCGAACTCTCCGCTCAGCTACGGTATGGCCGCCAACCAGGAGATGACGCGCATCAACCTTGCCGTGCAGACAACCGCCGACACACTGGGGCTTGATGACCTGATGGTCAAGACTTCTGCTGGAACCCACAAGGGGCAGTTTGGGATGTTCATGGAAAAGGCGCCTGGAATCACGGGCAAGCAGTTCAAAGCAAAGATAGATCCCATGGGGGAGTCAGGCAAAGCGGGGCCGTCCGAACTTAAACAACTGAATGATTCCGACTTTGGCAAGGTTGTCGGGCGCATGATGCGCCAGTTCAACCGCATGCAGTGGTTTGACACGATTACTGGCCAGAGCGACCGTCATGCGGACAACTACATGATTGACATCAACATGAACGACCTTTCGGTCAACATCAAGGTGATTGACAACGATGCGAGTTACGGAACCTTCCGCCAGGGCCTCTATAAGTTCAAACTGGATGGGGATTCGAGTATGGCGGCACTTTTCAACGGCACTATAGACAATATTGCCAAAGGCATCGAAGACGCCAAAGACATCATCGCACGCTGCAACCAGGCTATCGATAAAGCACATCGCAACCAAGCGCAAGCCGCCAACCTGGTCAGGGTAGGCATCTCGCTTTACCAATCAGGCCAGCCTATTCTCGAGCTGTGCCAAAAGATGTTCGTGAACGGCACCGACCTCAGCATCCAGTTCATCCCAGTTGCCGATACCTACGAGTCCTACAAGCGCACAATCGAGCATTTCGGCGAAGACATCGACGTGCTCACGAGCACACGATTGCCAGAAGAGGATGAACGGAACTGCAACTTGGAAATCTTGGGCAACCCTTTCATCTGCCTGATGGTCCCTTTGCATGACGAGCTAGCCAAGTACGACACGGTCGATGTCTCGTTCCTTTCAGGCCGACGAATTCATGTGCCTGCTCGGGGCAACACCTACATCGATTCTGCGCGATTGGAAATTGCGGAAGGAGCCAGCGGAGTCGAGTTCATCGAGTTCCCTTTCTACACCATGGAGATCTTCGACACATGTGCGAACCAAGGTGACATTCTACTGAGCAAGGAAATCTGGCGTGATGTGTATCCGCTGCTCAAAACCGTGAACGTGAATTGGAGCAGGACGATTCCCTACTGTCTGTACTACGCCAAGAACCCCCGACCGGCAGTCATGCGGTTCGTGGAAGACGTCAAGGCGCTCGTCTAGCGCACAGCATCGCGTAGTCGAGAAATGGATTCCGCTCCACATTCACGAGGGATGCACATTTCTTCGGTAAGCTCATTCGTGAACAAGACGAATGACGTAGCCAGTTTCGAGTAGCACATTCACGCAAGCAAATCGAATACGAGCAAAGCAACGACGTTTTGGGTTTTCCAAAATGTCGCCTAGCTTTTGGCTACATAAAAGGAGATGAAACGCATGACTAAACGCAATAACGAAACGTCTAACCGATATACCTATATGGACTGCCTGCGCGGTACGGTGCCACTGCCCAAGCATGTGAACGGCGCGACGCTGTTCCAGGTGCTGATGGTCGGCGGCATGGTGACCTTTATGGTCACGGTAAACGGCCTGCGCAACACGGGGCTCGATTTCCTCGTGAACTCGCATTGGCTCTACCCGCTCATGTTCTGCCTGGCGTTCCTCGTGCGCACATTCTATGGTGCGCCGCTCGTAGACAAACTCGCACCCAAGCTTGTCTTCAGCCGCTTCGAAGGAGCTGCTTGCGCAATTGCCATGACCGTGCTCAACGTCTGCTGCATGGCACCCGTCATGTGTGCGATTGCCACGCTGCTCATTGTGGGCCCCAGCAACTTCTTTATGAGCTACATCACGACGCTGCCCATCGTCGCACCTATGGCGATGGTCGTGAACTACTTCATCGTGGGTCCCATCGTGAAACTCGTGTTTGTGAACAGGATCATGCCCGCCGATGGCCTCGGCCTGTTGGACAATCTGGAGCAGCACGCCCCCAATCTCGCCCGCATGCTCGGCTGTTAATTCAAAGGCAACCATATTGCTCCTTTGATATATACTATTGCGATATCGCAATAGTTAGGAGCACCATGCTGTCTGTCGAAGAAAGTGCGCGCATGCTTGGAATCAGCGGTGCACGCGTCCGAAAACTGATTGCCGACGGGCTGTTGCCCGCCACTAAAGTGGGTCGATCCTGGACTATCGAGGAAGCCGCCGTCATGGACAGGCTTGCCACCAAACCCAAGGGAGGTCGCCCGCCTATCCAAGCTGTCTCTGCAAAGGACGGATCTCCTGTAACTGATTCCACTGCCGAGCAACTCCAAATCGAAAAGCTGAAGCAACTGTACGCTGAGTGCAAAGACACCTTCAAGTTTAGGCCGGGGGCGACATGCGTCGAAGCTGCTGAAAGCGCCGAAGAGGCTGCTTTCTACATGGCCGTTGCCGATTTCTTTCTCAAACAGGAACAGGCCAAACTCGTCAAAGCAGGAACATACTGATGGGCGCCCCATTCTATATCGTGTTCGCGGGCGTGAACGGCGCGGGAAAGACCACATTCTTCCACTCGGGCCTCTGGAAGACGGCGGATATGCCTTCAAGAATGGCGCGAGTCAACCCCGACGAGATCGCGCGCACGCTGAAGGGCGGCCAAAGCAAAACACGGGAAGAATTCGAAGCCGGCCGCATAGCCCGGCAACGTATCGAACAGTGCTTTGACGAGCATCGCTCGTTCAACCAAGAAACAACCTTAAGCGGACACGCAGCTTTGAAGAATCTGGTGCGAGCTCGCGATTTGGGATACCGCATTTTTATGTACTATATCGGCGTTGACAGCGTGCTAACTGCAACACAACGAGTCGCACACCGTGCTGCCCTTGGTGGACATAGCATCGATGAACAGGTGATAACTCGCAGGTATCGGAATTCGCTTTCCACCCTTGCTCGAGCCCTTGACTATTGCGAGCAAGTCATGGTGTTCGACAACACGATCGATTTCACCTGCTTGGCATTATGGTCGCATGGCACGCTCGCATGGTGGGGCGGCAACACGAGCGCAAACAACTGGCTCGTGGATGCCATGACCGATGATGAGATATGGCAAAGGTCTTGATTGGAGCCACGTATGAGGTTGTTTATTGCAGCTGAACTGCCCGAAAACCTGCTCGAAGCACTGGCTGAGACATCGGCCAGGCTGCGTGATACGGTCAAAGGCCGCTATGTAGCACCCGACTCGTTCCATCTAACGCTTGCCTTCTTGGGCGAGGTTGAAACCAATCGCATCGACGCCGCTGCTCGCGCAATCGACGACGCCTGTCAAGAGTACGAAGCGTTCGAAGTCGCGCTCGGCCCACTTGGCAGCTTCGGCAAACGAAGCTCTGCAACGCTCTGGCAAGGGCTTTCGGAACAAGGCGCACTCTCCGAATTGGCCACATCGGTTCGTAATGAACTGCGCGCCCGTGACTTCACCTTCGATGAAAAGGCTTTCAAGGCACATGTCACCCTTATGAGGAAAGCCGATTTGGCGCACGGCGAACTTCCCATGCCCATTACTGGGCACGGAGCAATCGAACACGTGACGCTGTTTCGATCGGATCTATCAGGAGCCCGGCCTGTTTATGAACCTTTGCATTCAGTGGAGCTTTGCAATAACCAGTGAGCCTGAAGAAAACCCCATCCGGCTTGCGTTAGCTCAACTTGCCGTATTGCTCATCCGAAACCGGCTCGAGCCATTCGCTGCTTGCGTTTTCGCCTGGAACCTCGATTGCGAGATGCGAGAACCACGAATCGGGTGCAGCGCCATGCCAATGCTTCACGCCCTCAGGAATGTTGACCGTACTTCCCGGCGTCATCTCGACAGGGTCCTTGCCCCATTCCTGGTAATAACCCCTACCGCCAACGCAGATAAGCATCTGGCCACCACCTTTGTCGGCATGGTGGATATGCCAATTGTTGCGGCATCCGGGTTCGAAAGTCACGTTGAACACGGGCACTTGCTCAACGGAAACGGGCGCCAGGTAACTCTGCCCGACAAAGTATTGCGCGAACGCATCGTTCGATGCGCCGATTGGGAAGAAAATCTCGTTCTGATACTTGTCTTTTTCAGTCAGCTCCGGAACCTCCTCGTTCCAGACTTCTTTCGCCAAGCGGAAGACCGCCCAGCCTTTTGGCCAGCCGGTGTACATGGTCGCATGCGTGATGATGGCCGCGATCTCTTCCTTCGTGACGCCGTTGGCTTTGGCATTTTGCAGGTGGTAGGTCAACGACGAGTCGGTAATCCCTGAAGCCATCAACGACACAACCGTCACGATGCACTTGGTCTTCGTGTCGATTGCCTCTTCGTTCCACACTTCACCGAACAGGACGTCGTCGTTAAGGTGCGCGAACATCGGAGCAAACTCCCCGAGCTGATCCCTGCCTGCTGTTTGAACGATTTTCTTGCCCATGTGTTTCAGCTCCTTCCGCTAAGACGCTGTCCATATAATGTCGTTCTCAAACGGCAATACTAGCACAGGCTTTTTTTAGAGAAGCTGAATCGCTTTGGGCCGCTAGCGCATGATCTGACGAATTGGGGCATCGAGCTGGTGCTCGGGAAAACGCGCAATGCCGGCTTCGAGCTCATCCGCCAGGAAATCACAATCTTGCGGAAGATTGCCGTTCACACGAACAGGATTGAGCTCGTGCATGCCGAAGAAGAACGTGTCGTTGCATTCGGTTGCACGCAAGAAGGCGGCCTCTTCCTCGATGATTTCGCGCAGCGTCGGCGGAGCGAACTCACCTGCTTCCACATAATCGTGAAGCTTCGTGCCCGGCCATACATTAAGGGCGGTCACGATGATGAGCTGCGGCTGCGCTTCGTTCACTATGGCTGCGTTGGCAAGTGCATTCTCAATGCCGCGTCCGGCCCCTGCCAAACCCATGACCAAGTTGAGCGTGAACGGAATGCCAGCGTCGCTGAGACGAGCAAACGCCTCACGCGCCTCGTCCACTGTGTTGCCTTTGTCCATGAACGCGAGCACATCGTCGAGCCCCGTCTCGAACCCGATGTTGAGACCCGAGTAGCCAAGCGCTGCCAACTCGTTGAGTTGTTCGGGGGTTTTCGCCAAGACATTGCGCACCGACGCATAGCAACCGATTGTCTCAACGCGTGGCAAGCATTCATTAACCAGTTCACCAATGCGGCGAAGGCGCTTGAAGGGAAGCGTGAAGGGATCGCCGCCCACTAGGAACACACGCTTGAACCTTGTCCGGTTTCGCCCGATGAAGCGGATGTCGCTCTCGATGTCTTCCATCGGCGACGGCGAGAACGGCGTGTCGTGGTAGAGAGAGCAAAACGCGCACTTGTCGCGACTGCAGCCGACAGTGGCTTCAAGAAGTAGCGAATTCTCTTCGAACGGCGGCCTGAACACACGCCCCCTGTAGTGCATCATGGCAAGCCCCTTCCCTTTTTGTGCTCATAGTAGCGCAAGGCTCGGCATAGAACCACTTAGCTGCAAGTTGGCAAGCTGGCCAGACAGTTACCAGGTAAGTGTCTGCTTTCTAAGCCAGTATGGCTGCATTCGGCTACAATAAGCCGCAATCAAACCTCAGCAGAAACGGAATTGGTGTGGCGAGGTACGGAACAGGACGCATTTGGATAGCTCGGGTGCTCGTTGCGCTCGTGTTTTTCATCAACGTGCAATGCGCGCTGCAGTTCATCTTGTGGCCAGAAGCCTACACCGCCGCATACCAGGTCGAGGGCGCATCGGCCATCGCAATGGTGCGCACGGTGGGCATCTGCTTCCTCATGTGGAATGCGACCTATCCTCCCGTTATCGTGCGGCCTGACCGCTACCGCGTGCTGTTCGGCGTCGTGATCGCCCAGCAGGCAATTGGACTTGTTGGCGAAAGCTTGTTGCTTGCAAGTCTCGGACCTGGCCTCGAAGTGCTCGCTGGGTCGGTCATACGGTTCATCGCATTCGACGCTGCGGGGCTCGTGCTGCTGGCCATCGCATTCGCACTCACCCATCAAAAGACTTCGTAAAGGATCGTGCTCTCTATGGCAGAAGAAACGAAAACATCGAGCTTCCTCGAACGCAAAGATATCGAGATCAGCTTCCAGCGCTACGCAATCGACGCGCTGTCCGCTATGGCGCAAGGGTTGTTCGCCTCGCTGCTCATCGGCACGATTTTCAACACCATCGGGAACCTCTCGGGCATTACGGTGTTCAATGACATTGGAGCGTTTGCGACGGCTGTGGCAGGACCCGCTATGGCAATCGCCATCGGCCACGCACTCAAGAGCCCGCCGCTGGTGCTCTATTCGTTGGCCGTTGTCGGCTATGCCGCCAACTCTGCTGGCGGTGCTGGCGGCCCGCTTGCCGTACTCGTGGTAGCTATCATCGCTGCGGAACTCGGCAAGGCCGTCTCGAAGGAAACCAAGGTGGACATCCTGGTCACCCCCGCCGTGACGGTTGGCCTCGGTTGCTTGCTCGCAATGTTCGCCGGACCTGGCATCGGCGCCGTAGCCACGGCAATTGGCAGCTTCATCATGTGGGCGACCGAACTCCAGCCCTTCCTCATGGGCATCCTCGTCTCGGTAGTTGTGGGGATTGCGCTTACACTGCCCATTTCGTCGGCGGCGATCTGCGCAGCGCTTGGTTTGACCGGTTTGGCTGGCGGCGCGGCACTCGCTGGCTGCTGTGCGCAGATGGTCGGCTTCGCGGTCATCAGCTTCGCGGACAACGGCTGGGGCGGCATCGTGTCGCAGAGCATCGGCACCTCGATGCTGCAGATGGGCAACATCATGCGCAAACCGCTCATCTGGATTCCGCCGATTGTCGCGTCGGCTATCACGGGACCCATTGCCACCTGCGTGTTCAGCATGCAGCAAAACGGCCCCGCCATAGCATCGGGCATGGGCACCTGCGGGCTTGTGGGCCCCATCGGCCTGTACAGTGGCTGGATTGCCGATGGCATCACCCCAG
>CACZAR010000095.1 GCA_902779135.1 uncultured Coriobacteriaceae bacterium | reverse complement strand
CCCAGAGAATCGCAAAGATGCGTCGGACGTTCATCGCCATTGCGACGGCAAGCTTTTTCGTGGCCATCCTTTTCATGGGGATTGCGACGTTCGCTTCCAACGTCATCGTCGTGCGTTCTCAGGCCAACAACACCATCGATGCCATCCTCGACGCAGGTGGCAACGTGCCCACGCGGGAGAACTACCATGGCGAAGGCTTCCAGGAAGAGGCGAGCTACGGCTTGCGCTTCTTCACGGTGAGTTTTGACACCAAAGGCAATGTGACCGACATCGACCTGTCGCACGTGAACCTCATCGGCAAGGAGGAGGCAATCGCAATCTCTGAGGTCGCTGCCGATCCTGACAGAATTGTGGGGCTCAGCCAGTACGAGAACTACATGTACAAGGAAGGGCCGACCGAAAACGGCTCGATGGTTGTCTTCCTCGATTGCTCGTTCCAGTTGGAGAACGTCAACAAGGTGACCACGAACACGCTCATTCTGACCGTGCTCGCGCTGGTTGTTGCGTTCATCGCGGTGTTTGCGTTCTCGAAGAGGGCCATCAAGTCTGAAATCGAGAACGCCAACAGGCAGCAGAAATTCATGACGAACGCGAGCCACGAGCTGAAAACGCCCATTGCGGTCATCCGTGCCAACACCGAGCTCACGGAGATGCTTTCGGGCGAAACCGAATGGACGCAATCGACGCTCAATCAGGTCGACCGCCTCGAGGGGCTCGTGCGCGACCTCATGACCATTGTGCGCGGCGAGGAGCGCGAGAGCGCTGAGCAACAGCTGTCCGACATAGATGTGGCCGCAGTCGTGGGCAAGGCCGTCGACTCGTTCAAGGGCATGGCGCAGCAGAACGGCAAGAACTTGGAAACATCACTTGCCGATGGCGTGAAGCTGCGTGGCAGCGAGGCGTCGATCGAGCAGCTCACGTGCCTGCTCGTCGATAACGCCATCAAGTACTGCGACGAGGGCGGCTCGATCGACGTGAGCCTTTCGCCAGGGCTTTTGGGGCTTCTGGGCCACGGGTGCACGCTTTCCGTGACAAACGACTACGCCGAAGGCGCCGATGTTGACTACCGCCGCTTCTTCGACCGCTTCTACCGGGCAGACGAATCGCACGAGAACCAGCAGGGATACGGCATCGGCCTGTCGGTGGCGGAAAGCATTTGCGAGCGCTACCACGGCTCGATCAAGGCTTCATGGAAAGCCGGCAAGATCACGTTCACCTGCGTGCTGAAGGATGCGTAAAGTCTGACACACCGGTACCTGGTACCGGTGTGTCAACGGTATGTGATTACTCGGCTTTATCCGCGTCCGACGTGGTGTCGGGCTCCTCGCTCCCGGCATCTTTCTTCTTCGGGGGTACGGCCTGGTAGAGCAGCTCGAGGAAGAGGAAGACCGAACCCATTCCCACGAGGATCCCGTCAAGTTTCGTGTCGCCTGCTTTTTTCATCAGCTTCTCGAGCGCGGGAAGCAACTGCCACACGCCCCACGTCGCGATGATCGAGTAGAACAGCGAGTTCTGCAGGCACACCTGACCCATGAAGTGGAAGCGCATGTCGCGGTAGTCCCAAAGCTCGTAGTTGCGGTTCGCAACCATGCCCGTCGCGAAGTCAACGGACGTGCAGGCGAGCTGGTTCACGAGGAAGCTCGTGGCGAGTGCCGCAGGAAAGCGCAACGGCTTGGGCACAATGCTTGTTGCGACGGCTCGCTCGATGGCGTTCTTCGCAGGGGTGAGCGCAACATCGGCAAGTACGGCCGCGGTGCCCTCGGCGGGAAAGGGGAACAGCCACTGATCCCAGAGCATGTGGTTCTCGCGGTCGTAGCCTCCCTTGAAGATCCCATGCTTGATGCCGGTGCAGAACAACATCTCGACCCAGTGGCCCAGCATCGAGAATGTCATGAAGTACAGGCCGAGCTTGCGGGCTTGAGGGTACCAGGGAGCAGCCGAAAGAGGGCCTGCCAACACCGTCTTGTCCGAGCGGCGCCCCCATGCGACCAGGGCTCCTGCCGCCTCGAGGCCCGCTAGTCCGGCAGCGTGCACGAGGGGCATGGCGCGGTTGAACGCCTTCTCCTTTATCGAGTTTTCATTCCAGGTGCGCGTGACGTAAGCGCCTTTCTTCAGCACGTTGGCCGCACCAAGGGCGATGGTGCCGAAAGCCGTGGCCGCCGCCGCGGGAAACGCCGCAGGCGAGCGGCGGTGCACGAGCCATGTGCTCAGCGCGGTGCCCGCGATGCTCGCGCCTTCGCGCCAGAAACTCAGGTCGTAGGGTGTTTTGTCGGGGTTGGCAGCTACAGCGTGGGCATACCATGATGCGAGTGTGGTTGCACCCGATGCGACGGCCAGCGCTTTTGCAATCTTGCTGCTCTTCAAGGCGATCTCCTCCCGCCAGGATTCCGCTTTCGGGAATTATACGTTCGCGCTGTGCATTCCGTTTTGCATGACGCGAAGGCGTTGACACATTGGTACCTGGTATCGATGTGTCATATGCATTCATTCCGATTATGTGATTGAGGTGCCCTAAAATACTTCCTAAAATGTGACCCGCAATTCGATAGGGAGACAGGCTAACTATGATTGGAACCATCGCGAACACCATCGCCATCATCGTGGGCAGCGCGGTTGGCGGAACCGTGCGCCACGGGTTGAAGGAGAAGTACCAGAACGTGCTGTTCGTGGCCATGGGCCTTGCAGCGACAGGGCTGGGCATCAACGCCGTCGTGCAGAACATGCCCAACAGCACCTATCCGGTGCTGTTCATCGCAAGCCTGGCCATCGGCGGCGTCATCGGAACGGGGCTCGATCTGGACGGTCGTTTCAACCGCCTTGTGAACAGCCGCAAGAAGGGCAAGGACGACGACGAGTTGGCTGCGATAGACGACGGTGGTGCAACGGTGAGCTCGGAAAGCTCCGACCTCGGTCGCGGCCTGTCGACGGCCATCATGTTGTTCTGCATCGGTACGCTCTCGATTCTCGGTCCCGTCAACTCGGCTTTGTACGGCGACGAGACGTTCCTGTTCACGAACGCCATGCTCGATCTCGTCACCTCGATGGTGCTCGCATCGACGTTCGGCTACGGTATCGCCATTGCAGCAGCTGTGCTCTTCTGCTGGCAGGGGTCGATTTACCTGCTTGCAAGCTATCTCTCGCCGCTGCTATCGGGCGGTTTGATGTGCGAGATCTCCATCGTGGGTGGTTTCCTCATCTTCGCCTCGGGTCTCTCGATTCTGAAGATCAAGGAAATCTCGACAATGAACCTGTTGCCAGGGCTTTTCATCCCGCCCATCTGGTTCGCGCTCGTGTACGCAACCGGTGGCTTCGGTGGGCTGCTGTAGACTTGGCGGATATGCAGGAAAAGTTGGACATACGGAAGAAGCAGAAACAGTAGGACATGCACGAACAACAGCCAGATCACATCTCAGTGCGCGGAGCACGCGTGCACAATCTCAAGAACGTCGACGTCGATATTCCGCTCGGACAGTTCGTCGGCATCGCTGGTGTGTCGGGCTCGGGGAAGTCTTCGCTTGCGCTGGGTGTGTTGTACGCGGAAGGTTCGCGGCGCTATCTCGACGCGCTCTCGACGTACACGCGCCGACGCATCTCGCAGACGGCGCGTGCGGACGTTGATCTGGTTGAGCACGTGCCAGCTGCACTCGCGTTGCGTCAGCGCCCTGGCATTCCCGATGTGCGCTCGACGTTCGGCACCTCGACAGAGCTTCTGAACTACCTGCGTCTGGCGTTCTCGCGCCTCGGCAGCCACGTCTGCCCGAACGGCCATCACGTGCCGCCGTCCATGAATGTTGCGCTCGAACAGGAGCTCGAATGCCCCGAGTGCGGTGAGCGTTTCTTCGGGCCCGGCGCCGAGGCCATGGCCTTCAACAGCGAGGGTGCGTGCCCGACTTGCTCGGGAACGGGCGTTGTCCGCACGGTGGACATTTCGACGCTCGTGCCGGACGAGACCAAGACGATCGACGAAGGTGCCGTGGTCGTTTGGGGCAGCCTCATGTGGTCGCTCATGAAGGACGTGTGCCGTGAGATGGGCGTGCGCACAGACGTGCCGTTTTGCGAACTGACGGACGAGGAGCGCGATATCGTATACCACGGGCCAGCCGAAAAGAAGCACCTCCTGTATCACAACGAGAACACCGGCGTGGCCGGCGAGATGGACTTCACGTACTTCAACGCCATCTACACCGTTGAGAACGCGCTTTCCAAGGTGAAGGACGAGAAGGGCTTGAAGCGTGTCGCGAAGTTCCTGAAAGAAGGCGAGTGTCCCGACTGCTGCGGCACGCGCCTGTCGGCCAAGGTGCGCTCGACGACACTTGCCGGCATCAACTTGGCCCAGGTCACGGCGTTCACGCTCGACGAGTTGGAGGCCTGGATTCCGACTGTCGTTCCGAGCTTGCCCGAGGACTTGCAGCCCATGGCCGAGAGCATCTTGTCGGGCATGGCCGAGCCCATCGCGCGTTTGAAGCAGCTGGGGCTCGGCTACCTCTCGCTCGACCGTGCGTCGTCGACGCTTTCGACTGGCGAACGCCAGCGCGTGCAGTTGACGCGAGCCGTGCGCAATCGCACGACCGGCGTGCTCTACGTGCTGGATGAGCCGTCGATCGGTTTGCATCCGAGCAACGTCGACGGGCTGCTGGGCGTTGTCGATGACCTGTTGCGGGATGGCAATTCCGTGCTCGTGGTTGACCATGATGTGCGCGTCCTGCGACAGTGCGACCACATCATCGAAATCGGCCCCGGTTCAGGTGCCGAAGGAGGGCGCATCATCGCGCAAGGTTCCGTCGACGACATCGAGGCGTGTGCTGATTCGCGCATCCGCGGGTTCCTTTCCGGCAAACGCGCAGTGGCAGCGCGCACGCGCGCCAGGCAAGCCGACTTGTTTTCCGAAGGGGCCATCTATCTGCGCACCGATGCCATCCATACCGTGAAACCCCTCGAGGTGCACATTCCCCAGGGCAAGTTGGTTGCCGTTACCGGAGTGTCGGGGTCGGGAAAGACCACGCTCGTGCTGGAGAGTTTGATTCCCGGACTGAAAGCAGCGATTGATGGAACCCGCACGCCTGCGCACGTCATCGACGTTGACGCGCAGGGGCTCAAGCGCGTGAACCTCATCGATGCCACGCCAATCGGCATCAATGTACGCTCGACGGTTGCGACATACTCTGGCGTGCTCGACGATTTGCGCCGCGCATACGCCACGTCACCTGCAGCCAAGGAACGCGGGTTGAAAGCCGGCGACTTCTCATACAACACCGGCTCGTTGCGGTGTCCGACCTGCGATGGCACTGGCCAGATCTCGCTTGATGTTCAGTTTCTTCCCGACGTTGACATCGTGTGCCCCGATTGCCGTGGCTCGCGTTATGGGAAAGATGCCTGGCGGCTGCCGAAGGCGCTGAAAGGTGCAGGTGGGAGTGTGGAGATGCCGTTGCCCGAGCTCATGGCCATGACCGTGGATGAGGCGTTGCAGGTTTGCAATGGCATGAAGAAGGTCGCTGCGAAGCTGCAGATTCTGCATGATTTGGGGCTGGGGTACCTGACCTTGGGGGAGGCTACGCCAGCTCTTTCAGGTGGCGAAGCCCAACGGTTGAAGCTCGCAAGTGAAATTGGTCGCGACCAGTCGCATGCGCTGTTCGTGTTCGACGAGCCGACCATCGGACTACATCCACTCGACGTAGAAGTGCTGCTCGACGTGTTGCAGGACCTCGTGTCACACGGCGCCACCGTCGTCGTCATCGAGCACGATCTTGACATGATTGCGAACGCCGACTACATCATCGACATGGGCCCGGGTGGCGGTGACGCCGGCGGGCGAATCGTTGCATGTGGCACCCCCGAACAGGTGAAAGCCAACCCCGAGAGTGTGACAGCCCGCTATCTGTGAGTGAGGTAGGGGCCTGCACAGGCCCGCACATCTAGGCGACGCCGCGTTAAAAGAGGATGAGTTCTTCGAGCCTATCACAATAACGCAGTACGACGTGCAGTTGATCCAAATCGCGCTCATCGCGATTCATAGAGCACCACCTCGTCTTTGCGTATCTTGTCGAGGAATCGCTGGCTTGCACCTGCTGTTGTTACAACGTCGACAGGCTTTCCAAGGCATTCCGCTAATTCGTCTTGGAAATCGAGCACGGCCATACCGCGAATCTTGCCCTTGTCGAGCAGGATATCGATATCAGATTCGGCCGTGGCTTCGCCTCGAGCGTACGATCCGAACAGCGAAATGCGTTCAGCACCATAGGCTTCGCCCAGTTTGATTACGAAATAGGTGATGGTAGCTCTGTCGAGAGCACCTTGGGTTTCAAGGTTCTCGCGTATGAGCCGTTCGATGATGCTCGACCGATTGGCCACTTTCCTGCCGCTCAATCCAAGAGCCTGGTCTTCGGCTGCTTGTTTGGTGACTGCTGTATCGAGTTTGGCAAGCGCTTCATCGCTCAAATAGATTGACACGTTCGTTCCCATAGCCCTCCTTTCAGACATAACTATTATATTACTAATAGAAACGATTGAGACCACAGTTCACCGAGCAGTTGACAACATGCGAAAAGGATTATTTAGATATGTTCCGAACGCGAGAAAACACGGGCGTGACTACGCCTTCTTCAAGAAGGGGTGGCCTTTGTGCCATGCGGGCGGCTCGGGAAGTGGCTCGCCTTTGATGACGGCGGCTACGACGCGGCGATGAACGACGAGCGAGGCGACGGCACAACCTGCGATGAGACCTAGAGCGATGTTGGCGATATGCTTCATGGTGCGACTTTTCCTCGAGGGGTGTTCGCGTTCATTGTACGGCATTTTGGTCAGGATGTGATTTGGAAGAGTGGCGAGTGAGTCAGGGGCCAGGGCGCCGACTCACTTCCTCATAAAAATGAGTCAGGGGCCAGGCCCCTGACTCATCGGCTCGTGCTGAGATCGTTTCGAGATTTCCTACTGCTGGAACAGCCATTCCATGACAGCAACGCAGTTGTAGGCGTAATCGAATGAAGCCATGTGGGCGCTTGCGCCACCCATGCCACCGCGGCTCGAGGAGCCCGAAGAACCCGAAGATCCTGAGGAGCCAGTGCCGATCGTTCCAGTCGTCCACGAGA
>CACZAR010000094.1 GCA_902779135.1 uncultured Coriobacteriaceae bacterium | reverse complement strand
AATCGCCCTCGTTCAAATTCGCACCGCACTGCGGACAAAGACCCGCGCAATCATCTTTGCAAAGGGGCTGATCTGGTGCATCGACGATAAGTGCCGCCTTTATCAGCGGCAAAATGTCGATGACGTGATCATCGGGAAGAACGTCAAACTCATCTTCGCCAAGATCGTCCTCGTCATCGTCGAACTCTTGCTGATAATCAGCGTCGATGAGGAAGTACCCTTCGATGTCACCCGAGAAGTCATTCGTCGCATCTTCGAGGCATCTCGAGCAGGCGCATGTTCCTCTCCCCTCGGCTTTTCCACTAACAAGAAACGCCGAGCCCGTGTTTGTGACGTCAACCCACCAGCTAACCGGATCGCTGAACGTGTAATCGTCAGGACCAGCTGAGAGCAAGGGGATTTCAACCTTGCCATCATAGTGAGAGCTCTCCGCAAGCGCGAAGAGCTCTGACGGTATCTTGATAGATGTATCGTTCATTTACAGGCGAGACTGCGTGGT
The DNA here is from genome assembly GCA_902779135.1 of uncultured Coriobacteriaceae bacterium. Taxonomy (GTDB): domain Bacteria; phylum Actinomycetota; class Coriobacteriia; order Coriobacteriales; family Eggerthellaceae; genus UBA9715. The sequence goes on along the minus strand of CACZAR010000094.1, from coordinate 6,605 downwards.
GGCATTGAGCCTATCACGGCAGCGGCGAACGTTGCTCAGGAGCGTGTCGAGGCTTTGCTCAACATGGTTGAACACTTCGTCAGCATAATCTTCGGCACCAGCGCGCGTCTGACGCTCGAGCTCGCGTGCGTCTGCGAGGATCTGATCAGCCTGCTGCTGAGAAATGCGCACGATTTCTTGCTCGCTTGCAATTGTCATAGCTTGCGAACGCGCATCTTCGACCATGCGGTTAGCTTCGGCATCAGCATCGTCGAGCAAGCCCTGGCGTTCGCGGACAATCTGACGCGCCTGAGCGAATTCACTCGGGAACGTGTCGCGAATCTCGTCCATGATCTCGAATGCAGCCTGAATATCGACCTGACGCAGGTTGTTGTTGCGACCGAAACCAACAGGCTTCGCATCTTCGAGCAGAATTGACAATTCTTCGAGCAGACCAAGTACTCCGGTGTCGTCCATGACATTCCTTCCAACCACGTCGCCCCTGCTTACCTTGATATCCGTTTAGGCGACCTCATCGAATATCAATTCTATCAGGTTTATTTGCTCCATACAAACTAAATGTGGCAACCCAGACCGTCTCATTTATTAAGACTAGCACTGATAATCGACTGAATTATCTCCCGAGCGATTCGTCATGCTTGTCGCGAGCGCTCTTTGGGTACCTTTGGCGATAGCGAACATCGATGAGCTCGGCAACGATGGCGATAGCTAACTCTGCAGGAGTTTTTGCGCCAAATTTCAAACCAATAGGCCGTTTCACCGATTCCCATTGTTCGTCGGTCATCCCGCGTGAGGTGCACAGATTGTAAACGGTGTTGTTCTTTCCTGCGCAACCCATCATCCCTACATAGTGGGCGTTATGCGATACGGCCCATAGGCAGCCTTCAGGATCGAACATATGACCACGGGTCAAAACGCATACGTAGTCCTCAGGTTTTGCAGCATATTCCTCGAGACCATTGAAATTGCCGCCGGAAAGCAATATTCGCTTCGAATCAGGGAAGCGTTCCTCGTTCAAGTACGCAGCATCGCAGTCGACTGCGATTGTTTCGAACCCGACATGGCGAGCGAGCTTCTCGAGTTCGCATGCTACATCGCTTGCGCCAAGCATCCATACCTTTATTGGCTCGAAAAGAGCGACGCTCGTCCAGACAAGCCCTTCGAACTGTTCGTTGTGCATAGAAGGACCGCGCGTGACATCTTTCATCTGGAACATGTCGCGCGGCGAAGGCTCTCGAGAAGATACGATCTCTTTGCTGTCGTTGCAGAAGAACACAAGTGATTCACCATCAGCCGAACCTGTTTCTCCATACTTCTTTGTAACTTCGTTATCCACGTTAGATGTGGCCAGATCGGAATCATAGACAATTTTGAACCCGAGCCATGCGAGCTCGCAGTCGTCGACGGCCTTAAGGGCACGCTCGAAAGTGACAACATCATCCTTTGAAAGCTGTGATGCGAGACGCTCGAGGGCTTCGGGGTTCAGGTAAGGATTCTTGCCTCCTTCTGAAAACGAGGGGAAATCGCTTACATTAAGCACTGGTTCTTCCCCAGAGTTCAGAGAATTGATAATGGAAACCAGCGATTCCCTATTCATGAATTCGCACCTTTCCGTTCTTGAGAACTTCCAACCTGCCGTCTGCTATCCAACCAAGCACTTGCGGGTATATCTCGTGCTCAACATCGTGAATTCTCTCCTCAAGCGATTCAACGGTGTCAGTTTCTCGAACTGTTACCGCACGCTGGGCAATGATCGGCCCCTTGTCGTATTCCTCGTTAGCGAAGTGAACGGTCACACCGGTAACCTTCACGCCAGCATCAAAAGCGTCTTGAATTGCATGAGCACCCTTGAACGAAGGAAGAAGCGCAGGATGAAGATTCAAGATGCGGTTCGGGAAGGCGTCAAGCAATACACTCGTGACCATGCGCATATAACCAGCCATGACAACGTATTCGACGCCCGAGGCGTTGAGCGTGTCGACTATCATCTGATCTGCCGCATTTGGATCGGCGTATACTTCGCGGTTCAAGACGAGAACAGGCAGCCCAAGGGCCTTGGCACGTTCGATGCCGTATGCATCGGGACGCGATGATACAACGTGAGCAATTTCGATAGGAAGCCCTTCAGCAGCTGCATCAGCTATTGCCTGGAAATTCGTGCCGCTTCCAGAAAGGAGAATGCCAATCTTCAACGGTTCGCTCATCTTGCACTCCTATCTACCTAATCGAAAAGGCTTCCGCTGTTCTTGTAACGGACAATTCCTTCACCTTCATCGATCTCACCGATAACGTATGTCGTATCACCAGCTGATTCTGCAGCCGCGCGTACGGAATCAACCGAGCCAGCATCGACAATCAGCACAAGCCCGATGCCCATGTTGAATGTCTTGAGCGCTTCATCCTCGGGAAGGTTGGCTGCTTCACATGTGTATCGAATAACGGGAAGCACGGGCCAGGTGCCAATCTCGACGACAGCATCAACGGAATCGTTGAGTGCACGGTTGAGATTCTCGGTAATTCCGCCTCCAGTAATATGAGCCAAAGCATGAACGGCACCAGGACAAGCATCCAAAACTGCATGGACGGCCTTAACGTACAAACGTGTAGGGGTGAGAAGAGCCTCGGCGACACCGAGCCCATCAAGCGCGTCAAGAGGCTTCGTCACCTCTTCTAGCGTCTTGCCCTCGAGGCATACCTTACGCGCAAGTGAGAACCCATTTGAATGAAGACCGCTTGAGGCAAGGCCAACCAGGACATCGCCTTTCTTCACTGATTCAGGATCGAGCATTTTCGGACGATCGACGATGCCGACGCAGAAGCCTGAGAGGTCATAATCCTTCGGATCCATAACACCGGGATGCTCTGCCATCTCTCCACCGATGAGAGAGCAGCCTGACTGTCTGCATCCTTCGGCGATTCCTCCAACAATTTGTGCTACAGCTTCGGATTCGAGCTTTCCCACCGCGATGTAATCGAGGAAGAAGAGGGGCTCGGCGCCGCATGCAAGTATGTCATTGACGCACATAGCGACAAGGTCGATTCCAACAGTATCATGCTTGTCGATGAGCTGGGCAATCTTCAGCTTCGTGCCAACGCCGTCAGTTCCGCTCACGAGAAGCGGATCTTCCATGCCTTTCGCTTTGGCAATAGAGAACAGGCCGCCAAATCCACCGATATCTCCAACCACCTCAGGTCGATATGTCGACTTGACATGAGCACGTATTGCATCAACTGCACGAGCGCCTTCTTCAATATCGACACCGGCTGCTGCATATGTGACTTGGTTCTTGTTGCTCTCAATCTCGCTCATAGATGATCCTAACCTTCCTCTTGAGTCGTCTGTTCAAGCTCGTTTGCTTCATCTTGTTCAAGGTCGTTTACGAAACCGCTTGCGTTTCCTGATACATCCTCGCTAATTCCAATATTGCCAGAAAGCTCTTCTGCATTCTTGTCGACAACATAACAGAACAATACATAACGGCCTGTTGATAGATACGTGTTGTCGCACGTCGCGAACGCAAACGATTGCTTAATATCATTTGCAACAGGAATGCCCCTCGGATTGAATTCCGAGCGGTCGATCATCTCTTGAACATATGCGTCCATAGCCTCGGCGTCTTCGAATTCCGTTGTCACAATTTCTTCTGTGCCATCACAGTGGACAAGCGAGTATGCCCTCAACTTGTAGTTCCCTTGAGGAGTGAGAAGGAAAACCGTCCTGCATTCCTCGAAACGTTTTTGGCTATCGATTTCAGCGATACTTGCAAACATCGATCCATCGTTCAAATGGTGTCCGTATACGAAGTTCGATGAATCATTCCAATTGCTTGCGTTTCGATAGTCAAGAAATATCGTCCCAAACTCTGCAAGCCATCCTTCGTCTCCATCGAAATCATGATCAAGGTAATAGTCATTATCTGAAGCTTGTACGATTGGGTAATTGATAACCGTATTAGGGATGTACACCCATCCAACTATATCGGGGTTCGTGGCCTTTAGCGCCTCCCAATCAACATTGAGCTCCCTTACATCTGCATCCTCGCTGATGTCACTGATTCCAGTTGTTTTGGCTAACGAGTCGTACTTCTGCTGACCTTGACAATAGCTCAAACCGATAAGGGCAAGGGCACATATGCAAACGGTGAACACGAGAAGAGAAACTACGAACACGACGCGCCAAGGCCCGCCGCCCTTTCGTTGGCTCGTATTTGAATTTTCACCGATCTTTTGCGCAGCCACGATATTAGCCCAATCGATTATTTTCGATGAAGCCGCTGCTCAAGAGCATTGTTGACTATTTCAAGCGCTTGTACACGTGCATAATGCTTGTCGTCGCTTTCGAGTATGTGCCACGGTGCGAACGTCGTCGATGTGAGACGGAACATATCATTGACAGCCATCTTGTATTGCGGATATTTTTCGCGATTGCGCCAGTCTTCCTCGGTGATTTTCCATGCTTTGTTCGGGTCGTTTTGCCTTATCTCGAAACGCCTCAATTGCTCTTCAGGCGTGATATCGACCCAGAATTTCAGAAGGATTGCACCCCATTGAACAAGCTCATGTTCGAATTCGTTGATTTCATCATAGGCGCGGCTCCATTGCTCTGGGCTCGCAAAACCTTCTACTCGTTCAACCAGGACGCGCCCGTACCAGCTTCGATCGTAGATACCAACATGACCTGCTTTTGGAAGCCTGATCCAATAGCGCCAAAGATGCGGGTGCATCAATTCAGGTTTCGTCGGTGCGGGACTTGGGAAGACAGTGTACGCGCGGGCATCGATGGCTTGCGCAATGCGCTTGATGTTTCCTCCCTTGCCCGCTGCATCCCAGCCTTCGTACATGAGCATGAGAGGCACCCGCTTGCGGAACATTTCCATTTCAAGCATGTTGAAACGTGCTTGCTCGTACTTAAGCCTCTCTTTGTATTCTGTGTCAGATTCGATACGAGGTTTTTCGACAGAATGGTCTATCTTCGGACAACCGGCCATGATGATGAAATTCGATGCACGTGGCGCTTGGGAGTGTTGCAGCGCTGCCTCGGCTTCGGCAGCTGCAAGCACTTCATCCGGGTTGTCGACAACAGTTTCTTCTGCGCCGCCTTCTGCAACTGCAGCAGCCGCACGGGCAGAGTTTGCTGCAGCTTTTGCTTTCGCAGCCTCTTCAGCCTCGTTACCGCCCTTTGCAAGCGCTTCTTCAAGCGCGTTCACGAGTGTTCTGGCGATCTGAAGGTTTGCTTTTCGCTTGTCTTCACCATTGACGATGGTCCAAGGCGCAAAATCGAAATTCGTGCGCTCGAGAAGTTGGTCGTAGAGCTGGTATGCCTTGTCATAGTATTTCGTCTGAGCCATTTTCTCGTCGCTCACACGCCATGCGGTGTTTACGTTTTCCCGAAGCCGCTTCATGCGCTTCTTCTGGGCTTCTTTGGTCACGTGCACGAAAAGCTTGATGACGATGTAACCGTCGTCGACGAGCATGCGCTCGAAGTTATGAGCGATGCTCTGATAGCTAGCGACGACATTTCCATGGAACTCGCCACGTGCAACTTCTGCCCAATCCTGGCTCACGCCACCTTTTTTCGCCAGCTTTGCAACAGTCTCCTCCCGAGAGCCTTCGAGAAGTTCGAACAAAGCTTGCTCGATTCCGGTTGCATACCAGCCACGGTCGTAGAACGTAATGGTCCCACGCTCTCCAAGCGACTGCCAAAACTGCTGCATCACGGGGAAGTAATTCTGGACACCCCACTCACGTCCAGGAAACGAACTCATGGTGTCAATATCAAGTTCTCGAGTGACGTGCACACTCGTAGCGCGAGCATCGAGCTCGTACATGAGGTCCGAAATACGGCTTCCTTTGCCAGCACCGCCCCATCCTTCGAACAACGCGACGATTCCTACACCGGCACTGCGCGCTTTCTGTTGAAGGACGACAAGTTTGGAGATGAGTTCCTTGTATTCGGATTTGAACACATCCCTGTCAAGCTTTTCAGCTGTGAAATCGATTTGTTCGAGCATGTCGATTGCTCCTTTCTCACAACTCTTGATGATACAACATCAAGAACGCTTAGGAGAACTTGCGGTATAGTATATTGACCTGCGTATAACACTTCAAAACAGGGGATTAACATGGCGAAATCAAAAAAGCGCAGCTCTAAGAAAAAATCCGCAGCAACTCTCGAGACAGGCGCCCTCTTCGGGTCAGAAAAGGCTGTAATAGCCGAGCTCGACTCTTCTCAAACTCCAACGCGAGAGGAAGAAGACGCCGTTATTCCTACGTATATGCAAAACAGAGAGCTTTCTTGGCTTTCGTTCAACGAACGTGTCCTTGATCAGGGCGCAGATGAATCCGTGCCCTTGCTCGACAGATTGAATTTCATTTCCATTTTCTGGAGCAACTTGCAAGAGTTTTTCATGGTTCGCGTGGGCAGTCTCACCGACCTGTCGTTCATCAAGCCGCCCGTCCGCGAATCCAAAACCGGTATGACGCCAAAAGAGCAGATTCGTGCGATACACGAACGTTGTGCAGAGCTTTATCCGATTCAAGAAAGCTACTACGAACATGTACGCGGATCTCTTGCCAAAGAAGGAGTTCGCCATCTCAGGCCTGAA
>CACZAR010000093.1 GCA_902779135.1 uncultured Coriobacteriaceae bacterium | reverse complement strand
GAACACGAGCCGCACGAAGAAGATAAGCGCCAGTATCGCAAAAAAGACCACGATAACGAACGCGCGGTTCGAACCGCGCGAAACGTAACGTTCGATATCGGCGGCCGACTCGCGCACCGACTGGCCGCGCTGGCTATGGCGCGGACTTCGGCCGGCCATGGGCTACTCCTGAGTTCCGACGACGTTCTTGACGGTGCCGGAAAGCGACAGCGAGCCGTTGGCGTCGGTTGCCACCACATCGGGCGACAAGGCGATCGTGCCTACCTCGTATGGCGCGGTCATACCAAGGCGCTTCGCGGCGCTGTTGATCGCCGCGGTGTTCGAAAGGGTGCTCTGCTCCATCTCGAGCGACGTGCCCGTCGAGCGAGCTTCGGAGATTTGCGCCGAGAGCGCATCGCTCTCGATCATCGTGGAGACGGTAGCGTTGGTCAACGCGATGCGTGCAAAGCACAGCGCCGCGACGACGACGAGCACGATTGCTGCCATCTTCGCAATCTCAACGAGAATGTTGACCTTCGGCTGCGCATTTGCGCCACCGCGCACAACACGCATGTCGGACTGCGAGGAACGCGCCCTGCCGGGCTCGTACATCGGGAATGTATCGAGACGATATGCTTGTTGCGCGTTTGCCACTGACGACTCCTGTTTCGTTCAAGCTGCAATTGCAGTGGCTTGGTTCATTTATCTATTCAAAGTTTCCGTGCGACACGCAGCTTCGCGCTGCGTGCGCGCGGGTTGCGCTCTATCTCTTCGTGCGTCGGCACGATAGGTTTGCGCGTGACAATTTCGAGTACCGGCTTTTTCCCACAGGCACACACAGGCAGGTCTGGCGGGCAGGTGCATCGGTTAGCACCTGCCGCCAACGTTTCCTTCACGATCCGGTCTTCCAGCGAATGGTACGAGATGACCACCAGCCTACCGCCAGGATTTAGCCAGCGGACCGCTGCTTCTAGACCACGCTTCAAGACGGTCAGCTCCGAGTTGACTTCGATCCTGATGGCCTGGAAGGTCCGTTTCGCAGGATGCCCACCAGCGCGTCGTGCACTCGCGGGAATTGCTGCTTTGATCGCGTCGACAAGGTCTCCGCTCGTTTCGAACGGCTTCTCTTCGCGGCGCTTCACGATGAAGCTCGCGATGCGGCTGGCCCATTTCTCGTCAGAGTACATACGGATGATCCGAGTGAGGTCTTGTGCGTTGTAGGAGTTTATGACCTCTGCTGCGGTTAGTGTTTGTTTCCCCGGATTCATCCGCATATCAAGGGGCGCCGTCTCCTCTTTGAAGGAGAAGCCGCGAGATAGCGTGTCGATTTGAGGTGAGGAGACGCCCAGGTCGAACAGGAACGCATCGACGCCGGGTATTTCCGCGCTCAAAAGCAGCTCATCCATATCCCCGAAGTTGCCATGCAGTAGTTCGATATGGGGGCGCTGATCATCGGGTATTTCGTTTAAGCGTTTGGCGGCTGCCGCATGTGCGGCGTCGTCCTGGTCGATTCCGATGAGCACGCCCTCGGGTGCAAGTTGCCTGGCAACTTCGAGGGAATGTCCTGCGCCGCCGAGTGTTGCGTCCACGAACGTTTGGTTCGGTTCGAGTGCGAGTTGTTCGAGGCACTCGGCGAGCAGTACCGGGATATGCCGATATTCGTTTGTCAAGGTGGCCCGCCGCTACATCAGCAAGCTGGAGACGTCGACCTCGTCGAGCATCTCGTTGCGGCGCGCTTCGCTCCAGACCTCGAAGAAACCCGTGTTGCCCACGATGACGACCTCACGGTCGATGGCGGCCTTCTCGCGCAAGTTGGCGGGCAGCAAAATGCGGCCTGCCCCATCGAGCTGCACATCAAATGCATTGCCCTTCAGCGCACTGCGCAGCTTCTGATGCTGCTGGATGGCGGGATTGTAGCCGCCTTCGAAGCGGCCCGCGAAGATCCCATCAACCCAGGCATTGAAGCTTTCCTGGCCGTCGAACACCATGAGGTAGTCGCCCGAGAGCGCACTGGTGACGACAAGGTCGTCCGACAGAACCTTGCGGAATTTTGCAGGCAGAGACACGCGACCTTTTGCATCGGTCTTGAAGCTGTAAGAGCCGTTGAGATCAACGGTTTTCTTCGCTTCTTCCATGACTTCCTTCCACATCTTCCGACACGTTTCCATCGAACGTTTGCCATTTTATCCCACTACCTCCCACCAATCAACACTTTTTTGCACTTTATGGACGATTTCACCACATCATCGGCGCAATTCAACATGAGCGGGAACCAGGCACGCTAGATGTTGGATGAGGTGATTTTTGGGGACACAACGAGCAGATGCAGAATGCGCGAAAGGAACGCTTTATTTGACTCGAAAACGTCCACCAGGAAGTGGCGTTAGCCGCTTCCGCAGGCACAATCTAGACCTTATCTAGGTTAGCCGAGGACGCTGTAGGCTAATGCCGCTCCCTGGCGGACGTTTGTGGATTCAATTCTCGTTTCGCGCTTAGCTGTGGTAGTAGCGATGCTGCTCGTAGCGCGGCTCGCAGCAGACGTTGATGCCGAGCGAGCGGTAGAGCTGCTCGTCGTCGGACGAGATGATGACCGAGAAGTAGACATCGCAACCGCGCAGATCACCAGCGGCCTGAATGGCCTTTGCGGCCATGGGACTCGTCAGCGAAGAGGTGGACAGCGCGATCAGCATCTCGCGCGGATGCAGGCGCGGGTTCGTGTGCCCGAGCTGCTCGGTGCGCAAGTTGCAAATGGGCTCGAGTGCAGCATCGGCAATGATGTAGAGCTCATCGTCAATGCCAGCCTGGGCCTTGAGCGCGTTCAAAAGCACCGAAGAGGCAGCACCCAAAAGCGTGGATGTCTTGCCCGTGATGATGCGGCCATCGGGAAGTTCCATGGCACCTGCCGGACCGCCCGACTGCTCCGCCTTGGCAAGTGCAGCTGCACGCGCAGGCGAAAGGTCTGCATCGACGCCCGCTTTCTTCATGAGCATTTCGGCTTTGGCGACCAACTCGTCGCCCACGCCCGTGCGCTTGGCTTCGGTGGCCGTCTGGAAATAACGGCGCACGATCTCGTGGTTGGCCGCATCGCGGCACACCTCGTCATCGCTGATGGCCAAACCTGCCATGTTGACGCCCATGTCGGTCGGCGACTTGTAGGGGCTCTCGCCCACGATCTTCTCGAACATGGCCTTCAGCACCGGATAGATTTCGATGTCGCGGTTGTAGTTGACCGTCGTCTCGCCGTAAGCCTCGAGGTGGAACGGGTCGATGGCATTCACGTCGGACAGATCAAGTGTTGCAGCTTCGTAGGCGATGTTGACCGGATGGTCGAGTGGGAGATTCCAGATTGGGAAGGTCTCGAATTTCGCATAACCGGCGCTCACGCCATGCTTGTGATCGTGATAAAGCTGCGAGAGACACGTCGCCATCTTGCCCGAACCAGGGCCAGGTGCCGACACGACGACCAGCGGACGGCTGGTCTCGATGTAGTCGTTCTTGCCCATGCCCTCATCGCTCACGATGTGGTCGATGGCATACGGATAGCCCTCGATGGGGAAATGCAGATAGCTCTTGACCCCAAGGCCGTCGAGGCGCTGACGGAACACATCAGCAGCAGGCTGGTTGCGGTACTGCGTGATGCAAACGCTGCCGACGTAGAAACCCAGCCCCTTGAAGATGTCCATGAGGCGCAGCATGTCGTCGTCATAGGTGATGCCCAGGTCACCGCGAACTTTCGAGTGCTCGATGTGATTGGCGTTGATGACGAGGATGATCTCGACATCGTCGACCATGCTCTGGAGCATGCGCAGCTTGGTGTCGGGCTCGAAGCCGGGCAAAACACGCGATGCATGGTAGTCATCGAACAGCTTGCCGCCGAATTCGAGATAGAGCTTGCCGCCGAATGTGGCGATGCGGTCGCGAATTCGCGCCGTCTGCAACTCGATGTACTTTTCGTTGTCGAAACCAATGCGCTTGCGCATGAAAAACCTCTTTCAATTCGCGTACTAAGAGATTATAGCCCAGCGTCCCTCTACCCCTCGCCCCTTTTAACTCACGCGACACAAAACCTAGAGTGTCGTTCGAATGGATATGCGTTGTGCAACATGGGAGCTTGCCTACAGCTGCTCGACTTATCTATGCATTTTCTAAACAGTGTCTGCGCAAGCGGCTTCGCTCCCATGTTGCATAACGCATATGCGCACAATCCTCGGGGTATAATTTCTGCATGCGAATTGAACACGCCATCGACGAGTATCTTTCCCACCTGCGCATCGAGCGGGGCTCTTCCCCGCTGACCATTGAAGCCTACGCCGCCGACCTGGCTGACTACCTGTCGTTTCTCGATGAAGCAGGCATTTCCGATCTTGAACGCGTCGACCGTGACACGATTGTGGCATATGAAGCAGATCTGCTCGAGCGCGGCTATGCTGTGACGAGCATCGACCGCCATATCTCGGTGCTGAAAGGGTTCCATCGATTCTGCGTGCGTGAGGAGTACGCCGCAAACAACCCGACATCAACCGTGAAACTGCCCGCCCCTCCGAACAAGTTGCCCGACGTGTTGACGATCGATCAAGTCAACAAGCTGCTTGACCTGCTTGTCGGCGATGACCCGATCTCGTTGCGCAACAAGGCGATTCTTGAGGTTTTGTACGGATGCGGTTTGCGCGTGAGCGAATGCGCTGGGCTTGACCTCATGGATTGCGCGTTTTCGGAAGGATATCTGCGCGTCGTCGGCAAAGGCGACAAGGAGCGTATCGCGCCCATCAGCGGCTTCGCGCTTGATGCACTGGTCACCTACTTGAACGAGGGACGGCCTGAACTCGTCAAACCATACGCAAAAGCGACATCTGCCGTGTTCTTGAATGCCCGCGGTGGACGGCTCACGCGTCAGTCGATTCACAAGATCGTGGCAAAAGCCGGTGGCGCTATCGGCGTCGACGACCTGCACCCGCACACATTGCGGCACTCGTTTGCCACTCACATGCTTGCTGGTGGCGCTGACCTGCGCGTTATCCAGGAGATACTCGGTCATTCCGACATTTCCACGACGCAGATATACACGCACGTCAACCGCTCGCACATCCAAGAGGAATACCTGAGCGCCCATCCTCGTGCAAAGAAACGTTCCGGCACATAGCTCAGCACGAGCTCAACAGGAATGCGATAATGGGACGAAACGAGCAGACAGGAAACGACATATGCCCATAGAAATCGATATCGCAAAGCACCTTCAGCCCATCGTCATAGGTGGCGACATTCTCGCATACAGCTGGGTGCGCGAAATGCACCGTGCATTTGGAATCACACGGACGATCGTGCTGGCAACACAGGACATCAAGATGCTCTCGAGCAGCAAGTTCACCGACTATCGCCTGGTCAATGGCTTGTACGAAGGCGACACAGCCTTCGAGGCGCTCGAAGCCGTCGCGGCCGAAGAGCTGGCGCGCGACCCTGAATGCAAGCTTATCGTGCTTGGCTGCGACGATGTGCATGCACGCATTCTTTCGCGTGGCAAAGAGCGCCTTCAGGCAGCGGGCATCACCGTTCCCTACATTGATTTCGACCTGCTCGACGAGATCACGCAGAAACGCCGATTTTACGAGCTGTGCGAAGAGCTCGACATGCCCTTCCCCAAGACGTGGTACTTCGATTGCGGCAACGGTCCCGATGAACTTCCCGTCGACGAGTTCGACTACCCGTTGATCGCCAAACCATCGAATTCGGCAAAATTCCAAGCGGCCACGATTGAGGCGAAGCGCAAGATCTACGAAATCGAGTCTCCCGAAGAGCTCCAGCAGGTCTGGCGCACAATCCGCGTGTCTGACTACGACGCCGAGCTCGTCGTGCAGGACTTCATCCCTGGCGACGACAATGCCATCCGCACACTCACCACGTTCTCGGACGCCAACGGTGATGCGCGCGTTGTGTCGGGCGGCGTCGTCATCCTGCAAGATCACGATCCGACGGCACTTGGCAACCCATTGGCCATCTTGGGCGAGAAGGAAGACGTCATCGTCGAGGGTGCCAAACGTTTCCTCAAGCACATCGGCTATCGCGGCTTTGCCAATTTCGACATCAAGTACGACGAGCGCGATGGCTCGTTCCGCTTCTTCGAAGTGAACACGCGCGCTGGGCGCAACACCTACTACATGAGCCTTGGCGGAGCCAACTTCGCAGAGCTGGTCGTGAAGGAGTTCATCCTCGGCGAACCCATCCCCTACCAGGAGGCATACCGACCGTTCCTCTATTGTTGCGTGCCGGAATACGTCTTGAAGCGCAGCGTGACCAACATCGACCGTTTGGCCGAAGCGCTGGCCACCATCGAATTCACCGACGAGCCTTACCCGCTGCACTACCCCGCTGATTCAGCTACCCATAACTTCTGGGCGCTGGTCATGAAGATGAACCAGATTCGCAAGTTCAAGAAGTACTACTGGGATACTGGCGGCAAACAGTTGAAATAGCAAAAAACAACGCGGCATACGCCGTGATAGGGTGAAGCCGCTTGCGCAGACACTTTCTAATCATTATTTAGATTAGTCGAGCAGCTGTAGGCGAACCCTATCGCGGCGTATGCCGCATTGAAGCTAAGAGCGCTTCAGTTTGCGTGCAACTTTGCCGACCAGATCGGTCACGTAGTTCATGTACGGGACCTTCATCACGATGCACAGGCCGAACGCCACAACAAGTCCCACACCACCGCAAACGACGATGCGGATGATGCCGTCGATCATGCCGATGCCTTCGGGGAGGATGGCGCCCAACCCGAGTGACACCGCGACCGCAACGCCCGAAGCGATGACGACACGAGCAACCGTCCAAAGAATCTTGCCCAGCTCGAACGAGCCGATCAGCTTGCGCAGCATGAGCGTCAAGATGAGGCAGCAGACCGCGTAGTACACGATGTCGGCGATGGGCACACCTGCGAGACCGAAGAGAGCCGGCGAGCTCAACACGTAGTACAGCGCGCATTGCACAACGACCATGGCAGTGCTCACGAGCGCAAAGCGGAAGAACTTGCGCATGCTGGCATAGATGTTGTAGAGCAACATCACGATGGCGTAGAACGGCAAACTGATGAGCCATACTGACAGAATCCGTGCAACGTAAACCACGTCATCGCCGCTGAAAGCGCCGACTT
>CACZAR010000092.1 GCA_902779135.1 uncultured Coriobacteriaceae bacterium | reverse complement strand
AATCAAGCCTCCCCTTTGTCGGGATGAAAGGATTCGAACCTTCGACCACCTGGTCCCAAACCAGGCATTCTAACCGGACTGAACTACATCCCGAAAGCTATTCTGTTCCGAAAAGCGGTGCAAAAGTACGCTTTTATGTCAGAATCAGCAATTTTTTATTTCAAAATCTCGTAGGCTTTGAAGCACTTGACAAGCTTTTCGGTGGCTCTATAATCGCTCTCAGGTTGAACTAACGATTTAAGATATTCTTATCTCATTGAATTTGGAGGATTAGATGCCGAAGGAGACGCTCAGGATAAGTCACGGCGAGCTCTCGATTCCGCCATGGCCCGTGCCGCTCTTTGGGCGAGTTGACATCCCGGTTCCAGAGGGGTTTGCAGACATAGCTCCATTGCCCGAATCTGCCTTCGATGCGGACAGTGGCAAGCTGATATGCCTTGTCGAATTCGACTGGGAGGCAGTTCTGAGCGATTTCACGTCAAAAAGCGCTGCCCGCTTCCCGCATCCGAGCATCATGCACGATGGTCTGCCTATCGAGTTCTTTTCCCACCAGCTTTTCGATTTGGATTTGACCGATGTCGAGGAAGTCGTTGAATTCTGCGGTAGGTGGGGCGCCGTCCTGGCGCCGACGTTTTCATCAAAGCAGCGATTCATTGCGAGCCGTCTGCACAACAAGCATCTGGCGAAGGGCGACCGTCTTCGCTATGAGAATACCTTTCCAACCACTGTGCCGATCCATGGCAATTCTTCGCTCGAAGCCTGCTTGAAAGCAGCCTCACAGAACCTTCTCGCGGGTACTGCGACAAACCATGAAGGACTAGTCGATGGGCTCACATCCGCTGTTCTGGCATCAGAGTACGCACGGAGGGCTTTCTGCCGTGACAAGACCGCTGCGACAGGAGGCATAGTCTCCTACATAGAGGTCGTATACACGCTCCTCAACTTGCAGAATGCCGTAAAGATGGTAATTGCTGCCGATGCGGCAAAGGGAAGCGTCAGCGGCCTTGCAAAACGCCTTCTGAGCGACGAAACGGATAATGGGTGGGCCCGTGTCGTAAAAGCTACCCTTTCGGCTCCTGAAACCAATCCTGATGTACGTAAGCGCCTTACTGCGAATATCATCGAGCCAGATCTGGAGCAGGCAACATCCTTTGTATCTCTGTGCCTCTCTTCTTCAGGATGTCTGAACGTCTGGCATCCTGAGCGACTTCGCGCTCCGCTGCGAAGCGGTTACGAGTATGCATTTGTAAGCTTGGAACCGCTGCCAAACGATATTGAATCTGTTTGGGACAACATCAATCCCCGGTATAAATTCGACCCATTCTACGAGGGCTCTCTTCTCGAAGGAATATGCGTACAACTGGTCAACACCTGCAATGATTCCGAGCTGTGGAAGTGCTGCGAAAACAAGATGTGTGGTCGCCCTTTCAAGTACAAGCAACCGAGTGAGGCATCGTCCAGCAAACAGGAGCGCAAGCGCGCTGGTTTATACTGCTCCGACAAGTGCAGCAACGATTGGCGGAATCATCTTTACGCCGTCGAGAACAAAATCATCAGCAACGGTGTCGAGGCTGGGAAGAGCACTGGCGACATCATAGCCGAGCTCGAAATGACCAACGAGTTCTATGATGCCGTCCCAACCGGAGCGCAGCCTGGTACCCCAAAACAGGCCCAGGATTGGAAAAAGCAACAGGCAGAATACGAGCGCATCAAGTCGCGCTGGCTTAAGAAGATCGAGAAGGCCCAGGGACGGTAGGCCGCCATGGAGTTGCTTGGACCGGGAACCGTCGAAAAACGCGGCAAGGCAAGATGGCGCCTGCGCGTGACCATAAAGGACAACAAAGGCCGAATCGACAGGCTCGATAAAAGCGTTGAGGCGCGCACAAAGACAGAAGCCAAGCTGCTGCTTGATCAATGGAAGCACGAGCTCATTGGCGCCGATCTCGATTACCGGTCACGAAAGATAACCGTCAAAGAGTACCTCGAGGATTTCCTGGAGTATTGCAGGACGAACAAGAGACTCTCCAAAACAACATTGCGCGGTTATACAGACATGGCGAACAATCGCCTCATCCCGTATCTCGGCGATTGCCTGATGGTCGAATTGACGCCTTACCAGATCGAAGAGTTCTTCAAGGAGCAATTGCAAAACGGCGGTCGTAACGGTGGAGCACTCAGCGCCAGCACATGCCGTAAGACCTTCAGCTTCTTCAAGACCGCCCTGAAGCGTGCGGTCTACTTGGAAATCATCCCCAGAAACCCCTGCGAACTGCTCTCGGGGCCTTCGGTCAAACGTGCTGAAAAGCACTCGCTGAGCGAGAAGGAACTTGCACGCATGTATGAGCTGATGAAGGGTTGCCCTGATAGGCAGTTCGCTATTGCGTTGCGTATCTCTGCCGCAACGGGCATGCGCCGTGGCGAGATTTGTGGCTTGACATGGGGCGACATCGACCTCGACAAAGGCATCATTGATGTCAACAAAGCGCTTATCGAGCTTAATAAGAGCGAGTCGAAAACTGGCAAGGCGAGCGTCGAGATCAAGGAGACCAAGACCGCAGGCAGCACCCGTAAGATCACCCTGGATCACGATACCGTTGAGTTCTTGAAGACCGAGAAAGAGGCGCAGCGTCTCACGCTCGCGTTCTATCACGTCAAGCAGACCGACAAGACACCAGTCGCTTGCGATTTCCGCGGCAATTGGTATAGGCCATCGTGCTTCACATCAGCCTTCATCGCGTTTCGGGATGACCATGGCTTCGATGGCATACGTCTTCATGACTTGAGGCACACGCAAGCTACGCTGCTTCTTAAGAACGGCGAGGATATTCTGACTGTTTCACGGCGCTTGGGTCACGCCAAGGCTTCAACCACTCTGGATGTTTATGGTCATGTGCTGCCTGGCATGGATAAAGAAGCTGCCGAGCTATTCGGAAATGTGGTAGCAAGAGCTGGGAAAGAATAGGACGAGCAATGGCCTTCTACATTACTGGAGACAAACACGGCAAACTGAAGCCGGTAAAAAGATTCGCAAAAGACAACGGACTCACTGCTGAGGACACCATAATCATTCTGGGCGACGCCGGCTTCAACTTCTTCAAAGGCGAACGCGACGGGTGGACGAAGAAGACCGTTGCGGGAATCGAACCATCCGTCTTTTGCATCCACGGCAACCACGAGATGCGCCCCCAATCGCTGCCGTGGCTCTACCATGAAAAGGAATGGCGAGGTGGGAAGGTGTTTGTCGAGAACGCCTACCCCAACATCCTCTTCGCGAAAGACGGCGAGGTTTACGACCTCGGCGGCATTAGCGCCATCGTAATCGGCGGGGCGTACAGCGTCGATAAATGGTACCGCCTCGAGCGTGGCGCGAAGTGGTTCCCAGACGAACAGCCCAGCGACGAAGTGAAGGCTCGCGTCGAAGCAAAACTGGATGAGCTCGATTGGAAGGTCGATGTCGTGCTCTCGCACACCTGCCCGTTCGGCTACGAGCCGACCGAGGCGTTCCTCCCAGGCATCGACCAGAGCATGGTTGACACATCGACCGAGGTCTGGCTCGACCGTATCGAGCGGCGCCTCGACTACAGGAAGTGGTACTGCGGCCATTGGCACATCGAGAAGAGCATCGACCGCATGCGTTTTATGTTCAACGAGTTCGAGCCGTTGGAACTAACGCGGTGAAAGCGTATTCGATATCGAAAGAGGGAGGACGAAATCGCAAATTCCAGCCATTATTTGTGATTTAAGGTTCAGAGACTCTGTTGCAATTTGTCAGAAATAGTATATACTTTTTCTGACATTTCAAATGAAGGGAACAGTTATGTCCATCGCAACAGAAATCGAAGAACGAATCGCCGATGCGGAGCCCGGTTCAGTGTTCGTGCCGTCGGACTTCCACGACATCGCGAGCGTGGACAACGCGAACTCTGTGCTGTCCCGCATGGCGAAACGGGGCGACATCATGCGCGCCATGCGCGGGGTGTACGCGAAGCCGAAGCGCGTCGAGGAGCTCGACGCTGACGTGCCGCCCACGCCCGACGCCGTCGCGCATGCCATTGCGCGCAACAACAAATGGGTGATCGCGCCCTCTGGCGACACCGCCCTCAATCGCCTCGGGCTCGACACTCAGGTGCCTGCAGTCTACGAGTACGTGAGCAGCGGACCGTACAAAACTTACCAGTACGGCAGGTTCGCGATAACTATGAAGCACCGGGCGAACAGGGATCTCCTCGACTGCTCGCCGATCACGTGCCTGGTGATACAGGCTCTCAAGGCCATCGGCAAGGATGCAGCCGACGATAAAGTCGCCGCAAGAATTGCCGCCCGCTTGAGCGACAAGGAGATCGAGGCGCTCTACGACGAGACCCGCAACTCGACGGCCTGGGTGTTTGGATTCGCAAAGAAGGTGAAGGAGGCCAAGGGGTGTTAAGCGTTGTGACCAAGGAAAGCTCGGAGCGAGCTGCCATCATCGAACTCGGAGTCTCTGAGACCGGGTTGTCGGAGGCCATCTTGGAAAAGGACCTCTGGGTGTGCTACCTGCTCGACTACCTGTTCCACCGCAGCGAGTTCAAGGACTCCATCATCTTCAAGGGCGGCACAAGCCTGTCAAAGGCGTTCGAGCTCATCGAGCGCTTCTCGGAAGACGTCGACCTCATCCTGGACTGGCGCCTCATCGGCTATGACTTGAACGAGCCATGGGAGAAGCGCTCGAACACCAAACAGGACAAGTTCAAGCTCGAGACCATCGAGCGCACGAACGATTACCTCGCAAACACGTTCGTCCCTTCATTGAAAGCCAGCCTGTCCGCAGAGCTTGGCGTTAATGCGGATGTGCGCATGGGCAACGCCGAGGAAACGGTGCTGTTCGCTTACCCCAGGCTTTTCTCGAGTGAGGCGACCCTCGACGTGGTGAAGCTCGAGATTGGCCCCCTCGCCGCCTGGACGCCCTCGCAGCCGGCTACGATAACGTCGTACCTTGCCGAGTTGCATCCGCAGCTGTTCGCCTCTCCATCGACGGTGGTCGCCACCGCAGCACCGGAGCGCACGTTCTGGGAGAAGGCGACGATCCTGCACCAGGAGGCGAACCGACCCGAGGGAAAGGCGATGCCCAAACGCTACGCACGCCACTATTACGACATGTACAAACTCGGGCATTCCGACGTCGCCGAGAAAGCAATCGCGCAGCCTGAGCTCTTGGCCAAGGTGGTCGCGTTCAAGGAGAAGTTCTACCGCACGCCGTGGTCGAAGCTTCCCGATGCGAAACCCGGCACGTTGAAGCTCTCCCCGCAGCCAGAAAGGCTTGCAGAACTTGAGGCAGACTATAAGTCCATGCGCCCGATGATTTTCGGCGATGTGCCCACATTCAAGGAAATCGTCGCGTTCATGGACGTGCTCGAGAACCGTATAAATACTGACTAAAAACTAGCTTGGCGCACAATTAACGGTCTCGTTTTACGGCGCGCATTCGTATGTAGTAATTTGAGTCCTCGTACGCCTTTGCCCAGAGCGCATCCGCGCGCTCAGCAAAACATTCTGGATGCGATTCAAGCGCGTTCAATATTGCATGCTTTACTCGCAGACCAGCATTGTCGAACGCCTCGCAGAACATAGCAACGACCTCTCGACCGAAGTTGGCATCATCAATCAAACACGCAAGCGTCCTGTATGCCGAAACGCTGACTTCGTGGGAAGGATTTTCAGCCATAACCTGAAGTATCGCAACGATTCTCGAAGACTCGATAGGCGGAGTACGTACGAATAAGCCAGAACGAGCCATTCGAGCGACAAACTCAGCAAACTTTATTTGGCTGAACGCATTTGCTCTGAGCATCACAGAGATACCCGTGCGCACATTGATACCTTCTTCTTCAAGCACCGCCGCTCTGAGCAGAGATAGTTCTGCGATTGCAAGGCTTTGCTCATAAGGGCCGCCGATGATCGAAATGTGCCAGAGCCCAGCCTCTGGCAGCTGGGTGTCTCCGATTTGAGATTTGATTAAATCATGCGCTGATCTAGATGCTCCATCAAGAAACACAAGGAGGCGGAGGGCCCTGCACTTTGAAGCGATTGTTTGCCTTTGCGCATGCAATGTTTCGAAGCATACTTTCGCAGACTCGACCAACAGCTCATCGGGTATGGATCCGACTGCCTCTGCCGCATACTCGACGATGATATAGTTGTCGAGGCCATACGTGTATGCACCGCCCACACCCTGCGTCTCGTTATCTGAACGAATTCTACTAATGCAAGATTTAATCACTCTTGGCAAGTCTGCGAAATCGCAATCTGGCCAATTGATCTCGTAGTCCATTCGACACAGCTCAGGCAGGTCATGCGCCAGGGCATCAACCCTCTCAACATACCTGTTATCCCTCCTGAACAGCGAGAGCACACTTGCGAGTTTCTCTTTTGCAGACTGGTCATCGGTTGCGGTTGCTCCGACGAGTGCCAACGCTGTTTCCGCAGAGCTTTTATCAAGCTCATCCAACATGAACGAGCCACTTGCAAGCATCTTGATTCCCTCTTCGTTCCAAAGCGTACGAGGCCCGCGTTTCATAGCCCTTTGACATACATCAAGCAACCATTCATTGTCAGCTATCCTTGGCGCGTTAGCCATGAGGCATGAGAGAGAGTTTTCTGGCAGCGAATCGTCGATCAGCGAATTCTCCACGATGTCGCGAACAATCGCCAACGCTGCTTCAAAACCCATATCGCTCATGTAGCTTCCAAAAACAGAGAAAGCCTCTCGTATCGCATTATTTCTTCCAGATCCTGCAGCACTAGCTTCGACAAAGTTGAAGGCTTCGTCCGCCTCGGCAGCATTCAGCCCTTTCGTCATTTCGCCATAAGCGTTTAATAGGTTACGCGCATCCTGGATATCTCCACCTGCTAATGCAAGCTTCATCATGACCCTCTCAAGGCGGCTCGACGGATACTGGAGGTTGACGATGTACACGACTCGACGCAGCTTTGCTGGAATCAGCCGAATATAGGTGAGCGATCCATACAAAACCGACACCATAGTCAGCCCCGCGAGGCTGTCGAGAAATCGCGTTACATCATTCCCGATAACGACAGTACTTGCCGACTGCTGAGCCCGTTTGTAGGATTCGTCGATGAGAGCTCCGTACATTTCCGAATTGAACCGATCGGCAACCGGAT
>CACZAR010000091.1 GCA_902779135.1 uncultured Coriobacteriaceae bacterium | reverse complement strand
GCCATGGAAGAGGGCCTGCGCCTGGCTATCCGCGAGGGTGGTCGTACGGTCGGCTCCGGCCGCGTCACGAAGATCTACAAGTAAACGATCTTCTCGAAGCACTAAAGACGGAGCCCGCTCAAAAGCGGGCTCCGTTCATGAATTCATGTGTCCTTTAATGTTGCCCTTACCCGGAATAGCGCAAGGAGTTTCTTAATGCGT
Organism: uncultured Coriobacteriaceae bacterium; assembly: GCA_902779135.1. GTDB lineage: Bacteria > Actinomycetota > Coriobacteriia > Coriobacteriales > Eggerthellaceae > UBA9715. Next base: position 6,963 of record CACZAR010000091.1, on the reverse strand, counting down.
ACGTTGGTCACTTTGGCGTGCACTGATTGCAAGCGTCGCAATTACACGACCAAAAAGAACAAGCAGAATAACCCCGATCGTCTCGAGATGAAGAAATATTGCAAGTGGTGTGGTCATCACACTCTTCATCGCGAAACTCGATAACATAGGGAAGAACAAGCGTATAGGCCAGTAGCTCCAATTGGTAGAGCGGCGGTCTCCAAAACCGCATGTTGGGGGTTCGAGTCCCTCCTGGCCTGCCAGCTTGTTAATCCGAGCAGCTTGCGTTCAGATTGCTTGAAAAAGCAACTTGAAGACAGGCTGCTTGTTTAGCGTTATAAGCAGTGAAGTTTCGACACAAGAACGGGATCGAATATGGCCCACAAGTCAAAAACGCAGAGAGCTAAGGCAACTGCCGCCAAAGCAAATCGTCGCGACCGCGAAGAGCGCGACGCAATCGCTGCTGAGCGGGCGCCCGAGACCACCGAGGGTGCCGAAGAGAAGAAGGGTGGCCTCTTCAAGTCCAAGGCTGACAAGCAAGAGACGAAGACGCCTGCCGTCAAGGAAGAGAAGAAGCCCAAGAAGGTGCGCTTCCAGTTCCTCAGGGATGTTCGCGCAGAGATGAAGAGGGTCACGTGGCCTTCTCGTCAGGACGTCATCCGCTGGAGCGGCGTCGTCGTTGGTGCGCTGATCTTCTTTGGCGTGTACGTCGCCATTCTCGACAACCTTATCATCACGCCGGGCCTCGTTGCCCTGTCTGGCCTGGGAGCGTAATCCATGGCTAAGAAGTGGTACGTCCTTCATACCTACTCGGGCTACGAGAACAAGGTCAAGAAGAATCTCCAGCAGCGCATCGAGTCGATGGGCCTTGAGAACAAGATCTTCAGGATTGAGATTCCGACCGAGACGGTTACTGAAATCAAGGAAGGCGGCAAGCGCGTCGAGTCCGAGAAGAAGGTTCTTCCTGGCTACGTGCTCGTTCGCATGGAGCTCGACCCGCAGAGCTGGGCTGCCGTGCGCAACACGCCCGGCGTCACCGGTTTCGTTGGCAGCCAGGGCAATCCCGAGCCGCTGACCCGCGACGAGTTTAACAAGATCATGGGCGTGGGCAAGCCGCGCCAGGGCGCTCCGAAGAAGACCTCCACGAGCATCGAGGTTGGTCAAACGGTCAAGGTCGTCTCGGGTCCGTTTGTCGATTTCGATGGAACGGTCGCAGAGGTCATGCCCGAGGCTGGCAAGGTGCGCGTCATGGTGTCGATCTTCGGTCGCGAAACCCCCGTCGAGCTTTCGTTCGATCAGGTGGCAAAAGTATAGGAAAGCGTATATCGGCGCGTTCGTGCCCGCGTGGACCGGGGCTTCTCACGAACAGGCGCTTGATAGATAGAGTTGAATTTATAACCGAAAGGATAATGATATGGCCCCCAAGAAAAAGGTTACCGGTTTCATTAAGCTTCAGATTCCGGCCGGTGCCGCCAACCCGGCTCCTCCGGTAGGTCCTGCTCTTGGCGCCCAGGGCGTCAACATCATGCAGTTCTGCCAGGCGTTCAACGCTCAGACGCAGGAGCAGTCCGGCACGATCATCCCTGTCGAGATCACCGTTTACGAGGACAAGTCGTTCACGTTCATCTGCAAGACTCCGCCCGCGGCCGTGCTGATCAAGGAAAAGCTCGGCATCGAGAGCGGCTCTGGCATTCCGCAGCTGCGCTTCGTCGGCACCCTGACCGAGGATCAGCTTCGTGAGATCGCTGAGACCAAGATGCCCGACCTGAACGCCAACACGATCGAGGCCGCTATGGAGATCATCGCCGGTACCGCTCGTTCGATGGGTGTTCGCATCGAGGGTCGCGAGATGAAGAAGAAGTACGTCCCGAGCCGCAAGCTTGCTGAGCAGCTCAAGGCGCTGGGTCAGTAATTTGGAATCTGCGCACCATTCAAGGCGCGTTGATTGATAGTTGGGAGAGCGTTCTTCGAAACGTTCGCTAGCCACCACGAAGGAGAAGAAAATGGCTAAGAAATCTAAGGGTTACAAGGCAGCGGTCGAAAAGATCACTGAAGAGCAGTACGCGCCGCTCGAGGCGTTTGAGCTGCTGAAGGAGATCGCCTCGGCCAAGTTCGACGAGTCTGTGGAAGTTCACTTCCGCCTCGGCATCGATACCCGCAAGGCTGACCAGCAGCTGCGTGGCACCGTCAGCCTGCCGAACGGCTCTGGCAAGACGGTTCGCGTTGCAGTGTTCGCTGAGGGCGAAGCTGCTCGTGCCGCTGAAGAAGCTGGCGCTGACATCGTCGGTTCCGACGACCTCGTTGCCGACATCCAGGCTGGCAAGATGGACTTCGACGCTGCTGTCGCCACGCCCGACCAGATGAGCAAGGTCGGTCGTCTGGGTAAGATCCTCGGCCCCCGCGGCCTTATGCCCAACCCCAAGCTGGGCACCGTCACTCCCGACGTTGCCAAGGCCATCAACGAGCTCAAGGGCGGCCGCGTCGAGTATCGCGCCGACCGTTACGGCATCGCTCATGTCATCCTCGGCAAGACCAGCTTCACCGCTGAGCAGCTCGCTCAGAACTATGGCGCTGTCTACGACGAGGTTCTGCGCATGAAGCCGTCTTCCGCCAAGGGCCGCTACGTCAAGTCGATCAATATCGCTTCCACGATGAGCCCGTCCATCACCGTTGATCCGTCGGTCAACCGTGACTACGACAAGAAGGCTGTCGTCGAATAAATCAAGCTGATAGAGCTATGGAAAGGGGAATCATTCGATTCCCCTTTTTTATTGCAGGAACCGAATGCATAATTCAACCAGGTACGATTATGCATTCTCAGGAACTTGGGGGAGAGCATGGCAGTCATCAAGAAGACGCTTGCAGAGATTGAAGAGATGAAAGAAGCCGGGCGTCTATCGGCGGCTGTGCTGCGCGAAGTGGGGAAGAGGTGCGTGCCGGGTGTGACGACGCTCGAGCTTGACGAGTTCGCCGAAGACTACATCCGAAGCCATGGCGGCATCCCCACGTTCAAAGGATATGGCGGCTTTCCTGGAAGCATCTGCGCATCCATCAACGAGCAGATCGTGCACGGCATTCCTTCGAGCACGGTTCGCTTGAAGGAAGGCGACATCATTTCAATCGACACGGGTGCCACTGTCAACGGATGGGCGGGCGATAACGCTTGGACATTTGCGGTTGGCAAGGTGGCCCCTGATGTCAAACGATTGCTCGACGTGACAGAGAAGTGCATGTGGGCTGGCATTTCTGCTGCGAGACCAGGCAATCGCTTGGGCGATATCGGCCATGCAGTACAGTCGGTTGCACGCAAAGCTGGCTTTGGAGTCGTGCGCGATTACACCGGTCATGGCATTGGGCGAAACATGCATGAAGACCCTGCCGTTCCCAATTTCGGATTGAAGCACACGGGTCTCAAGCTTGAAGCGGGCATGGTGCTTGCAATCGAACCGATGATTACCATGGGCACGCATCGTACGCACGTCATGCGCGATGGATGGCTCGTTGTGACGCAAGATGGCAAGCCCGCTGCGCATTTCGAGAAGACCGTCGCCATCACATCTGACGGTCCTGTGCTCGTGTCGAACGAACCTGGTCGTGACAGGCCTATTGATTAGAAGTGAATCTGTCTGAAGGAACAGGCAAATTGCGCTAGAACTGCAGCGCGTAGGTGAAGCCTGACCAGCTCAATGCGTCGGTATCACGCACATAAGCGCCGAATGTGGGAGCATGTACGTACGGCACGCCACCATAACCCACAGCGATGCCTACGTGGCCCGGGCGGTACAGCACGTCACCAGGACGGGCTTCCGAAACGGGAACGCGATTCGTGGCGCTGGCGAACAGCGATTCGGTGTAATGGGGTAGGCTCATGCCGATCTGCAGGTATGCCCAGCGGACAAGACCCGAGCAGTCGAACGCATCAGGACCTTCGGCGCCCCAGACGTACGGGCAGCCGATCTTCGACATCGCATAGCCCACGACGGCGCTGTTGTCACCTGCGGTGCCGCCGCTGCTGAAGTAGGCGGCAGTTGCTTCTCCGTTACCGGCAGAATCGGCGGCAGCCTGGGCGGCTGCTTCGGCTGCAGCAGCCGCAGCAGCAGCTGCTGCGGCGGCAGCTTGCTCTTCTTCGAGCAGCACGCGAGCTTCTTCGTCGAGCTGATTCATGAGCTCGGTTGCTTCCGCAACGCGCGCTTCAGCCTGGTTCTTGGCAAGCTCGGCTTCTGCAGCTTTTTCTGCAGCAATCTGCTCTTGACGCTCGTACTCGGCCTTCGATTCCTCAAGCTGGGCACGTAGTTGCTTGGTTTCTTCGACAAGCGCGGCATCTTCTTCGTTGATCGTGTCGAGAAGATCCCAGTTCGTTGTGAACTCCTCGAAGGAGCTCGAGCCGAGAACGAAGTCGAGGAACCCAGTAGGGCCCGTGCGGTACATGTTTCGCGCACGGTCGCCTAGGCGCTGCTGGATTTCGTTGATGCGAAGCGTTGCCTCGTCGATTTTCACCTGCTCGGCTTCCATGGCCGCATGCGCTGCATCGCGTTCTTCGAGTGCACCGTAGTACTTGTCGGCACACATTTCGAGGTCGGCCTGCAGTGAGACGAGTTGCTCGCGGACGGCGTCGGCTTCGGCCTGCTTCTCGGCCGCCGTTACGGCATGCGCAAACGACGGGTTGAAGATACCCGTTGCGAGTGCCGTTCCGAACAATGCTGCTGAGAAGACGAAAGCGCGTCTACTTGGCTCGGTTGCATGTTCGCTCATTTGAAAGCCTCCTGATCGAACATTGGGTGCGTTTTTAGACGTTCCAAGTATTATACCTGCACGAGAGCGGATGGCACAATTTGCATGGAGCGAGCACACAACTATGTATGATTGAGAACATAAACCCAGGTCATCGGCTATACATCTACTTTAAGGTATCTGAAATAGATGAGGATTTCTCGCGAAGGCCCAAATCAAGACGTCCCGAAGCAGCAAGCCAACAACTCGTCATCAACGAAGCCGGAGAGAAGGTGCGGCAAAATTCGATGCCAGCAGTTAGCTACTTTTTGTCGAAGAACGTGCGGGAAATTTGCTTGTAGAAACTGTCTTTGCGGCAGCTCAAAATGACTGTAGGATCGGGGCCCACCATGATGGTTACGTTCTTTATGGGGCTATCAAGCTCGATTGTGTCGCCATCGATGAACAGGCCGACATCGCCCACTTGCATGTCATCTGGCATGTCGATCTCGATGATGTCGTTGCGTTCGGCGACGATGGGGCGTGCATTGAGCGTATGGGGAGCTAGAGGCGCGACGATCATGCCAGTGAACGTTGGGCCGACGAGCGGACCGCCGGCTGACAGGGCGTAGGCGGTTGAACCAGTGGCTGTCGCAACTATGAGACCATCGCCACGCATATGCGCGATGTGGTCGCCTGCGATGCTGAAATCGAAATCGACGATATTTCCCTTGGCACCGCGTGCAGCTGCCACTTCGTTCATGGCGTAATACTCGCGTGGAGACTGGCCTTCTTCGTCGTCAGCGCAGGTGACGCGAACGCGCAAATTAATGCGTTCCTCGCGGATGACCTCGCCTGATAATATGGTGGCGAACAAGGCGATCACGCCTTCGTCAACAGTATTGGTCAGGAAGCCAAGGTGTCCGAAATTGATGCCGGCGATAGGCGCACCCAGCACGACAGACAGGCGCGTCGCATGAAGCAGCGTGCCGTCACCGCCGATTGTTACTACCAAATCGATGCGCTCGGCAAGAGCCTCATCGATGTCGGCAAGTTGGGCAGGTCCGTATACAAACGAGCTGTCAGGCAGCTGGCTCACGTCGAGCTCGATGTGCTCGATGCCCTGCATATCGCAGTAAGCCGCGATTTGGAAGAGCGCGTCAACCGTCTTCGCGTTGTGTTTGTTGGCTATAAAAAGAACTCTCATGGCGGCATCGCCTTTTCGGGTCATTGCATGAATTCGGTCGTACGAGGACTAAATTACATCATTATGAACTGGTTGACTAGTGAAGCTGAGAAAGAGGGTTCGTGAGCGACTCGCTTGAAAACGATACTGCGGTGGAGGAAAACGCCAACCCATCGGTTGCACGCTCGACGGCGCTTATGTCGATAGCGACGTTGTTTTCGCGCGCTACGGGCCTCATTCGCACCTGGGCGATGGCATTTGCCCTGGGCAACTCGCTCATCACGTCGTCATACCAAGTTGCCAACAACATGCCCAACGTCATCTACGAGTTGGTGGCGGGCGGTCTGCTTGCCGCAGCGTTCCTGCCGGTCTACATGCTCGAGAAAGAACGTGGTGGCGAGAAATCGGGCAACGAATTCGCCAACAATCTGCTCAACATCACGATTGTGGTGCTCGGCATCTTGTCGATTCTGGCTACGATATTCGCCCCGCAGGTTATTGCCACGCAGACGTTCACCGTAAGCGAGGATGCCGAGGTGTACCAACGCGCAGTCGCGTTCTTCCGCATCTTCGCCATGCAAATCGTGTTCTACGGTATCGGCGGAATTGTAACGGGTCTGCTCAACGCTAATCGAGTGTTCTTCCTGCCCTCGTTCTTATCGCCGTAAGCGTCGCACAGGGTCAGCGGTATCGAGATACCACCCGTGTTGCCGTAACGGTCGAGCGAGATCGGCACGCCGTCCTTAGGCAGCTTCATCTTTCTTATGAGCTGCTTGATGATGAACTGGTTAGCCTGATGGAACAGGAACGCGTCATAATCATCTACGGCAGTCCCGGTCTTTTCGAGATAATCCTTCAGCGCCTGAGGCACGTCGGTGATCGAGAAGGAGAATACCGAGGTACCGTCCATGAAGATGTCATACAGCGAGCGCTCTATACCGTCGCTGCACATGAATCTCTCGTGCGTCGGCGCCATATCGCGGAAGCCGCCCGCGGGCAGCACGATCGCCTTGAAGCGGTCGCCGTCCGATCTGAGCAGAGTAGTCGTCTTCGCCTCGGGCTGACGCTCCAGCAGCACTGCCGCTCCG
>CACZAR010000090.1 GCA_902779135.1 uncultured Coriobacteriaceae bacterium | reverse complement strand
CAGCTCGACCCCAAGCGCTATGGCGTCATCGTCACCAAGGGCTGGCGTCGCGGCTTGTTGCTGCCGAACCTCGACGGCGTCGACACGGTTGGCTATCAGCTGATGATTGCCAAGCAGAAGGCTGGCATCGATCCCGCAGACGATGATGTCGAGCTCGAGCGATTCGAGGTCGTGCGCCATACCCGTGGCGGCGAGCCGCGCGTGAGGTAATCCTATGACCTGCTGTACGACGTGCCCGCATACGTGTTGTCTGGGAGACGGCTTTTATGGCCTTTGCAGGTCGCGGTGCGGTCGTGACGATGAGGTTGTGGCAGAAGGATACGGCCGCATCACCTCGCTTGCGCTCGATCCGATTGAGAAGAAGCCGATTTCATGCTGGCGCGGTGGCACGACTGTTTTGTCGCTTGGAAGCTACGGCTGCAACATGCGATGCCCGTTCTGCCAAAACGCGTCAATTGCGCAGGTGGGTCCTGACGAGTTGGGTTGGCGTGTCGTTTCGCCTGGGGAGATCGTGGAAACCGCGCTTGGCCTATCCGCGCGTCGATGCATCGGTATTGCGTACACCTACAACGAGCCGCTGATCAACTGGGAGTTCCTGCGTGATACGGGTCGTATGGCGCACGAGGAAGGTCTTGTGAACGTGCTCGTGTCGAACGGCATGGCAGCAGAGCGGGTCGTTCGCGAGATCGCACCGCTCATCGATGCCGCGAATATCGACCTGAAGTGCTTCACTGATGAAGGGTATCGATCGCTTGGCGGCGACTTGACCACGGTCAAACGCACTATCGAGCTGTTGGCTGAAACGCAGGCATGCCATCTCGAAGTCACCACGCTCGTGGTGCCTGGTTTGTCAGATGACGAAGTGCAGATCGAGGAGATGGCACTTTGGCTTTCGTCACTCGATCCGTCGATTCCGTATCATCTGACGAGGTTCTTCCCGCAGCATCGCATGACTGATGTCGCGCCGACGCCGCGTGCGACGCTTGAGCATCTGAAGACAATTGCCGAACGCCATCTCGAGACCGTGCTATTGGGCAACGTTTAGATTCGGCTAGGCGAGATCGCGCAGGAAAGCCAATATGCCCTCGAGCAGCTGGGCGTCGTCATCGGCGGCGAAGTACTTGAGGGGCAGGCGTAGTTTCCGCTTGTCGGGTGTCCAAGTTGCTTTCGCGCGACGCAGGGAGCGCATCTTCTCGGATGGTATGTCGACAGGATCGACCACCAGTTTGCCAGCGACGACAGACACCAGATCGATGTGATGTTCGTGGGCGAACGCTTTGATGTGCGCCTTCGTGATCAGGTTCACGGCTTCCTGTGGCATGTCCGGATGCTTTTCGCACAGCTCTTCGTAGATGCGGTCGACCAGCACCTCGGTCGATGCGCTTGCAATGCGGCGGTACCACATGACACGCTCGTCAGCTGCGGGCACATACTCTTCCGGAAGATAGGTTGCCCCAGGAACATTAATCGTGATGTCTGACAATGCCGGCGGCAGCGCATCGGCAGCCTTGAGATCGCCTTCCTTCGTTGCGGCGACCGCAGTTGCCAGCATCTGCGCGAACAGGTCGAAGCCGACGGCGCTCATATTGCCGTGTTGCTCGGCTCCCAACATGCTGCCCGCACCGCGGATTTCGAGGTCGCGCAACGCGATGCGCATGCCGCTTCCCAAGTCCTGGTGCTCGTTGAGCGCGGTGAGACGCGCGATGGCCTCTTCGGTCAGCGGGATGTTGTCGGGGAACATGAAGTAGGCGTACGCCTGCGTCGAGCTGCGCCCGACGCGGCCTTTGAGCTGATACATCTGGGCGAGGCCGAGGCGCTGTGAATCCTCGATGATTAGCGTGTTCGTGTGTGGGTTGTCGATGCCGCTCTCGATGATCGTGGTGGCGACCAACACATCGAGCTCGCCAGCGGAGAAGTCTTCCATGACATGCTCGAGCGCATCTTTGTCCATCTGGCCGTGTGCGACACCGACGCGCGCTTCGCCTGCAGCTTCCTGCACGCGGGTGACGGCCTCGTCGATCGAGCGGACGCGATTGCTCACGTAGTACACCTGCCCATTGCGTGCAAGTTCGCGCCTGATGGCGCCGCTGACCAGGTCGGGGTCCCATTCGCCCACATGGACTTCGACTGGACGGCGTTCGTCGGGAGCCGTCATGATGAGGCTCATGTCGCGCACGCCCGAAAGCGACATCTGCATCGTGCGCGGAATTGGCGTGGCCGAAAGCGTCAGGACGTCGATGTATTCGCGCAGGTTCTTCAGCTGCTCCTTGTGGCCAACGCCGAAGCGTTGCTCTTCGTCGATGATGACGAGTCCCAAATCGTGCGGGTTCACATCGCGTGACAGCAAGCGATGCGTGCCGACCAGGATGTCGACTGTGCCGTCCGCAAAGCCTTCGAGTGCCTTCTTCTGTTGAGCTGGTGTGCGGAAACGTGACATGACCTCGACGGTCACGCCGAACGGTTCGCAGCGGTCGCGGAAGTTCGTGAAATGCTGTTGCGCGAGAATGGTCGTCGGACACAGCACCATGACCTGCTTGTTGTCTTGGGTTGCCTTGAAGGCAGCGCGCAAGGCGACCTCGGTCTTGCCGAAGCCTACATCGCCGCAGATGAGGCGGTCCATCGGTTTGCCCGACTGCATATCCGCTTTGACGTCGGCAATCGCTGCAAGCTGATCATCCGTTTCCTGGTAGGGGAAGGCGTCTTCCATCTCGTGTTGCCAAGGAGTGTCGGGGCTGAATCGGAAGCCCTGGACTGCGGCGCGGCGTGCATAGACGTCAACCAAGTCGAAGGCGAGCTTTTTCGTAGCCTTGCGCGCCTTCGTCATGGCACGCGACCAATCCGACGTGTTCAGGCGCGTCAAGCGCGGGTTGCCGCCTTCGGGGCCGACGTAGCGTGTGACGCGGTCGAGTTGTTCGACCGGCACGTAGAGCTTGTCGCCTTCCGCATACTCGAGCAACAGGTAGTCGCGACGCGTGCCGTCGACGTCTTGCTGCACGAGCCCGGTGAAGTGCGCGATACCATGCGCAGCGTGCACGACGTAGTCGCCGGGTTGGTAGGGGAACGTGATCTCGGTGATGTCGACATGACGGTGTGCGCGTTTGGCGCTGGCGCCTTGCGTGTCGGACACGCTGACCATGGCCAGTTTCGCCTTCGGGATGATCATGCCCAGAGGAATCTCGACATCGACTATGTTCACGACGCCTTTCTTCAGGCGGCGTTTGCGTATCTCTTCGGAGACCGATTCGTCGTCGTAGCGCAGGGCGGCCTCGCGCGAGAGGGCGTTGGCGGGGTGCTTCGCTGTCGTCGACGCATTCAGCAAATCGTCGTCTTCTGCGACGTCCAGACGCTCGGAAAAGGGAAGGTTGTGGTCGAAGAAGGCAAGCTTCATGTCCTGTCGGGCGCGGAAGCTGGGCGCCGAGAACACGACCGTGAAATCCTGTTCGACCAGTTGGCGCAAGCGCCCGAAGAGCTTTTCGGGATCGCCTGCAACGTCGACGCGCTTGACGGGCAACTCGTCGTCGATTGATCCGCCTACGCGCATGAGAGACAGGTACGTGGCACGTTGTCCGCTTCCGAAGTTCATGGCCGTCGGTTCGGCAAATAGACCCTGCAACGCTATGTTCGACCCTTTGGCTTTCGCTTGAATCTCATCGGTTGCATGCATTGCGTCGTCGAAGAGCGAACGTGGCTCGATGAGCGTCGTGAGCACGTCGGGTGCAGCGTAATCGCCAAGCGTGACTGTCTTCTCGTACAAATACGGCAGCAGTGCATCGGCACCGTCGAAATGCAGGCCGCCCTCGAGCTGTTCGAGCAAATCACGTAAAGCAGGGTTCGTGCGTGCGGGTCGTTTGAGTTTATCTGCTGCACGGGCTGCCATTTCGTTCGTGCAGGCAAATTCGCACACGGCGTAGATCTCGACGCTCTCGAGCGTCGAGATGGTCTGACCTGTTGATGGCACGATACGGCGAATCTCGTCGAGTTCGTCACCAAAGAAGTCGAGCCGAATCGGGTATTGCATGTTGCCGGGGAACACGTCGATGACGCCGCCCTTCACGCAGAACGTGCCCGGTCCTTCGAGTTCGCCAGTGTTCTCGTAGCCACGTTCTTCGAGCACGCGCGGCACGTCGCCGAACTCACCGAGGTCGAAGGTGAAGGCGTCGGGCATGTCCATGAGTTCCTTGCCTGCATAAAGCGTTAGCGGCTTGTGGATGCAAGCATCGGCGGGCGGCAACATGCGCAGCAGTGCACGCGCACTTGCAACGATGACGGCGTTTCGGCCCTCTGCCAGCACGTTCGCTGCTTCGAGCCTGCGCGCCACAGAGCGTGGGTTGCTCGGTTTCCCATCGAACGGCAGATCATCACGCTCTGCGAAACGGAACACGCGCTCGTCGCCCAGGTACGCCGAGACGTTGCGCGCAAATGCGACAGCTGCATCTTCGCCTGCAACGATGATGAGCGTGCATTGCGGGTGATGGGCGTATCGAGCCGCAACCATGAACGGTCGCGCTGATGATGCGACGCCGAGTGTGGCGTCTTCGCCCGCATCGAGCTTTCCCCAGAATGTTTCAAGTGCTTCCGAGTATTCAAGGGCGTATGTCAGTGATTCGATGAGCATGGTGTGTATTGTACCAACAGGCGTCACACATTATCGTACTAACAGGTGACACGCGTTATCGTACTGACAAGTGTTACGCATTCTTGTTCCTGCAGGCATCGCGCATTAATGTGCCGGTTGGCGCCACACATGCAGAGGACTTGTTGCGTAGCGCGGTATTCTTTTGTGCGGACAGTTTTTCTTGTATCTGCACTCAACTTCCTATTTTCTAACACCACAGGAAGAACGCTTGCTCTCAACTCCCCATTTCCTAGCAACTCACCTTCTCTCGTATTGGTGATGCTAGGAATGTGGAGGTTGGGAACAGCTCAACTCTGGCACTAGCTAGGAATGTGGGGGTTGGGAACAACTCAACCATAACTTGGACTAGGAAAATGGCACTTGAGAACACTTTTTTGCTGTTTCTGGACGTACATTCTATTCCCACCCCCCGAGTTCCTAGCAGGGCAGAAAGCGCGGTTGTTCCCAACCCTTGAGTTCCTAGCAGGGCAGGAAGCGCGGTTGTTCCCGTCCCGTGAATTCCCAGAACGACGGAAAACGTGTCGGCATCCAAACAATCGAATTGCTCACAGCCAAGCAACAAGATCCGTTCAGCTTATTGCTCAAACGATTTCTCGATTGCCTGGTTGATGAGGCCGATGTAGGCGTGAGCGCCCTCGTCGGTCAAGTGTGTGCCATCTCCGGCGAAGTATTCGTCATGGCCTTCGCTTTCACCGTACCAGTCGATAACGGTGACGTTCGGGTAGCGGTCGGCCGCAGCTGCAATCTCGGCGTTCGTCGCATCGCACCAATCGCGTGTGTTGCGCGTGTTCACCATGATGATGTGCTTGTCACTGGAAACAGGCCAGAGCAAATCGTCGATTTGCCAATCCACGACGGCATTGTTCGTGCCGAGGCAAAAGACGACGTAATCGCCCACTTGGTCGGTGTCGAGGTAGTCGGTATAGGTGCTTTCCCAGATATTGCGGTTCACGACGGAGTCGATGCAGCCGTAAGGGAACGTCTCGTAGAACGCGTCGATTGCGCCTGCCGAAACGCTGTCGCCGATGAGCAAGGGTTCGTAAATCGGCTCTCCTGCAGCGTTCAGATGCTGTTGGCCGAATACTTGGTCATAGGTTTTCACGTCTGAAGCTGTATCGGATACAACTGTCATGGCCTCATCTTTTTCGGCCGCTTCTCGTTCCGCATTAGCTTGGGCTGCAGCTGCGGCAGCGCTCTGCGAGGCTTGGCTTTGACCGTTTGCGTAAGTTGAAGCGTAATCAGTCGGTTGTACGACGAACACGCCAATGCATGCCACGACGAGCAACGCGACGAAGCATCCAGCAGGAATGAGCGCGCGCTGGTCGAGCTGGCCAGCGGGGTTGCGGCGGTCTTTGCGCGCCCGCCACCATTCGCCGATCTTGCCCTTGCGGATGGGGTCTTCCACGAAGCGGAACGACAGCTCTGCGATGATGAAGATGAGCGCAATCTGGATGATGCGCATCCACCAAGGCACGCCCGTGGTCGAGTTCACGTCAGTTGTGAGCAACAAGATGGGGAAGTGCCACAGGTACATGCTGTAGCTGCGCTTGCCGATCCAGACGAACGGCGCCAGCTCGAACAGGCGTGCCACCCATGTTTTGGGCACGGCGAGCGCTGCGATGAGAACCGCCGAGAGCACCGAAGTGAGCAGGATGCCACCGTAGTAGGGGAACGCTGAGAAGCCGTTTGTGAACGCGACAATTGCAAAGAGTGCAAGTAGCGCGATGACGCCGGCGAGGTTGAAAGCCACCCATGTGCCGGTGTTGCGGTTGCTGATGCTCGGCTCGGTACCGAATGCGGCTGATGGCCATATGAAGGCAAGCCACACACCGATGAGCAGGCTCATTGCGCGCGTGTCGGTGCCGTAGTAGATGCGGCTTGGGTCGCCTTGCGGGTTGTAGAGCAGCGCCATCTCGAGCGCCGAAACGATGGCGAGGACTAAGACGACACGGGACATCGTTTTCTTCTTGGTGCCGAGCCTGTACATCAGGAGCAGAAGCAGCGGCCATACGACATAGAACTGCTCCTCGATCGACAGGCTCCAGAAATGGGTGAGGGGCGATGGGTTGCCGGCTTGCTCGAAGTACGACATGTCGCGGAAGATCTGCCACCAGTTGTTGTAGAACAGCAGCGATGGCGCGATGTCAGGGCGCATTTTGTCGAGCAGCGTGTGATCGAAGATGGTGCACAAGGCAGCTGTGCCAACGACCGACAGGAAGATAGCGGGGAACAGACGTCTCACGCGGCGAAGCCAGAAGCTTTTCAAACTGATGGCGCCCGTCTGCTCGTGCTCGGCCACGAGCAATCCATTGATCAGGTAGCCCGAGATGACGAAGAAGACGGTAACGCCCATCAGGCCGCCCGGCGCCCAGCCGAGCCCCATGTGATAGAAGATGACGGCAAGCACGGCGAATGCGCGCAGGCCGTCGAGCGCTGGTACATAGCGCGACTTTGCCCTCGCTCATAATAGCAAACTGCATGCTTAGCAGGAAGAACAAAAAATACCTAAGGTTCGATTGCCACAGGACCTGGTGCTCGCCTACAGCAGCTCGGCTCACCTTAATACACTATAGAAAGTGCCTCGCAAGCGGCGAGTACCAGGTCCTGTGGCAATCGAACCCGAACAACTCTCTTTTAACTTCAAGTACACGGGGTTGATTCTTTCCGATTTGGTACACTTTCGCTGAACAAATGCAGTGTCAAGAAAGGATCGCAATGACCAAGAACGCCCAGTACACACGCGAATGGCTCGACATCATGGAAAACCTCGACGGCGACATCGCCGGACGAGCTGCAGCACATGCTTACATGGAGACTTCGACAGCGCTTGTGCATTACATCCAAGCCGAGTCGTCGTTCGTGCCACGTTTGTTTGACCAAGAGACGTATAACAAGATGAAATGGCTGGCCGAAACGGCGCATCGCGTCTGCGAAAAGGTCATGCGCCGCTATCTCGATGACCCGTCGTACCGCGAGTTGTTCGACTACGACGAGCGTTTGCGCGAGCTCATCCTGATTCCACAGCGCTACGACGCGCTGCTGCCGTTCGCGCGCTTCGACGTGTTCCTGAACGAGAACACCCTGACGGGTGGTTTCTGCGAGTGGAACGCCGATGGTTCGTCAGGCATGAACGAGGACCGCGAGCTGAACATTTCCATTAAGCAGTCCAAAACTTACGAGCTGTTCGCTACGCACCATGACATGAAAACATCTGACCTGTTCAACCCATGGGTCGAGGAGTTCATCAAGATTTATGACACGTTTGAGAACAAAGTCGAACGCCCAACGTTCGCCATCGTTGACTTCATGGAAAACGCCGTAGTCGATGAGTTCAAGGTGTATGCGCGTTATTTCGGCGAGCATGGTTACCCGTGTCTGGTCGAAGACGTGCGCGACCTTGTTTACGACGCTGAGAAACGCGAGCTGCGCGACAAGAAGGGTCGCAAGATCGACGCCATCTGGCGCCGTTCGGTGACGAACGACATCCTGAACAATTGGGAAGAGAGCCAGCCGATGATTTCGGCCGTGCGTGATGGCGCTGTGGCGCTCATCGGCAGTTTCGCGGGCCACATCGTACACGACAAGCAGATTTTCGATGCCGTGTTCTGGCCCGAGACGCGTGAGATGCTCACCATGGAAGAGAAGAAATTCGTCGACGAATGGGTGCCCAAGACGAAGTTCCTTGATGATGAGCATATCGACCTCGATGAGGTGCGTAAGAACAAGAACGATTGGATCATTAAGCCGACTGACCAGTATGGTGCCCACGATGTCTACGCGGGCTCAATGCATTCGCAGGAGGAGTGGGAGGATATCGTCGACCGTTTCGCCAACGGCAAGGCCGGTGCGCCTTTCCTCGTGCAGACATATCTGACACCTTTCCAGACCGAGCTTCTTCCCATTGAGAACGATTTGCTCGTGAAAGACGATGCCGAGATCTCGCGCAAGACCGTGCACTACAACAACATGCCGGGCCTCTACTCGTTCAATGGAACGTTTGGCGGCGTGTTTGCGCGCTTGGGGCCGAAGCCGATCATCAGCCAGCCCATGGGCGATCTCACGAGTGCTGTCATGTGGGTCGATTGCGGGACGTTTGGGAAGACGAAGAAGCGTTCGCTGCCACGCCGCATATGGAATATCTTTACGAAGATACTTTCGATTATTGGAATCTTGGCGATTGTGACCATGCTGCTTACATTTGGGTTCTGGACATGGTACTCATCAGTGGATTGGGTAGCATGGGCACAAGTTAAGGATGCAATTCAGCCCCTGATTGATTTCATGCAGCCTTTCATGGACTTTTACGGGGACCTTTATATCCGGCTTGCCAGGTTTTTGAATGGTGATCCATCAATTAATTATGCAGGTTAAACATTGCTTCAAAAGGCTTGGAGGCAAGCTGTTTGGCAGCTTGATTCATGCAACTCGCGTATACTATTGTGAATATGAAGCTGCCTAACTGCATAGCCGCGTTCATCACGACCATCGCGCTCGCGATTCTATTTGTGGGTGCGGGGGTCGCGGTGTGCACGACGCCGCCCGTCACGCACGGGCTATCGAGTTTCTTCTCGGATGACCAGACATCTCCGTTCACGCGTTCGCAGCTAACGCAGGTTGCCGATGCGACGCGCGACTACTCGTTCGGCGAGCACGACCGCACTGCGCTCTACCGCGCGATTTACCAGGTCGATATGCAGCTGCGTCAAGACATCACGTCATCAGGCGGCAAGGTTCCGCAGGATTTCCCGAACCTCGACATTGTGAAAGACACCAACGATGGAGGGCAGCTTGCTTCGGCGTTCGCTGGCGCTTCGGAGCTGTATTGCTTCTCGCCCGAAACCGTCTCGCATCTGGATGATTGTTACAGCCTCGCTCGCACCTCATTAGTTGCGCTTGCCATTTGCGGCATCGCAGCCATTGCCGGACTCATCGCGTGCGGTGCATTGGGGCGAAAGCGCCTGGTAGGCAACGTGCTCATGGCTGCTGGCATTCTGGTGATTGTCATATTCATCGCGTTGGGCGTGTTTGCAGCCATCGATTTCAGCCGCTTCTTCACGCTGTTCCACAGCGTGTTCTTCAGCCAGGGGAACTGGACGTTCCCGTACGATTCTTTGCTCATTTGCTCCTTGCCAACTGTGTTTTGGGTGGGAATGGGCGTCATCTGGCTCATCGTCACGGTGCTGGTGTCTATACTGTCTATCGCGATTGGCGCACTAGTACGGAAATAGCCAAAAAGGGACGGTCCCTTTCTGGTTGGTTTTCGAATCTGACCGAAGAGGGATGGTCCCTTTTTGGTTGTTGTGGGAAATAGGAGAGAAGTGACACAAAGGTACCTGGTACCGATGTGTCAAATAGGAGAGAAACAATGGCTGATAAGGTACGAGTTCGTTTCGCCCCATCGCCGACTGGGCGCTTGCATATTGGTGGCGCTCGCACGGCGATTTTCAACTGGGCGTTTGCACGCGCGATGGGCGGTACGTTTATCCTGCGCATCGAAGACACCGATCCCGAACGTTCGACCGAGGAGAACGTCCAGGTCATCTTGAACGCCATGAAGTGGCTTGGCCTCGATTGGGACGAAGGTCCCGAAGTTGGTGGGGAAGCGGGCCCGTACTTCCAGATGCAACGCATGGGCACGTACACTGAGGCACTCGAGCGCTTGAAGGAGCGCGGAGCAGTTTATCCGTGCTTCTGCTCGAAGGAGACGCTTGATGCGAAACGCGAGCAGGCGGAGAAGACCGAGGGTGGCTATGCGGGCTACGACCGCACCTGCCGCGACCTCGACCCAGCCGAAGCGCAGCGTCGCATCGATGCGGGTGAGCCGCACACGTGGCGTTTGAAGGTGCCGCTGAACCACGGTCCCATCGAGTTCAACGATGCCGTGTACGGCCACGTGTCGTTCCCGGCGGACGTCATGGACGACATGATCCTCGTGCGCACCGACGGCAGCCCGACGTACAACTTCGCTGTGGTCTGCGACGACGCCAACATGGGCATCACGCATGTCATCCGCGGTGACGACCATCTGTCAAACACGCCGCGCCAGATTCTGATCTACGAGGCGCTCGGCTACGAGAAGCCCACGTTTGCTCACCTGTCGATGATTCTCGGTCCCGACGGCAAGAAGCTCTCGAAGCGCCATGGCGCAACGAGCGTCGAGGAGTATCGCGACCGCGGCTATCTGCCTGACGCGATGGTGAACTTCCTGGCGCTTCTGGGTTGGTCGCTTGACGGCGAGACCACCATCATGAGCCGCGACGTCATCTGCTCGCAGTTTTCGCTCGACCGCATCACCAAGAAGGATGCGATTTTCGACGAGACCAAGCTCGATTGGATGAACGGCCAGTACATCCAGAAGATGGGCGCCAAGGAATGGGTGGAGCTGAGCCGTCCGTGGCTCGCCCGTGCGCATGCCGAAGGCTATCCGTATGTGTACACCGCGATTGTGCCAACGCTCGATCCGAATGCGCCGGCTGATGCCGAGGAGGTCGAGCCGCTGAACGAGGAACAGCTCGCCGCATTCGAGGATTCCTATGCGGCAGACCCCGCTTTCTACGAGGCGCTTTACCCGCTCGTTTCCGAGCGCGAGACTTCGCTCACCGAGTGCGAGTCCAAGCTTGCCTACATGTTCTGGGGTCCGTGTGTGTTGCTTGACGAGAAGAGCGTTAACAAGATTCTGCGCAAGGACGGTGCGCGTGCCGACGAGGCGCTGGCTGCTTGCCGAGAGGTTCTGGCTGATGAGGGCAATGAATGGAAAGCCGAGGTGCTCGAGGAAAAGTGCCGTGCACTTGCCGAGCCGCTCGAGATGAAGCTGCGCAACTTGCTCCAACCGCTGCGCGTGGCCATCTGTGGCAACATGGTGTCGCCGCCGCTGTTCGAATCGATCGAGCTCTTGAAGCGTTCCGATGTGCTTGCGCGCATCGATGCAACCATCGCTGAGGTTTTCTAGTTTGAATGAGTCGCTTTGACTGTCGAAAGTGACTCATTCTTTATTGGTTGAATGCACTTATAATGTTCGTCGAGAATAAACGACAGCCCCGCCTGCGAGTCGGGGCGTGCACTTGCAAGGAGCAAACATGACTGAAGCACGTTCGTATCTGTTCACATCCGAGTCGGTGACCGAAGGACATCCCGACAAGCTGTGCGACCAGGTGTCCGACGCTATCCTCGACGCGATTCTGGCGAAAGAGGCCCAGCTCGCAGCTGAGGGCTATGTGTCGCCGAGCGGCCGTCCCGCCAATGTCGACGAAGTGCGTTGTGCCATCGAAACGTTCACGACTACGGGCATCGTTACGGTTATGGGCGAGGTTCGCACCGAAGCTTACGTTGACGTCGACACAATCGTGCGCGACGTCGTGCGTGACATCGGTTACGTTAGGGCGAAGATGGGCTTCGACGCCGAGACCTGCGCCGTTGCAAATTACATGCATGCCCAGTCGGCAGACATCGCCATGGGCGTTGACGAATCCTACGAGGTCCAGCAGGGCCAAGTTGCTGGCGACGATGCTTACGACCGCATCGGTGCGGGCGACCAGGGCGTCATGTTCGGCTACGCGTGCGACGAGACGTCCACGCTCATGCCCATGCCCATCTACCTTGCACATCGTTTGGCTGAGCGCCTCACGCAGGTCCGCAAGGACGGCACGCTGGACTATCTCTATCCCGATGGGAAGACTCAGGTGACCGTGCGTTATGTCGACGACAAACCGGTTGCTGTCGAGAAGGTCCTCGTGTCCACACAGCACAGGGCTGATGTCGAGGTTGCGCAGATCAAGGCTGACATGATCGAGCATGTCATCACGCCGGTGTTCGAAGCGGAAGGCGTTGATTGGGAAGATGCCGAAGTGTTCGTCAACCCGACCGGTCGTTTCGTCGTGGGTGGCCCGATGGGTGACACGGGCTTGACCGGCCGCAAGATCATCGTCGACACATATGGCGGCATGGGTCGTCACGGTGGCGGTGCTTTCAGTGGCAAGGACTGCACGAAGGTCGACCGTTCGGCTGCATATGCTGCGCGCTGGGTTGCAAAGAACATCGTGGCAGCTGGACTTGCCAGCCGTTGCGAAATCGAGCTCGCTTATGCCATCGGCGTTGCACGCCCGCTTTCCATTTACGTTGACACGCACGGGACCGCAACGGTTCCCGAGGAGACGATCGAGCGTGCGGTCGCCGAGGTCTTTGACCTGCGTCCGGCAGCTATCATTGATGTGTTGCAGCTGCGCCGTCCGATTTACCGTCTGACGAGCAACTACGGTCACTTCGGTCGCGAGCTCCCCGAGTTCACTTGGGAGCGCACCGACAAGGTTGACGAGCTGCGCGCTGCTTGCGGGCTGTAATCGGTCTTTTGATACGCTAATGCGGCGGGGGCTTAGCCTCTGCCGCATTCTTGTATACTCGTTCCCATGAAACTTGCATCGGTCATATTGGACATCGCCACGCAGGCGCTCGACACGCCTTATACGTATCGTGTGCCCGAGCAGGCAGCGGAAGGCGATTACGACATCGAGGTCGGATGCGCGGTCGTCGTGCCGCTCGGCGCACGGCAAGTGGTCGGGTTCGTCATCGAGCTCTTCGAATGCGAAGCCGATGAGATTCCCGGTGGACAGTCGGCGAGGTCGATGACCGTTGGGTCATGCTGGCGGAAGGTGCCGCCGATTACGCGCCGCGCAAGAATGCCATCAAGCAAATTCAAATCCTCGATGCCTTGAAGCAGGGCGAGCTGCGAGCCACCGAGTTGTCCCTCGAGTTCGGCAGCGTGTCAAGCACGTTGAAGTCGCTTTCCGAGAAGGGTGTCATCAAGATCGAGCGCCGCCGCCGCATGCGCGGTGTGGTGACGGAGGGCGGAAGCCCTTCCACTGCATCGCGAGCGGAGGCACCAGTGGCTCTAACGCCCGGTCAGCAGACGGCTCTCGACGCCATCGCCGAAGCTTGTCGTCATGAAAGCGGCGAAGTCGTTCTCGTCGACGGTGTAACGGGCTCGGGAAAGACTGAGGTCTATCTTCGCGCCATCGAGCAGGTTGTCGCTGCAGGGAGGACGGCGTGCGTGCTCGTTCCCGAAATTGCGCTCACCCCGCAGACGGTTGCGCGGTTCCGAGGACGTTTCGGCGACAAGGTGGCCGTCATGCACTCGCGCATGAGCGATGGCGAGCGGTACGACCAATGGGATTTCGTGCGTTCGGGTGAAGCGCGTGTCGTGGTCGGTGCACGCAGCGCTTTGTTCACGCCACTGCGCAATCTCGGTCTCATCGTGATCGACGAAGAGCATGAAGGCTCGTACAAGCAGGACAGCGCACCACGCTACCATGCTCGCGACGTTGCCATCTGGATGGCTCGCCGTGCAGGGGCAGCAGTCGTGTTGGGGTCGGCTACACCGTCGATTGAAAGCCTCTACCATGCTGCGAAAGACCCGCTCTGGCATCGGGTCGCCTTGCCAGAGCGCGCGAATGGCAAAGCGATGCCTGAAATCGAAGTGGTCGACATGGCGCATGAGTTCAAGGGCGGTTCGCGCTCGATGTTCTCGAAGCGGCTCGCCACTGAACTCGAGGCGGAATTGTCTGCAGGCCATAAGGCGGTCTTGTTGCTCAACCAACGCGGTTTTGCCAAGTTTGTCCTCTGCCGCGATTGCGGATTCGTGCCCGAGTGCCCCTCGTGCTCGACATCGTTGACCTACCACGAGCGGGGCAATGCGCTTGTCTGCCATCATTGTGGTTATCGGGTGGCTTCGCCGCCGACATGTCCCTCGTGCGGCAGTCCGTATCTCAAGAAGTTCGGCGCCGGCACGCAGCGTGTCGAAGCCGATTTGCGAGAGCTTGTCGACAGCTTCGTCAACGTAGAGGGTCCGGTTCCCATCATTCGCATGGATGCCGACACGACGAGTGGGAAGGGGGCGCATCAGCGTCTGCTCGACGAGTTCGCGCAGGCGGATGTCGCCGTGTTGCTCGGCACGCAAATGATTGCGAAAGGGCTTGATTTCGATGACGTCACGCTCGTCGGTGTCATCAACGCCGATACACAGCTGCATCTTCCCGACTATCGGGCAGGAGAGCGCACGTTCGACCTCATCGAACAGGTGGCAGGTCGAGCGGGTCGCGCCGAGCTCGAAGGGCGCGTTCTGGTGCAGACCTACGAGGCGTCCTCGCCGGCGATCAGCGCCGCCGCATCGTACGACCGTGCATCGTTCCTGCGCGACGAACTTCCCAAGCGTAAGGCGCTGGGTTATCCGCCATACGTGAGACTCGCAAACGTGCTCATCTGGGGTGCCGATGAAGAGGCGGTGCGCTTATCTGCTGAGAAGTTGCAGCGCGAGATTCTCTTGCGAGTCCGCGATTACGGAGGCGACGACTGGCGCGTGCTCGCGGCAACACCGTGCGTTCTTTCGAAGCTCCGAAACGCATATCGCTGGCACATCGTGGTGAAAGCTCCGCTCGGATCGACGTTCTCTCAGGTGCTGCTCCCGCTCTTCCGTTCCCGTAAGGCTGAGCCAGACGTCAACGTCGCTGTGGACGTTGATCCGCAGGATTTGCTGTAGCTAGAATTATTACTTGATTTACCCTTGCAAATTATGATATATTCTTTCGCTGTATCTCTATGCCCAAAATCAGGCAACTGAGGGTAAGTGAAGTGGTTTTTCGAAAGGAAGTTCGCGTGGCTGAAGCCCAAGAGAAGACCAAGTCAACAACAGCAAAGAAGCAGACGAAAACGAAAAAGAAAGAGGTCGTCGAAACGGTAGAAGAGCAGGTTGAAGAAGTGGCAGATAACGAGGCCGTAGAAGAGCCCGCTGCAAAGAAGACTAGGAAAAAACCCGCCACCAAGAAGACGACAGCTAAAAAGACCGCCGAGGAGGCTCCGGCGAACGAAGAACAAACAGAGCTTGCAGAGGAAGCTCCAGCGGAAGCGGCGAAAGAAATTCCCGCCGACGATATGACAACTGAAGATGAATTCGACGACGATGTCGACCAGAACGAGGATGCTCCAGCAGCCGAGCTTGAACAGGCAGAGCAGGATAGCGTCCATGTAGAAGAGACCGAAGAGGAACTGCTCGAAGGTATTCCCGAAGAAGAGTTGAAAGCGGCAAGCGATGTTGTGCTGCCCAAGGTCTCGTCGCGCTCGAAGACCAAGTCTTCGCGCCGCCGCACGACCGACACGGGCGTCACGATGCTCACCGGCGACCCGGTTCGCATGTATCTGAAGGAAATCGGCAAAGTTCCGCTGCTCACGGCTGCCGAAGAGGTTGACCTCGCCATGAAGATCGAGGCCGGCGTCGCAGCTACCGAGGAAATCGAGCGAGCAGAGGACGAAGGCATCGAGCTGCCCCGTCGCGAGATGCGTCGCCTCAGCCGTATCGAGCAAGTGGGCCTCGATGCAAAGCAGCAGCTCATCGAAGCGAACCTGCGCTTGGTCGTGTCCATCGCCAAGCGTTACGTTGGCCGTGGCATGCTGTTCCTCGACCTCATCCAAGAAGGCAACCTGGGCCTTATCCGTGCAGTTGAGAAATTCGACTACAAGAAGGGCTACAAGTTCTCGACGTACGCAACCTGGTGGATTCGCCAGGCCATCACGCGCGCCATCGCCGACCAGGCTCGCACGATTCGCATCCCGGTGCATATGGTCGAGACCATCAACAAGCTCGTACGCATTCAGCGCCAGCTGCTGCAAGAGCTCGGTCGCGAACCTACCCCTGAGGAAATCGGCGAGCAGATGGGCCTTTCCGCCGAGCGCGTCCGCGAGATTCAGAAGATCTCGCAGGAGCCGGTGTCACTCGAGACGCCCATCGGTGAGGAGGAGGATTCCCAGCTCGGCGACTTCATCGAGGACGATGCAGCCGTGGTTCCGCCCGATGCTGCCAGCTTCTCGATGCTGCAAGAGCAGCTCACCAAGGTGCTGGATGGCCTCGCAGAGCGCGAGCGCAAGGTCATCAGCCTGCGTTTCGGTCTCGAAGACGGTCATCCGCGCACACTTGAGGAAGTCGGGCGCGAGTTCGGCGTCACGCGTGAGCGCATCCGTCAGATCGAGTCGAAGACGCTTGCGAAGCTGCGCCATCCGTCCCGCTCGTCGAAGTTGAAGGATTATCTGGAGGACTAGTTGGCCGAGCTGGAGTTTTTCGCGAGCTGTCTCGCTGGCTTGGAGCAGCCGCTTGCTGCTGAGTTGAAATCATTTGGAATCGAGCGCGTGCGTCCCCTCGGAGGGGGCGCCGCGTTTTTCTGTGGGGAGCGCGAAGCTCTTCGCGCTTGCCTGTGGTCGCGGCTTGCGTCGCGCATCATGCTCGTCATCGGTCGCGTCAATGCCGGCGATGCCGATTTGCTGTACGCCGGTGCGTACGACCTTCCATGGGAGGATGTGCTCGCGGGCGATGCGACCATGGCGGTGCGTGCGCACGGAACCAACGATGAGTTGCGTAACACGCGATTCACGGCGCTCAAAGTGAAGGATGCGATTGTAGATCGCATGCGTGCGGTTCGCCTCGAACGTCCCGATGTCGATACGTCATCGCCGCGTGCGTCGGTGGATGTGCGCATCCGCGATCGCCGTGCGACGATCTCGCTCGACTTTTCTGGTGAAGCGCTCAATCATCGCACGTATCTTTCCCCTGATGACAAGGAAGATGCTGCCTTGGCGTGTTCGTTGGCAGCGGGAATGCTCGCCATCGGCAAGTGGGGAGAGCTTTCCAAATCTGGAGCGGCGTTCGTCGATCCAGTGTGCCGTGACGGCATCGTGCTTGTCGAGGCGGCATCGATCGCCTGCGATTTGGCGCCAGGTCTCAATCGCGCTAAATGGGGCTTCACAGGATGGGCTCATTACGATGAGTCGACGTGGGACGAGCTGGTCGCCGAAGCGCGCGACCGCTTCGAGTCCGGCCTCGCCAAGATGGCAGGACAGGCTGCGCTTGATGCTCCGCAATCGGCGCCACCTGATCTCGATCACGTGCGATTCGCCGGGGCGTCGACGTCTTCGCCGATGATCACGCGCGCACGCGACCATGTGCGCCGCGCAGGTTTGCGCCAGGCCGTGAGCATCGAGCTCGGGGATGCTTCGAACATGCGTGATTTGGTGAAGCGCGTTTCGCGCGTTGCCAAGCGCAATCCCGTTTCGAGCGAGTTTGCAGGAAAAGACCCCCTGTGCATTGTCGCCGGCAATCTCGACGCGCAATCACGCGCTGATTCGCCGGCATACGTTCAAGCTGACGAATCGACGTTCGTGGCTGCGTGTTCTGCTGCGGCGAACGGTTCGCGATTCATCGTTGCCGACGCGCAAGATGTGTCGGCGCGGTTTGGCTCCCAACCGTCCGAGTGCGTCAAGATCGGACGGGGACGAATCGAAACGCCCATCGAGGTGTTCGACGTGCGTCCGGCTGGGGGCAATGTCATCGAGATTCCCGATTCAGCTGGTGGCGCACCGCATAAGGTCGAAGTATTCGAGCAGGCGTCCGAGCAGTTTGCTGCTCGATTGCGCAAAGTGTTCAAGGAGCGCCGCAAGTGGGCTGCCCGCGAGGGTGTGACCTGCTATCGCGTGTACGATTCGGACCTTCCCGATTACGCGGTTGCGATAGACGTGTACACGGGGGCGGGTGATGCGCGGGGCAACACATATCTGCACATCGCGGAATCCGCTCCGCCCGCCTCGGTTGATCCCGTGAAAGCTCGTCATCGTTTCAACGACGCGCTCGCCATTGCACCGATCGTGTGCAACGTTCGTCCCGATCACGTGTTCTCGAAGACGCGCATCCGCGACAAGGGTGGCAGCCAGTACCGCACTGCGGGCCATCGCGCCTATTCGACGACCATCGAGGAGAATGGCTACCAATTCGAAGTCGATCTTGCGGGGCGTCTCGATACAGGGCTGTTCCTCGACCATCGTGCCACGCGAAAGCTTATCGAGCGGAAAGCGGATGGCGCGCGGTTCCTGAATCT
>CACZAR010000089.1 GCA_902779135.1 uncultured Coriobacteriaceae bacterium | reverse complement strand
TCGTAATCGCGGTCATACGACGAACGGGACGAAGTGGAACGACGGCTCGACGAGCGATCGTCGAAGTCGTCTTCGTAATCGTCGTAGTCGTCCTCGAAATCGTCGTAGTCGTCGTATTCCTCATCGTCGTGGTTGCCGAAGCCCAGACGAGCTTTCAGGTCGTCGAGCATGCCGCCGGCTGTCGCCGTGTAGTTCTTCGCCATGGAATCACCTGCTTCGTTTCTCGGTATTAACCATATATATGGTACTCGAATAATAGCTGATGACACTATATATCATTAGAAATCAACTAGTTAATAAGTCATCGGATTGACAAATGGGGCCAACCTAAAGGAACGTTTTTTGATTAGTTAGAACGTTGGGCTGAAGATGGCACGACCGATGCGGACGATCGTTGCGCCTTCCGCGACTGCTTCCGGCCAATCCTCGGACATGCCCATCGACAGTTCCGTGAAATAAGCTGCCTCGTCTTCGGGAAGCGCTGCGCGCAAGGAGTCGCGCAGTCCGCGCAGGCCGACGAACGTTTCACGAGCCACTTCGGCGTCGCCCTGCGGCGCCATGGTCATGAGACCACGCACGCGGATGTTGGGAAGCGCACGGCACACCTCGAGCAACTCGCGCACGTCCTCGGGCGTGCGGCCGCTTTTCGACTGCTCGCCCGATACGTTGACCTCGAGCAACACGTCCTGAACGATGCCGTGCTCGCGGGCAATCTCGTCGATCTTGCGTGCATGGCGCTCCTCGAACAGCGAGTGGATCAGCGTGGCACGACCCACGATGTCGCGAATACGCCTCGACTGAATGTTGCCAATGAAATGCCAGTTCACGTCTGTGAACTGGTCGGCTTTTGCAACGAGCTGATCGGGCCGGTTCTCACCGAAATCACGCGCACCGCCCTCGATGGCCAAGGCCACATCCTCGGGCCCGACCGTCTTCGACACGGCGACAAGCGTCACTTCGTCGGCGCTCCTGCCCGCTTGCGTACATGCATCTGCAAGCTCGCGCGCCGCCCTTTCGTATCGTTCTTTAGTTGTGGTCATTTCACTCTCCTTAATGCACAGGCATGTTGGTTCTATAGCAACTCTTTGCGTGTGACATTGCCACATCACGCGCTAGGCTTCAGGGTAGCTTCGGAAAGCCGTGGCAGACTGGCGGCCGCAAGTCCCACCAGAAGCGCGGTACGAGAAGTACTCATCGGGATGGCACATGGTGCAGATTCCGCAATCGGCAATGCGCTCGGGGTTCATGCCCGCCGATTCGAGGTCAAGTGCGACGGCGCGTGCCAGGTTGATATGGCGGGCGCCCAACACTACCGTGTCATCGAATTCGGCAGCGAATTGCTCGACAACCTCTTCGCCCACCTCGAAACACTCGACTCCGATATGCGGCCCGATGTAGGCGTTGAACGTCTCTGGGCCCTCCCCTTCCTGGGCGAGGGAACGCGCAGCGATCGAGGCGATATGGGCAACGGCTCCACGCCACCCTGCATGGGCGATCACGAAACGGCCCGAAGGTGCGACGATGATGAGCGGGAGGCAGTCGGCGAAATTCAGCATGGCGGCAACACCCGGCACGTCGATTTGCACCGCGTCCCTTCCATCAAGCACCTCGGTTGCAACGCGCCCGACGTCGACCATCTCGGCAATGCGCGCGACCTGCGTGCCATGCACCTGGTTCGGCACGATGAGCGGAGCGGCATCCGCACCAATGGCTTTGAGGATCGCGCGCCTGTTCTGCGCCACGCACCTCGGATCATCATCTACATGCCCACCCGTGTTGAGCGACGCATACGCTCCTTCACTTGTGCCACCCGCACGACTCGTGAACGCGATGCGCACACCGCACGCTTCGAACAGTGCATCATCGGTCAGCAGGGGAATCCCCGAAAGATTGCTAGCCTCAAGCATGGGCATTGGAAGAGCTGTCACGGCAAATCTCCTGTTCATGCAACAATCGGATGTCGATCTTTCCCGATAAAAACGATGCGCTCCCGTGGGAGCGCATCGACACGAGCAGTTTTCCTAGCTGCCAATCAATCTTAGCGGCGCTTCAGGAAATCGGGGATGTAGTCCTCGTCGGCAAAGCGGTTAGCCGAATTGACGGTCGTACGCGAAGGGGCCGGCGTGGAGATGGGAGAAGCAGCCGGCGTCAGCGTTGCCGAAGCGCTGGCTGCAGAGTTCTGCGCCGTAGAGGCGAACAGGTCTTTGCGGGAATAGTCGCGCTGCGTGTTGCCACCGAAAGCGTCGGCGTTGAAACCGGTGGCGATGACGGTGATGCGCACCGTGTCGCCCATGGACTCGTCGACGATCTGGCCGTAGATGATGTTGGCGTTCTCGTCGGCGCATGCCTCGACCGTGCGTGCAGCGGCGTCGACCTCGGTGAGGGTGAGATCCGGACCGCCAGCAATCGAGAACAGGACGCGAGAAGCGCCGGCAATCGACGTCTCGAGCAGGTTGGAGTTGGTGGCCTGCTGCGCAGCCTCGAGGGCGCGGTTCTCGCCGCTGGCGATGCCGATGCCCATCATGGCGGTGCCGGCGTCCTTCATGACCGTGCGGATGTCGGCGAAGTCGAGGTTGATGAGACCCGGAATGGTGATCAGGTCGGTAACGCCCTGGATGCCCTGGCGAAGCGTGTCGTCAGCGATGCGGAACGCGTCGAGCATGCTGGTCTTCTTGTCGACGACCTCGAGCAGGCGATCGTTCGGGATGACGATGAGCGTGTCAACCTTTTGGGACAGGAGCTCGACACCCTGGTCGGCCTGGTTGCGACGCGTGCGGCCCTCGAACGAGAACGGCTTCGTGACGATGCCGACGGTCAGCGCGCCGATTTCCTCGCGCGCGATCTGAGCGATAACCGGAGCAGCGCCGGTGCCGGTGCCGCCACCCTCGCCTGCGGTGACGAAGACCATGTCGGCCTCAGCCAGCGCCTGGCGGATTTCATCGCGGCTTTCCTCAGCTGCCTGAGCGCCCACCTCGGGGTTTGCGCCAGCGCCGAGGCCGCGGGTAAGGTCCTCACCGATGTGGATCGTCTTGTCGGCGTCGGACATGAGCAAAGCTTGACGGTCGGTGTTCACGGCGATGAACTCGACGCCTTGGACGCCAGCCTCGACCATGCGATTGACCGCATTGGTGCCGCCGCCACCCACGCCGACGACCTTGATGACCGCCAGATGCTCAGATGCAAGATTGATTGGCATGTGAATTCCCCTTACCGTGTGCCGTTTGAACTGCGTTTTTCTAAAAAAGCATATAACCAATTTGCAATTTTACACGAGTCGAAGAACAATGCAACTCATAAAAGGGCAATTGACCAGCTAGATTCACAAATGGCTAGATTGAACGCCACGTGGGAGTCTCCACCAAGCGGACGTTGATATATGAACGCAATCTCGACTCCGCTGTCGAGCAACAGCGTCGTCTCGGCAGGCCCTGCAGCCGATACCGTTTCAACATGGTTGGCCAAATCGGTTGTCATGCCCGCGATGATGTCGAGGGCGTTGTTGACGTTTGAGTCCTGGCACGGCTGGCCGATTTCGGCCACGGTGCCGTATGGCACGTCCGTGATGTGCAGGGCTGCTTCCGCGTCTTCGTAGATTTTCTCGCTCGTCGTCTTGGCCGCTTCGGACCCCGGCTCCGGGATGGGCATGAGCCAGATATGATCTTTCGCAATGGCCCATTTCTTGGTTGCGCTGCCCGAACGGTTGGGAATCTCGACGATGGCCTCAATCTCGCGCTCGGTCACCGTGATCTTGATCGTGTCGGGGAATTTGCGCGTGACAGTGGCATCTTCAACCCAAGCGGTTTGCTTGAGTCGGTTGCGAATCGTCTCGGTGTCGACGCGAAGCAGCGTTGTGTCGGTCGGCACGTTGGCGAGCTGCGACATCTCATCGGCAGTCAGGTGCTCGACGCCTTCGACTTCGACGTTTTGGATGGTGAACGCGGGCGAATTGTAAAGCGCCGCCCAACCTCCGATGAGCGCAACGATAATGCCGATGCCGATGAATACGCGAACGAGATAGCGCCGTGAGTTCTCCTTGGCGCGCTCACGTCGCTCGGAGCGGCGGATGTCGCCGATGCGACGCGACTCGAACTGCATGCTGTCGCTTGTCTTGCCCTGGATGCGCTGCTCTGAAGATTTCGACGTTGCACGCTTTGACCTGCGTTTAGTTGAGCGTTGCGCCGTGCGTTCTGTCGTGCGCTGCGCGGAGCGCTCCGTCTTGCGTTGTTCAGTGCGCTCGGTTGTGCGTTGCGCGGCGCGCGCCGAGGTGCGCGTCGGTGTGCGGCCAGTCGAGCGTGCGGAAGCGTACGAAGTCGAACGCGACGACGCATGCGAAGCCGCGTTGGAACGCGACTTGGAGCCGCTTCGCTGCTGCGTGTGCGTATGCGATTGCGTGCGAACCTGCGAACGAGCGCTCGAACTATCCCTCGACGTCGAATGGGAAGTCGAGGTCGAGCCCGTGCGCGGCTGCGACGTCGAACGCGAGCGCCCGGCGTCTGTTCGCTTCGTCCCCGTCCCGCGCGTCGCGCGGAACTGCCTGTCGCCACGATTGGGCATTTACTTCCCCTGGGCCTTCAAGGCGTCCACGAGCTCGCCGCCCACAACGGTCACATCGCCGGCGCCCATGGTGATGACCATGTCGCCCGGTTCCACGAGGCTGATCATATGCGGCACAACGTCGATGCGACGGGGCACGTAATGAGTTGGTGGATGACCCTCATGATCGTGCACGACATTGAGGAACGTCTTCCCCGAGATGCCGGGTACCGGCGTTTCGCCTGCTGAGAATACGTCCATGAACGTGACGGTATCGGCCCCGTCGAACGCTGCCCCGAATTCGTCGTGGAGAACATCGCAGAACAACGACGCACGCGAATAGCGATGCGGTTGGAACAACACGTGCACCTTGCCGTACCCGAGCTGTGCAGCTGCGCCAATCGTCGCCGCGATCTCGGTGGGATGATGCGCGTAGTCGTCGATGACCGTGACGCCAGCGGCCTCGCCTACGAGGTCAAAGCGGCGCTTCACGCCACCGAACGAGCACATCGCTTTTGCCGCCTCGACGCCGGACAGACCGAGCGCATCGATGAGCCCAATGGCGCCTGCCGCATTCAGCACATTGTGGCGACCGGGGTTTTGCGGGACGCATGTCTCGACGACTTCACCCGAAGGCAAGCGCACCGAGAAGTCGCTGCCAACACCATGGGGAGCGTAGTTCTCGATTTGGATATCGAAGCCCTCGCCGAAACCATACGTGAGGAAATCGCGGCCTGTTGCACGCGCGACCTGCACGAGTGCTTCGTCCTCACCGCAGATGACGATGGGGCCACCTTCGGCTGTCGAGGCGATGAACGCCTGGAACTTCTCATGGATTTCATCGAGGTCGCGATAGTGGTCAAGATGGTCGGCCTCGATGTTCGTGACGAGCACCGCCGCCGGAGAAAGGTACCTGAAGGACTTGTCCGACTCGTCGGCCTCGACCACATAGTAGCGACCCGTGCCCGAATGTGCGTTGCTGCCATAGCTGCGCACGATGCCGCCGATGAGGAACGTCGGGTCGACACCCATCTTGTCAAGCGCACTCGCGACCATCGAGGAGGTCGTCGTCTTTCCATGCGTGCCGGCGACGGCCACTGTGTCGAGCCCAACTCCCAGACGGGCAAGCATCTGGGCGCGGTGCCAGATGGTCAAGCCACGTTCCTTCGCCGCGATGAGCTCGGGGTTGTTGTCGAGCACCGCCGTCGTGACGACCACGACGTCGGGGCCGTCGTCCGCACCCGTACCCGGAATGTTGCTGGCCGAATGCTGCCCGATGGCAACCTTTACGCCCGCTTCCTTCAACTGGCGCGTGTAGCGGCTTTCCTTCATGTCGGAACCGGTCACGGTCATGCCCTGGTCGTGCGCAACGCGCGCGATGCCGCTCATGCCCACGCCGCCGATACCGATGAAATGGACGGATTTGATGTTGTTGGAGTCCATGGTGTTCCCAATCTCTCGAATGCTAATTCGATTATAGGGTGTGTCGGCAACGCGTCCCACTCTTCACGTCAATAGGCACGAAGAATTCGAAAGCGTGAAAACTGCTTGTTACAGCAAACGTGCAACAGCTCGTGCGGCAAGCTCTTCCCTACTTTTTTGCAGCCTTCATGATGATGTCGGCCAAAGTGGTGGCAGCGTCCTGGGTCTTCTGGGCACGTGCAGCACTCGTCATGGAAGCGCGCAGGTCTGCGTCCTCGATGAGCTCGCACACGGTGTCAGCAAACACGGGAGCATCAAGGTCTGCGTCGAGCACCATGCGGGCGCATCCGGCATCGACGTACGACTGCGCGTTGTAGACCTGGTGATTCTCGGCAGCAGCCGGGAACGGCACCAGAACAGCAGGAATTGCACGTGCAGAAATCTCGGCAAGTGACGAAGCGCCGGCGCGCGATACGATCGCATCGGCAGCAGCCATGCAAGCAGGCATCTGGTTCGTATACTCGATGAGATGCCAGCGCTCCAGCTCGTCGGGCGTAAGCGCCAGCTTTTCGCCGACCATCTCGTAATCGCGCGAACCCGTGACATGCACGATATGCAGATCATCGTAACCAAGAAGGCGTTCCTTCATGGCGCACAGCGCATTGTTGAGATGCAGCGCACCCAGGCTGCCGCCTGTC
Source organism: uncultured Coriobacteriaceae bacterium (assembly GCA_902779135.1). GTDB lineage: Bacteria > Actinomycetota > Coriobacteriia > Coriobacteriales > Eggerthellaceae > UBA9715. The sequence continues at coordinate 6,833 of CACZAR010000089.1, read as the reverse complement.
ACGAGCAGCATGCGCGCATCGTCGGGAACACCGAGCAGCTCACGGCCTTCTTCGCGCGTTGCCGAAAAAATCGACGCACGAACGGGGCAACCAGTCACCACAACTTTCGAAGCATCAGAGACGGCAGAAGCAGCACGCTCGTACGTCAAGCACACCGACGCGGCTTTTTTCGCGAGGTACTTGTTGGTCATGCCCATGACCGAATTCTGCTCGTGCAGCACGAATGGGATGCCCATCTTCTCGGCGGCACGCCCCACAGGAATCGTGACGTACCCACCGAAACCGACGACAACATCGGGCTTTATCTCAGCAAACCACTTCTTGGCAGCACCTGTGCTCTTCGCGTCGACGAGCAGCGCATGGGGAATGGTCTCGGGATGCGAACGCCTGAAACCTTCGGCTTCGAACGGTTTGAACGGAATCCCAGCAAGCTTGACCCACTCGGACTCGCGGCCAACAGGCCTGCCAGCGAACTGCACTTCGACGCCACGTTCGCGCAAAACCTCCGCTGTCGCGATTGCCGGATTGATGTGACCCGCCGTACCGCCACCGGAAAGAACTGCCAACATGTTGCTCTCCATTCCTCCAAGCACTTGATAGCCAAAAAAGGGATATGCCCTTCTGGTCAGCTAGCCTCGACTCCTGGCACGTTCGCTGCGCCCACCACGCACAACGCGCAAGTCGTCACGTCGCCCCTCGTAAACGCTGCGACCACCCGTGTCTTCGGACACGGACAATATCAATCCGATCATCATGAATGACGCGATGAGCGACGAACCTCCTGACGAGATGAACGGCAGCGGCTTGCCCGTCGTGGGGAAAACGCCGATGACGCAGCCGATATTCAAAAATGCTTGGAACACGAGCATGATCGTGAGCGCACCCGAAATCATCGCACCGAAATCGTCAGTCGCAGCGCGGGCGATGCGCATGCCCGCCCACAACAAGATGAGCCATACGATGATGACGGCCACGGCACCGATGAGGCCGAGTTCCTCGCCGATGATGGCGTAGATGAAGTCGGTCTCCGACTCGGGCAGATACAGGTACTTCTCGCGCGAATTGCCCAGACCAGTCCCGAAGATGCCGCCCTCGGCAAACGCGTAGTACGAGTGGATGATCTGGTAGCCTCGCCCATAGCCGTTCTCACCGTCGTTCCACGGGTTGAGGTAGAGGAATCGGTCACCGCGATAGCTCGAGAAGACGGTCGCGCCCAATGCGAACACCACGAGGCAGCCGATGACGATGAGAATCGTACGCAGCGGAACCTCGCCGAGCCACATGACGCCGAGCACGCCGAGCGCGATGATTGCGGTCGTGCCGAGGTCGGATTGAGTGGCGAACAAAAAGCCTGTCGGCGCGACGATGAAGATGATCATCTGCACGATGAACGTACGCGGATCAGTCAAACCCATCCTGAACTCCGAGAACAGCTTTGCAGCCATGAGCACGATTGCAATCTTGACGAATTCGGAAGGTTGCAGAGAAATGGGACCGAGCCTGAGCCAACGCTGGGCACCCAATGCCGACAAGCCCATGATCGCTGTCAGCAACAGCAGCGCCACAGCAACGCCCCAAATGACCCAGATGGCGGGACCCTCCCAGAAACGGTAGGGCACGACCTTCCACAGCACGAACATGGCGATAACACCAACAACCGCAAACCCCAGCTGGTCGATGAGGTAACTCGCGGTGCTGATATCTTCGGACATGGCGGAAATGGACGATGCCGAATAAATCATGACGAAGCCAAGCAACGTGAGGCCCAGCACGCAAAGCAGCATGATCAGGCGGGGACCAATGACATCGGGTGCGGCGTTTGAGGTAGTGTTTCCGATGCGGGGCATGTGCGTTTACGCCCCCCTACTTCGCGACCGTTCGGCAACGAGCTGCTTGAACACCTGGCCTCGTTGCTCGAACGACTTGAATTCGTCGAACGATGCACATGCCGGCGAAAGCAACACGACGCTTCCGGGCGAGGCCGCTTCAAGTGCAACATCGAAGGCGTCTTCCATATGGTCCGCCTCGAGAATGGCAAACCCTTGCGGAGCACGCGTGGCGGCGTCCTCGAACGCAGCGGCAAATCGCGGACGGCCTGCTCCGAACAGCACAGCTGCGACCGCATGCGCATGCGTCTCATTGATCAAGTCGGTCAGGTCGGTATCCTTGTCGTCGCCTCCGAGCAACACGATCACGTCTTGTCCGGGGAATGCTCCCAAAGCCTTGACCGTCGCGTCGACGTTCGTGGCTTTCGAGTCGTTGAAGCATGCCACTCCCGCAACCGATCCGCACGGCTCAATGCGGTGCTCGAGCGGCGGGAACGTTGCAAGCGCTTGGGCAATCGTTGCATCGGGCACGCCCAGAACGACGGCGACTGCAGCTGCAACAAGCGCATTGCTGGCATTGTGCAGGCCTTTGATCTGCAGGTCGTCAGCGTTTCCCAAATCATGCTCGACGCCATCGAAAGCAACCCGAAGCTCCCGGCTGCCATCGACGAACGCAGCGTTGTCGGCACCACATGCGGCACGCATGTCGCCAGACAAGCCCGCCTTCGTCCCCATGGGAATGTAAGCGAACCCGCGCTCGTCAGGCTGCATCTGCCTGAACTCGCGCACCTTCGCCCTGACGACATCATTTGTCGCATCGAGGATGGCAACGCCGGTCAAATTGTCGAACACCTTGAACTTGGCATCGCGATACGCCTCGAGGCTCTGATGCCAATGCAGGTGGTCAGGCGTGATGTTAAGCATGACGGCCACATCAGGCGCAAACTGTCGTGTCGAGTAGAGCTGGTACGACGAGATTTCACACACGTAAATCTTGGTTTTGCCCGCTGCAACCGCCTCAAGGCAAACCTCGCCGATGTTGCCCACGGCATTTGCGGGCAAGCCTGCCTGCTGCAACACGTGAGCCGCGCACGACGTGGTTGTGGTCTTGCCGTTCGTACCGGTGATTGCCACCCACGTGCTGTCGGCTGCGCTCTCGCGCCAAGAGAATTCGACTTCGCTGATCAGCTCGGTCGAGCATGCAAGTGCATCCTGATAGAGCTTGTGGTGGAACGGAATGCCGGGGCTGGCAACGCACACGTCGAAATGCTCTTCGATACCCTCGAGCGCTTCATCGCCAAACGCAAAGTTGACGTGCTCACCAGCCAGCGACTCGACAAACGCGACCGAATCGTCATTGCGCGCACCGGCGGCAATGAACAGCTCATCAACGCGCGAGCCGACGAGCGCAGCGCAATAGCGCGCAACAGCCTTTCCGCTCACACCGAGGCCGAGCACGAGCACGGCACCGAGGCGAGCCGGGGCACACTTCGTATTCTCAAGATAATCAGTCATCACATACCTGCCGTGACAACGCTGTTTGCAAAGTAAAGCGAGAAGCCGACGGCGGCGAACACACCCGAGATAATCCAGAAGCGGATGACGACCTTCGTCTCAGACCAGCCCTTCTTCTCAAAGTGGTGATGAAGCGGAGCCATGAGGAAGACGCGCTTTTTCGTTCGCTTGTAGTGCGCCACCTGAATCATGACCGACAGAGCCTCTGCCACGAACAGGCCGCCGACGATGATGACGATGAACTCGCTTTTCGTGACGACGGCGAGACAACCAAGCCCCATCCCCAACGCTAGCGAACCTGTATCGCCCATGAAGATGTCGGCGGGATACGCGTTGAACCACAAAAAACCGATGCATGTGCCTGCAAGAGCAGCCGACAGGATGGCCGGCTCGAGCAAGTCGGTGCGGAATGCGATGGCTGCCATGACGACCATCGATATCATGACCGTGCCTGCTGCCAGTCCATCAAGGCCATCAGTCAGATTAACGGCATTGCACAGACCGACAAGCAGGATGTTGACGAAGATAAGGTAGAACCACGGAATGGCAATCCCGTCGCCGATTGGCACGACAGTAGATTGCGAACTGGCCGATGAGCTTACCCTTGGGCGTGAGGCCCAGCGAACGCTCGTGGACGACCTTGGAAGCATCGTCGAAAAGGCCGAGCGCGCCAGTGAGCAGCACAGCCGCGATGAGAACAAAGGTCTCGGTCGTCAGGTAGCCCACGATGAGCAGCGTGGCGACAACTGCGATGAGCATCATAAGGCCGCCCATCGTGGGCGTGCCCTGCTTTACGAGGTGGGTCTCGGGCCCATCGTCACGCACCTGCTGACCGATGTGACTCGACTTCAGGAACTTGATCCATGGCGGCATGAGCAGCATCGTAATAACGATGGCAACGAACACCGAGAGGAACACCAAGAATGTCGGATATTCCGAAAAGACAAGGGACAGCATTTAGCTCACCAGCTCTTTAACAATGCGGTCGAGCCCGATGGAGTGCGATGCCTTGGCCAGCACCGCATCGCCCGGCTCGAGAATTGGAAGTATAAGCGCGAGCGCCTCTTCGGCGTTGTCGCACGTTTGAATGGCCTGCGGATCGATGCCAGCTTCTTCGGCAGCCCGCGCCATATGACGCGACAGCTCACCGACGCATACAAGGCGATCGACATGCGCATTTGCCGCCATGATGCCGACGCGCTCGTGGCATTCCTTGGAGAAATCGCCCAGTTCGAGCATGTCGCCCAACACGGCGACGCGCTTGCCCTCGACGGCCATCGACGTGAACGTGTTCAGCGATGCTTGCATGGAGTCGGGGCTCGCATTGTACGAGTCGTCGAACACGGTGATGCCTGCCTGCGTGTGCGTAATCTGCTGACGGCCTTTCTCAGGCTGCGCAGCAGCCAGCGCATCACGCACCTGCTCGAGCGTCATGCCGCTCACCAGGCCGACAGCTGCAGCAGCGCAGGCGTTCGTGACGCTGTGCGCCCCGCGTAACTCAAGCTTGCAGGCGATTTGACTGGAGAAGGTTCCTTGCTCGTTCGCTGTCGATGGCTCGGTATTGCACGTTCGCTTGGCTTCGGCTTGCCTAAATGTAGATTCAGGAATAGTGCCTGCAGAATCGCTCACATGCAATGCCGAGCCATCGACAGCAATTGGCACATTCTTAGCGCACAGCGTGAACGAGGGTCGACCTTCGTCATCGAGCTCCACTTCGGAGGCCCAGACGGAAGGGGCATCGCCTGATGCGGATGCGCCGCCGTAGAAAACGGTGGTGATGTTGCGTTCATCGAGCTTGGCGTAGTCGCACACCTGGCTTGCGTAGTCGTCGGAAGCGTTCACGAACGCGATGCCACGACCATTGGGCAAGCATTCGAACAGCTCGGCTTTGGCGCGTGCGATGTTGTCGCGGCTGCCCAGAAGCTCGATGTGGCTTTCACCCACGTTGGTGATGATGCCCCAGTCGGGATGCGCGATTTCGCATAACTCGGTGATTTGCCCGCGTCCGCGCATGCCCATCTCGACGACAACAGCATCGGTATCGACATCGGCAGCGAGCAGCGTGTTGGGCACACCAAGTTCGTTGTTCTGGTTGGCGAGCGTCGCAACAACAGAATGTGCATGCGACAGCACATCGCGCACGAGGTTCTTCGTGGAAGTCTTTCCCACCGAGCCCGTGAGGCCGATGACTACACCTTCGAGCTTGCTGCGCCAATACGCAGACAATCTCGTGAGCGCTGCAGCGGTGTCGTCCACGACAATGAGCGGAATATCAGCTTCGACCTCATGCGTCACGAGTGCGCATGCCGCACCGTTTACGGCAGCGGCTCCAACGAAATCATGTCCGTCAACTCGTTCGCCCGGCAACGCGACATACATGTCACCAGCCTGGACGAGCCGCGAGTCCCAATTGACACCTTCGACCGTCGCATCTGCGCCCGCGTATGTTCCGCCGACGGCTCCCGCTATTTCCGCAACACTCAAACGCATGAAACAACCTTACGCGAACGCCTTCTCCAACTCCTCTGCCGCAACTTCGCGGTCGTCGAAATGGCGCACTTCCGAACCAATGATCTGATAGTTTTCGTGACCCTTGCCCGCGATGAGCACCGAATCGCCCTCGTTGGCGTACGCAATCGCACGGGCGATGGCCTCGCGACGATCAGGCACGACTTCATAGCGGCCCTCGCCTGCCCCCATGCCCGACACGATGTCGGCAATGATGTCGTCAGGATTTTCGGTGCGCGGATTATCGGACGTCACGATGGCGTAGTCGGCTTCGAGAGCCACGCCACCCATGATCGAACGCTTGGATGCATCGCGGTCGCCACCGCACCCGAACACGACAATGGTACGCGCTGGAGTGAGCACCTTGATCGACGACACCGCCTTGCGCAGAGCGTCAGGCGTGTGGGAGTAATCGACAAATACCGAAATGCCGCCATCGGCTTTGGCCGCCACGCGCTCGAGGCGCCCAGGAACCTGCGGGGCTTCGGAAAGCGCTTCGACGATGACGTCCTGCGAGATACCGAGTTGCATGGCGATGGCGTAGGCGCACATGATGTTGGACACGTTGAAGCGCCCGACGAGCGGGTAGTCGAACGCGACGCGACGGCCGCGCACCTCAAGCTCGACGCTCGTGTGCGTCGCCGCCATCTCGACCGATACGGGATGGATCTGTGCCGACTCGTCGAAACCGGTCGTGATGATTTGATCGTCTGCTGCCGAGCAACGGCGCAGCAGCTTCTTGCCCCACTTGTCATCGATGCAGATGACGCGCTTGGCAGGATAGTCCTTCGAGAACAACAGCGCCTTCGCTTCGAAATAAGCTTCGAACGTGTGATGGTAGTCGAGGTGGTCTTGCGTGAGGTTCGTGAACGCCGTTACGGCAAAATCAGTGTTCCACGTGCGCAGTAAATCGAGCGCGTGGGACGAGACCTCCATTGCCACAACGTCGCAATGCGCATCGCGCATGCGCGCGAACGTCTCCTG
>CACZAR010000088.1 GCA_902779135.1 uncultured Coriobacteriaceae bacterium | reverse complement strand
TAGGGTTGCCCTTCGTCATTGCTGCTGTTCTGATTGACCAGTTGGAAGGTGCATTTACTTGGGTGAAGGCGCATTACGACATCGTCAACAAAATCAGCGGCGCTCTGCTCGTCCTCGTAGGTGCGCTCATGGCAGCTGGTTTGCTCGGCTTTTGGTTGCGTTTGCTTGCAGCGTGACGGTCGATGTTGAGCGGTAAGACGAAGAGTTCGTCTTCCGGAATGGGTAAACTAACGTTTGGTTTTCTCTGCGACCTCGCGCGCACGTTTACGTACCTTGTCAGCGAAGGCGCGACCCTCTTCTATGCGGATTGCAATCTCTTCCTGCGCATGGGAAATAGCGTCACCCCGAGATTCGTTCAAACTGTCGGCTATCTCGGAAGCGACAGCAAGTGCCTCGCGCGTGCGCGTGCGCATCTCGCGAGCGATTTCGTAAGCAGCAAGTGCCGAACTAGTGACTTTCTCGGCTGCGTCGCTCGCGCTGTGACGGGCTGCGATGCGAGCGGCAGCCAGCGTGTCTTTTGCGCGTGCTGCGAGATGGTCCTCGCGTTCGAGAATATCGCGCATGTTGGCTTGTGCCTTCACCAAAAGCTCAGGCGTAAGCTCGGGCAATGACTGAGCTGGGATACTATGCTGGCTTTCCGATATCGCATCGTTCCCTACATCGGATTTACTATCGAGGCTCTTTCTTGATTCGAAATCCGGTACATCAAGCAGTTGTACAGACGATTCGAGTAGTTGAGCAGCAAGCTCGTCGACTTCTGAAGCAACGGCAGTGACTGTGTCGGCTACTTCCTCGATGTCGACCACTTCGACTGGGTCTGCGCGCATCTCGCGGATGTTCATGACGAGCATTTGCAGGCGGTTCTCAACATTCGCGAAGCTTACGTCTGGGTCATAGTCCAGCGAGAGAATCTGCGCGGTGGGATAGAGCTCACGCAGACGCTTCACAATGCCTCTCCCGACGATGTGGTTCGGCAAGCATCCGAACGGCTGCAAGATCAGGAACGCTTCGCAACCGTGGTTGGCATGATGGATGATTTCGCCGGGGATGAGCACGCCTTCGCCAGCGTCGAACGTGTGGTGGATGATTTGGTCTGAATCAACGACCAAGTCGGGCATGCGAGTGGCCGGCTCGTAGAGCGGGTGCGCGCTCGCAATCTGATCGCACACGTTATGCGCGTGCTCGAATAGCGCGTTTGCAATCTTGTACCAAGTTGCTTCAGTAAGGGGCTTCTTGATGCCGTATTCAGAGATTTGCGCACCTCGATAGAAGTACGTCTTGCGGATGACATCGGTCATCTTGGCTTCGATGATCTCGAATCCATTGTTTTCGAGGTATGCTTCGACATCGTGGTTCGCGCCGGGATGGAAATTCAACAGGTATTCGCCCACAATGAGTACGCGCGGTCGCAGGTTCGTTCGGTCGTACTCAACTGTGCGCATAATGTCGATGGCGCGTTTGAAGCCGCGCTGTGCACCCGATGCGCCATGATGCTCGAAGCTGAATATGACCTCGTCGAGAGCGCGCTCGAATGCTTCGTCAGCCGATCCTGGCACGAGTTCGTATGGGCGCATCTTGCGCAACAGCTCTTCGAGGGCGTCGATCATGGGAAGGCCCATGGCGACTCGCGCAGCTGAGGCGACCGACATCTTGAACCCCGGATGGAGGTCGTGGTAGTCCACATCGTCATTTGTGATGATGGGAACATGCGCATAGCCTGCATCGTCAAGCGCTTTACGCAGCAACGCACCGTAGTGAGTCAGTCGGCAGTCGCCGATGTACTTGCCAGTGGCAACTGCCACATCGCAATCATCGTATTTGCCAGAGCGCAACTCGGCCAGACATTCGCCGATGGTAATTTGCGCTGGGAAGCAGATGTCGTTGTGCACGTACTGCTTGCCGAGCGCAATTGCCTCGTCGCGGCCGATGGGGATGGGAACTGCCCGCACGCCCTGTTTCGAAAACACAGCAGCCATGAGGCGTCCGAACGCGTGCGAGGTGTTCGGGATGAGCGCGACCTTCTCCCTGCGGTCAGGTTTTGTGAACTTGACGGGGTAGGGGTCTTTCAGCTGGCGCAATGGGGCGCTCGACCGTTCTTGCCGCTTGATGTTGATGGTTTCGATAAATGATCTGATGCGGATGCGCAGCGGTCCTGGCACGTCGGACTCATCGACCTTCAAAATGAGTGGCGATTTGTCGGTGATTTCATGCGTCAAACGCACGATCTCATCGGAGAGATATGCATCGTGACCGCAGCCGAAGCTGACGACCTGGGCATATTCGAGGTTCGGGTCCTGCGCTGAAATGATTGCCGTCGCAAGCATACGCGCATGGAAGTTGTTGACGATGTCAAGACGGCTCTTCGACAGGTCGATGTCGCCGATGCCGGGAACGGCATCGGGCGTTAATACAGGAATGCCCTGCTCGATGAACATATCGGGCAAGTTGTGGTTGACGAGCGGATCGTTATGGTAAGGGCGCGATGCGAGCACGACTGCATACGACCCATCGCGTCGTGCCTTGTCGATGACTTCCTTTCCAGCAGCGAGCAGCTCTGATCTGAAACTTTCCATGGCAGCGTCGCCCGCCTCGATAGCACGCTTCGTAAGAGCTGGGTCGATGCCAAAGGTCTCACTCATCCAATCGGACAGTTGACGTTCGCGGTCGAGGTCGGAGTACCAATGCCAAAGCGGGGCGTCGAAATGCACGTTTGCGCGCAGCTCGGGATTGTCGGAATTGCGCATGACGATGGAATAACCCTTGACGACCGCGCACATCGACTCGCTCGTCTTTTCAGTGTTCTCTGACGGCACGGTTGTAATGGAGGGCATGAAGATGCGGTTCACATGAGCACGTTCGAGGTCGCGCACGTGACCATGCACAAGCTTCGCGGGGAAGCAAATCGTGTCGGAAGCAACAGCAGGCAGGCCGTTCTCGTACATCGCGCGGCTGGATTCGTGCGAGATGCGCACTTTGAAGCCGAGCGAACGCCAGAACGTCGACCAGAACGGCATGTTGTCCCAGAAGGCGAGCACGCGTGGCAGGCCGATGGTGATGTTGCGTGGGCTTGAAAGTTCAGGTGCCTGATAATCGTTGAAAAGGAGCTTCTCGCGCACATCGAAGAGATTGGGAATCGACTTCTTACGCGCGCGGACGGCTTTGACCTTCTCGCCGACGTCTGCATCACGTGGGTCTCCGACGATTTCGCCGCGTTCGCATCGGTTGCCGGTGACGTACGTCGATCCGTCTGAGAACGTCACGATTGCACGAGAGCAGTTGTTAGTGCAGAACGGGCAAATGGCGTTCGACGTCTGCGTGTACGTGAGTTCGCGTACGCCGTCAAGCCCGATGAACGTCGAGCGCAAATGGCCTTCACCCTCGGTGATTTCCTGTTGTTCGTTTCGGATGGCGAACAGTGCCGCTCCAATCGCGCCCATAAGCCCAGGGTAGGGAGCGCGCGTGACAGGACGACCGACGTACGCCTCGAATGCAGCAAGCACGGCGTCGTTTGAGAACGTGCCGCCCTGAACGACGATGCGCTCACCGAGACTGTCGAGGTTCGACACGCGGATGACCTTGGTAAAAACGTTCTCGATGATAGAACGGCAAAGGCCTGCCATGATGTCGTCGGGCGATTTGCCGTTCTTCTGCTCGGTGACAACAGATGAGTTCATGAACACAGTGCAGCGGCTGCCGAGCTCTGCCGGACTCTTCGAACGGAATGCCGCTTCGGCGATGTCGCGTGTTTGTATGCCGAGCGTGCGTGCGAAGTTTTCGAGGAACGAGCCGCAGCCGCTTGAGCATGCTTCGTTAACGAGGATGTCGGTCACGATGCCATCGTCGATCCAGATGGCTTTCATGTCCTGACCGCCGATGTCGAGGATGAAAGTCGCATCGTCAACGTAGCGTGCTGCCGCTAGCGCATGAGCAACCGTTTCGACGACATGGCAATCGGCGCGGAACGCCTTGGCGAAGAGCAGCTCGCCGTAGCCGGTTGTAGCGCAACCCATGATGTCAAGGTTGACGCCTGCATCTTTCCAGCGTTTGTCGAGCTCGCAAAGCGCTGCTTTGGCAACGTCGAGCGGTTCGCCTTCGTTGTTTGCGTAGAACGAGTCGAGCAGGTTGCCGCTCTCGTCGACGAGCGCGAACTTCGTGGTGGTCGAACCGGAGTCGATGCCCAGATAGGCGCGAACGGTCGAACCTGGCTTGTATGCCGCAGGGCCTGCAGGCGCCGCGGCCGATTCATGGCGCTTGCGGAATGCGACCAGCTCGTCTTCCGACTCGAAGAACGGCTTGCTCGAGCTTGGGCGTAGATGCACCGAGTCAGCTGCAGCACGCACTTTTTCACGTGCCTCGCCGAGCTTCATGGGTTCGAGGCCAGCGTCTTCGAACAGCTTTTGCAGAGAAAGCGCCGCACCGCGTGCGACGATGATCTCGGGTTGGTCGGGGATGATGACATCGGCGCCATCAATGCGCAAGCGTTGCTTGAACACTTCGATTAGCATCGGGTTGAACGTGAGCGGACCACCCTCGAAGATGACGGGCGGGATGACGTCCATGCCTTGGGCGAGGCCGCCGAGCGTCTGCTTGGCGACGGCGTGGAACGTTGAAAGTGCAATGTCCTCTTTTGCCGCACCCTGGTTGATGAGCGGTTGTATGTCCGTTTTTGCGAAGACGCCGCAGCGTCCAGAGATGCTGTAGAGCGTCTTGCCAGCCGAGGCAGCTTCATTGAGTTCCTCGACTGGAATCTTGAGAAGTGAGGCAATCTCGTCGAGGAATGCGCCCGTGCCGCCTGCACACGAGCCGTTCATGCGCATGTCGGAGACCTTGAGGGTCTCCTTGTCGTAGCCAGGTTCGAAGAAGATCATCTTCGCGTCCTGACCGCCCAGTTCAATCGCCACGCGTGCCGACGGGTAATGCGTCGCCACGGCAATCGAGTTCGCGATGACTTCTTGAACATAGGGCACGCCGAGCGATTCGGCCAGCTCTTTGCCACCCGAGCCCGTCACTGCTATGAGAGCCGGCTGATTGCCGAGTTCGCGCATGATGTCATCGATGACTTGCTCGGCGGTTTTCAGCTGGTGAGCGTGATGGCGTAAGTATGTGGCGCTCAGGATTTTGTGCGTAGCACCGTCGACCGCGGCTGCTTTCACCGTGGTCGATCCGACGTCTATGCCGACGAGTAGTTGTGTAGCATTTGCATCCATTAAGTTGTAACAGGATAACGCATTGTGCAGAACTGAAAAACCAACTTTTCAGGATGTTGGAATGTGGTAACGTTTGAGTCAGCTGACAACACGACGAGAGGAGCAACTATGGAGCTTCAGGGCAGCAAAACATGGGAGAACCTGCAGACTGCTTTTGCCGGTGAGTCGCAGGCCCATACCAAGTACCAGTATTACGCAAGCAAGGCGAAGAACGACGGTTACGTGCAGATCGCAAACATCTTCCTCGAGACTTCGAAGAACGAGAAAGAGCATGCCAAGATTTGGTTCAAGTACCTGCATGATGGTGCTGTTCCTGACACGATCGCGAATCTGAACGATGCCGCCGATGGCGAGAACTACGAGTGGACCGACATGTACGACGAGTTCGCTAAGGTCGCCGACGAGGAGGGCTTCAAGGAGATCGCCGCGAAGTTCCGCATGGTCGGTGCCATCGAGAAGCATCATGAGGAGCGCTATCGCCAGCTCATCGGCAACATCGAGGGCGGCCTCGTCTTCTCGCGCGACGGCGATCGCACCTGGATTTGCAGCAACTGCGGTCACATCGTCATCGGCAGCAAGGCTCCCGAGATTTGCCCGGTGTGCATGCATCCGAAGTCCTACTTCGAGCTTCGTGCCGAGAACTACTAGGATTGAGCGAACATCGCATGATGGAGGCGCCCTTCGGGGCGCCTCTTCTTATGTGTTAGGGGATGGGTCTTTCGAAACCAAGCGCATATCGGCCAGACGATTGCTGGCCAGGCTCCTGCCAGACAGCTTACCTGGTAACTGTCTGGCAGGTGCCCGTCCCCTTTGGTACGCCTTTGCGCATATCGCTAAATAATGTGGCGGGAAAATGACGGTTCGGTAAACTCGCCCAACTGGGGCGCGGTGATGCTATAGTACGTAGCTGTTAGCACTCCAATGGTCGGAGTGCTAAATTTTGAAACTTGGTTATAAATGGCATATGCACGAAAGGAAGGCATGAACCATGGCTCTTAAACCGCTGGGCGATCGCGTGATCGTCAAGGCCGATGAGGCCGAGGCCCAGACTGCTTCTGGCCTGTACCTGGCAAGCGAGTCGAAGGAAAAGCCCCAGACCGGCACCGTTATTGCTGTTGGCGAAGGCAAGATCGACAAGGACGGCAACAAGTTCCCCGTTCCCGTCAAGGTTGGCGACAAGGTTATCTACAGCAAGTACGGCGGGACCGAAGTCAGCTACGACGGCGAGGACGTGCTCATCCTCCGTGCTGACGACATTTACGCAATCTGCGAATAAAGCAACTGAAAGGAAGTCCAACCAATGGCAAAAGATATTAGGTTTGAGGCAGATGCGCGTGGCGCTCTTGCCAACGGCGTGACCAAGCTGTCCGACGCCGTTAAGGTCACCCTTGGCCCCAAGGGCCGTTACGTGGCCATCGAGAAGTCTTACGGCGCTCCGGTCATCACCAACGACGGCGTGACCGTCGCCCGCGAGGTCGAGCTCGAGGATCCGGTCGAGAACATGGGTGCTCAGCTCGTGCGCGAAGCTGCCGTCAAGACCAACGACGTTGCCGGCGACGGCACGACGACCGCTACGCTGCTGGCTGACGTCATCGTTCGCGAAGGTCTGCGCAACGTGACCGCTGGCGCTGATGCTCTGGGCATCCGCCGCGGCATCCAGAAGGCCACCATCGCCATCGTCGAGCAGATCAAGGCTGATGCTCAGAAGGTCTCCACCAAGGAGCAGATCGCCAACGTCGGCACCATCTCCGCCGGCGATGCTGAAATCGGCGAGAAGATCGCTGAGGCCATGGACGCTGTGGGCAACGATGGCGCCATCTCCGTCGAGGAGAGCCAGACTTTCGGCATGGACATGGAAATCGTCGAGGGCATGCAGTGGGACCGCGGCTACATTTCTCCGTACATGGCCACCGACATGGAGCGCATGGAGGCCGTGCTGAAGGATCCCTACATCCTGCTGACCGACCAGAAGATCTCCAACATCCAGGACATGATCCCGCTGCTGGAGGAAGTCATGAAGTCCGGCCGCTCGATGCTCATCGTCGCCGAGGACGTCGAGGGCGAGGGCCTGGCCACGCTGCTGCTCAACAAGCTGCGCGGCACCCTGAACGTCGTCGCCGTCAAGGCTCCGGGCTTCGGCGACCGCCGCAAGCGCATCCTCGAGGACATGGCCATCGTCACCGATATTCCCGGTACGACGAGAGATGTTGTCGAGGACACTGTTCTTGTCG
>CACZAR010000087.1 GCA_902779135.1 uncultured Coriobacteriaceae bacterium | reverse complement strand
GCCATCCTTATTCAGCAGCCTCTTTTGCCGGGGCTTCCGCCGGAGCTGCAGCTTCTTCGGCAGCCGCTGGAGCCTCCTCAGCTGCAGCCGCAGCCTCAGCAGGCGCCTCTTCGGGTGCTGCAACATCGGAAATCTCAGCCTCGCCGATCTTGCCGTCACCGTCGAGGTCGCGGCCGGTCAGCTCTTCCATCTTGTTCTTGACCGAGCCCAGCGCGCTTTCAACCTTCGGCTTCGCTTCGGCAACAGCAGCATTGATCTTCTCGGTCGCGCTGTCAATCGTGGGCTTCGCAGCCTCGTACGCCTCGCCAGCCTTCTGCTGGATCGTGGCAGCAGCTTCGGCGATTGCGGGAGCAGCTGCGTTGTACGCCTCGGTCGTCTTGTCCTTGATCGTGCCGATGGCCTCCTCAACAGCAGGTTTGGCTGCTTCGTATGCGCCAGCCATGTTGGTCTTGACGGTCTCGACGGCACCTTCAACTGCAGGCTTGGCTGCATCGTATGCTTCGGAGGTCTTGTCCTTCACAGAGCCAATGACGTTTTCGATAGCAGGCTGGGCTTCCTTCGCCGCTGCACCTGCCTTCTCCGTGACTGTGTTGATGACATCTCCAATCGCCGCTTGCACCTGGGCGACAGCGTCGTTCGCCTTCGCCTCCGCCTCAGCTGCGACATCCGCAGCAGCATCGGCAGCCTCTTGAGCTGCTTCCGTGGCAGCATCAGCGGTCTCCTGGACCGCCTCTACAGCAGCATCGGCAGCCTCTTGAGCTGCGTCCTCAGCAGCATCAACGGCTTCTTGGGTTGCTTCCTCAGCAGCCTCGACGGCTTCCTGAGCCTTTTCCTCTACAGTTTCGACAGCTTCCTGTACCTTCTCTTCGACCTTCGCCTCTTCGTTGGCCAACTCGTCGAATTGCTCTGCCATGATTCCTCCTTCGGAATGACGGATGCCTTCTGCACGGAGGTTGTCGCCGACGATGGCGCCGACGTGTCCGTATGCGCATATAATAGCGCGCCGAGAACTGAATGTGGCTACCTTGTGACAATCGTTATCCGTCCCGTAAACGAGTCGACAACTTTGGCCAACTACGTGGCACAATCGTAGAAAGCGCGACCCGAACAGGCATAGGCATTCAGCCTGGTTTAAGGGATGCCACTTATCATGGAATCGAAAAGCCAAACGCAGAGACAACAAACTAGAGGCGCGAACATGATGACCAACCAACAACACAACTACAACCACGACGACCTCGGCAAACCCATGCCAGGTCGTAACATGCACGGAACAAAACGCTACCGGTTCAAGGCAATCGCGATTGCAGCAGCACTTGCACTCACGCTCGGCATCCCGAGCGGCCTCAGCCTGGCTGCTCCACCCGACATGCCGAGCGGCTCGAGTGCAGGCGCACCGCCCGCCATGCCAAGCGGCTCGAGCGCAGGCGCGCCCCCGAGCATGTCTGGCGCCCCCGGCGGCCCGGACACGATGACGTACAACTACTCGGGCACCTACACTGCTGCAGCGACAGCCGATGGCGAAGACATCGCAATCTATGAGGAAACGATCGAGGCAGCAGAGTCTGGACAGAACGCCGGGCTGGCGACCAACGGGGGCAAGCTCGACCTCGCAAACGCAACGCTCGTGAAATCGGGCGACGACACTGATCCCGACCGCTGCAACTTCTACGGTGCGAATGCCATCGTGCTCGCCGTTAACGAGGCGTCGCAGGCAATCGTGCGCGACTCAGCGCTCACCGCTTCGTCCGAGGGGTCGAACGGCCTGTTCGCAACTGACAAGGCCACCATCTTCGCCAACAACACCACAATTGAGACTACCGCCGACAGTGCACGCGGCCTCGACGCAACCTACGGTGGCACCATCGTCGCAAACGGGTTGACGGTTTCCACCCAAGGCGACCATTGCGCCAGCATCGCAACCGACCGCGGCGGCGGAAACATCTCCGTCACCAACTCGACGCTGAATACCGCCGGTTCAGGCTCGCCGATCCTCTATTCGACGGGCGACATCGAGGTTGACAACGTCACCGGCACAGCTGCAGGCTCGCAGCTCGTCGGCATGGAGGGCTTGAACACCGTCCTGATTTCGGATTCGAAACTGACCTCGACGAACAAGGGAAAAACCGGAAGCGATCCAGTTGCCAACGGCGTCCTCATCTACCAATCGACGTCGGGTGATGCCGAGGCCAAGACAAGCGAAACGGCGCTGTTCCAGGCAACCAACTCGAAGCTTTCGAGCGCCATCGAATCTGGCGCAATGTTCTACCTGACGAACACGTCGGCAAAAGTCGTGCTGTCGAACACAGAGCTCGACTTCGATTCCGATGCGGCCAATCTGATCACCGCTGCCGGCAACGACGCGAACAACTGGGGAACTGCGGGTAGCAATGGCGCAATTGCCACGTTCACCGGCATCAACCAGGACCTGGAAGGTAACGTCGAGGTCGACACCATCAGCACGGTTGATTTCTTCCTACTCGACGGCAGCACGTGGGAGGGTGCCTCGGACATCGTCGACAACGCAAAAGCTTCAACGAACGCGGAACATCTGAACGTCTACATCGACTCCACGTCGGAATGGATCGTGACCGACGACTCGACTGTCTCGAACCTGAACCTCGCAAAAGGAGGCAAACTCGTCGACAAGCAGGGCAAGGCTGTAAAAGTCGCCGATGCCGACGGCAACGTGCTCGTCGAAGGCGCCTCGGACATCATGGTCTATGTGAACGACGTCTTCTCGACCTCCGTGTCAACGACCGAAGCCAACGCCATCGAAGCTGCCGACATCGACCGTTCGGCATTCGACGAGATGTTCGGCATCACAACGACGTTCGGAGAGAACGGAAACGCTGCCCTGGGCACGACCGACGAAGAGCAGGAAGTCGAAGCGACCAAGCAGGCGATCATAGACTGGTTCCACAACCTGTAAGAACCGCTACGCCTGTAAAAGCTGACACACTTGCAAGAGCCGCTGGGCATTGCAAAAACGGCAAAATTCCCCGCTTTTTATCCTTGCTCCAATTCGTTGAGCACAAGCATTGTTGATACAATTCAACGAGAGGGGCCTCGACGGCTCCTGGGATGACCGGGCAACCGCATGAACCCGAAATGCTTACTCAACGGAAGGGGCGCTCCATGGCTACCGGATCCGACCATCATCGCGAGAAACCGACGCAACAGGGCGCATCGGACAAGCACAACCGCACGAATCCTGCTTCAAGCTCAAGCTCGTCTGGTCGCGCAAACACGAGCGGCCGCCCTCACGCCACTCCGCAGGGCGGCTCGTCCAAGCCGCAGCAATCGCTCTCCGAGCAGCTGCAATCGGTCATCGAACATCAATCGCAGCAGAGCTCGCAAAGCAGCCAGCCGCAATCGCAATGGGCAGGCTCAAGCCAGGCGGGTTCGAGCTCGAACGCCAGCTCAAGCCACACCAGCCAGCCCGGTCAACCGAGCCAGACTCTTCCAGGCGCAGGAACGGGCGGCACGGGCATCGGCGGTGCCGGCAACACAGGCGGCTCGCAGCGGGGATGCTTGATGCCCCTCATCATCGGCGTCATCTTCATCCTGATCATCGGCGGCTTCGGTGGAAGCTGCATGTTGAACCCCGGCTCGGGCGGCACAGGCGGATCGAGCATCTTCGGCGGCGGAACGACCGGTGGCAACACGCCGGGCGCGCCCAGCACGAACGGCACCTACACCATCAGCTCCGACCTTGGCAACGGAAACGCCAACGACACCTGGACCGTGCTCATGTACGTGTGCGGCTCGGATCTCGAGAGCACCTCGACCCGCATGGGCGGTGGCCTGGCCACTGGCAACCTCGTCGAGCTCACGCAGGCCAAACTGGGCAACAACGTCAACTACGTCATCGAGACTGGCGGCGCCAAGAAATGGCAAAACGATACGGTGAGTGCCCGCTACCTCGAGCGCTACGAGATGAAAGACGGCTACATGACGCAGGTCGAGCGCGTGCCTTCCGCCTCGATGGCCGCGGAATCGACTTTCGCCGACTTCCTGAAATGGGGTACGTCCAACTTCCCGGCAGACCACTACATGCTGGTCATCTGGGACCACGGTGGAGGCTCGATCACGGGCGTGTGCCTCGACGACCTGTATCCGTACACACGCTCCGGCGAGGCCGACTCGCTCACGCTGACCGAGATGCGCGACGCGATGCAATCGTGCGGCACGAAGTTTGACGTCATCGGCTTCGACACGTGCCTGATGGCCACGCTTGAAACCGCCGAAATCCTCTCGCCGTATGCAAGCTACATGGTCGCCTCCGAAGAGTCCGAGCCGGGCACGGGCTGGGATTACACGCAATGGCCGACCTGGCTGGCGAGCCATCCCGGCACGTCGGGCGCCGACCTGGGCACCGTCATCTGCGAGACGTACTACAACAAGTGCGCGAATGTGGGCGCTGCCAGCACGGCAACGCTGTCGACGATCGATCTCTCGAAAATCAAGGCCGTCTCGACGGCATTCCAAAACGCTTCGGATGACATCGCGCTCG
Organism: uncultured Coriobacteriaceae bacterium; assembly: GCA_902779135.1. Classification (GTDB taxonomy): domain Bacteria; phylum Actinomycetota; class Coriobacteriia; order Coriobacteriales; family Eggerthellaceae; genus UBA9715. The sequence continues at coordinate 3,043 of CACZAR010000087.1, read as the reverse complement.
CGACGGTCGACACGTCGAGCCTGCGCAAGCTCTACCAGGGCGCCGGCAAGGCTGAGAGCTACGGCAACCAGGGCATGCTCTCCATGAACATGGTCGACCTCGGCGACCTCATGAGCAGGACGCGCGACGTCATCGGCTCGGATGCCGACGCCGTCACCAAGGCGATCGACAACGCGATCGTGTTCGAGGCCCACGGGCGCAACCGCAGCAAGGCATCGGGCCTGTCGGTCTACTACCCACTGCAGATCACCGACAAGAACGACTTCTACAAGTATGCCGAGATCACGAGCAACACACCGTACCTGCAGTTCTTGGGCGTCATGTACGGCGTCTACGACAAGTACGACTGGACGACCTTCGACAACTACGTGTCGCTGCATGGCGAGCCGGTCAACGAGAACAAGATTGGCATCGACTTCGCGCAGACCGTCTTGCCTGACGGCCACGTGCAGTTGCAGGTCACGCAGGGCCTCGACCAGGTCGCGCAGGTCTCGTTCGAGATGTACGTGTACATCGACCAGTTCGACATCCTGTGCTACCTGGGCTCCGACAACGACATGACCGGTTCGTACGAGACTGGCGAGTTCACCGACAACTTCCAGTGCGACTGGCTGACCATCGACGGCAACTACGTGAGCGCGACGCTGTCCGAGCAGGGCGACGGCTACAACCTGTACTACATCCCCATCAACCTCAACGGCGAGCGCACGGGAATGGTCGTCGAGTACGACTATTCGACCAACGAGTACGGCGTCGTGTGCCTGTGGGATGAGAACAACACCGAAACTGGCATGGCCGGCCGCACGGGCAACTTGCTCCAAGAGGGCGACCAGATCGAGTTCCTCTTCCCCGCCGCCAACGTGTCGACGGGCGCTCAGGATGTCATTCCGCTCGGAACGATGACCTGGCATGAAGATCCCACGATCACCTACGAAGGCCTCGGCGACGGCACGTTCGCATTCCGCTTCGACGTGACTGACGTGCTGGGCAACGAGCACAAGAGCGACCTGGTGTTCGAGAAGTTCGTCAACAGCAAGTTCGTCGAGCAGACGCGTTAACGCCCGAAGCTGCGAACGCTCGCACCTGCAAATGCGCCGAAAGGGGGCTGCCTCTTTCGGCGCATTTTTGTTGTCGGTGAAGCAGCCGTCGCAGTTTTGTGCGAAATAGGGACTGTCCCTTTTCGCGCACTCCCTTTTAGCGAAAGCCACCTCGCAACCTCTATAATGTACGCATTGCAACAACGAGAGGTAAGGTGGCGTCATGGTCCAGCGCGTATACGTCGAGAAGAAACCAGGGTTCGATGTCGAGGCGAAAGCGCTCTTGCACGAACTGAGGGAAATCCTCGGGATTGAACGGCTGGAATCGCTGAGGTTGCTCAACCGCTACGATGTCGAGGGCATCTCCGACGAGCTGTTCGCGCAGTGTGTGCCCACCGTTTTCAGCGAGCCGCAATCGGATGACGTGGCCTACGAGCTTCCGTCCGAAGAGGGCACCACGACGTTCGCCGTCGAAGCTCTACCCGGCCAGTTCGACCAACGTGCCGACTCGGCCAGCCAGTGCATCCAGCTCATCAGCCAGGGCGAACGCCCCGATGTGCGCAATGCGAAAGTCTACATCCTGCGCGGCGATCTGACCGCTGACGACATCGAAGCAATCAAGCGCTACGTCATCAACCCCGTCGAGGCGCGGGAGGCATCGCTCGCGCCGGTCGACACGCTCAAGACCGAGTACCCCGAACCTGCACCGGTCGAAATCATCGACGGCTTCCTCGACCTCGACCAAGATGGCCTGGCGGCGTTCATCGCCGACCGTGGCCTGGCCATGGACCTCGCCGACATCACGTTCTGCCAGCAGTACTTCCGCGACGAGGAAAAGCGCTGCCCCACCATCACCGAGATCAAGATGATCGACACCTATTGGTCCGACCATTGCCGCCACACGACGTTCGGCACTGTGCTCGAGAACGTCGAGATCGACGACTCCATCGTGCAAGCAGCGTTCAACCGCTACCTCGAGATGCGCCACGAGCTCGGCCGCGACGAGAAGCCCATCTGCCTCATGGACATGGGCACCATCGGCGCGAAGTACCTCAAATCGAAGGGCATCCTGAAGAACCTCGACGAGTCTGAAGAGATCAACGCCTGCACGGTGAAGATCAAGGCCGAGGTCGACGGGCAGCAACAAGACTGGCTGTTCCTCTTCAAGAACGAGACGCACAACCATCCGACCGAGATCGAGCCGTTCGGCGGCGCGGCCACCTGCGTGGGCGGCGCCATCCGCGACCCGTTGTCTGGCCGCGCCTACGTCTACCAGGCAATGCGCGTGACCGGCGCGGGCGACCCGCTCGTTCCCGTTTCCGAAACCATCCCCGGCAAGCTGCCGCAGCGCAAGCTCGTCACCACAGCAGCCGCCGGCTACTCGAGCTACGGCAACCAGATTGGCTTGGCAACCGGCCAGGTCAACGAGCTGTACCATCCCGGCTACGTGGCCAAGCGCATGGAGATCGGCGCTGTCGTGGGCGCAACTCCCGCACATCACGTGCGCCGCGAGACGCCCGCTCCCGGCGACGTCGTCGTGCTGCTGGGCGGCCGCACCGGCCGTGACGGCATCGGCGGTGCCACCGGTTCGTCGAAGGCCCACAAGGTCGAGAGCCTCGAGACCTGCGGCGCCGAGGTGCAGAAGGGCAACGCGCCCGTCGAGCGCAAGATCCAGCGCCTGTTCCGCAACACCGAGGCTTGCCAGATGATCAAGCGCTGCAACGACTTCGGCGCGGGCGGCGTGTCGGTCTCCATCGGAGAGCTGGCCGACGGCCTGCAGATCGACCTTAACAAGGTCCCCAAGAAGTACGACGGCCTCGACGGCACCGAGCTCGCCATTTCCGAGAGCCAGGAACGCATGGCCGTCGACCTCGCGCCCGAAGACGTCGAGCGCTTCCTCGAGCTCGCCTACGCCGAGAACCTCGAGGCCACGCCCGTTGCCGTCGTCACCGAGGAGCCGCGCGTGCGCATGACGTGGAACGGCAGCACGATCGTCGACGTCAGCC
>CACZAR010000086.1 GCA_902779135.1 uncultured Coriobacteriaceae bacterium | reverse complement strand
TCGAGTGGCAACGGCAGCATCGTGACGCACATCCACAAGTCCCTTGGCAGACTCAAGCCTCCATGGCCGCATTCATGAGAGAAGGGCTTTGGCGCACCCACATCCGCAAAGTGCGCACGTCCGCCCACCACAAACGCCAGCAGCTCATCAAGTCGCTCACAGAGCGCATGGGCAATTCGATTGAAATCGTTGAAGGGCTGAGTAGTTTGTTCGTTCTGGTCAAAACCAACGATGGACGCACCGAAGACGAGCTCATCGAAGCGGCCGCGAAAGCCGACGTGAGCGTCTACCCTACCCTCCGCTATTGGGCGGGTGAAGCACCTGAGGATTGGCGCTACGTGCTCATCGGGTATGCGGGCATTCCGTATGATTCCATCGATAGCGGGATTGCGACGCTAGCACGAGCCTGGGGCCTCGCAGAATAGGTGTCTCTTACCTGTTGCGGTCTGCCGGCGGGTTTTGCTCGCCGTAAAAAACGCTCGAGCCAAGGTCTCTCGGCGTTTTTTACTTGACCTCGCTTCACCCGCCGGCAGACCGCAACATCGACTACACCTTTCGGTTCACTGGCTCATATTGTGCTTCACAAGCGGTAAGAAACTGCCTGCCAAAAGCAAGCAAGGCAAGCTCGAGCATTTTTCAGCTCGCTAGCTCAGTTTATTTTTCACGGCTTCTTCGAGGAGGGCCATTTGGGCTTCGGTCTTCTTGAGGCCGCGAACCGTCATGATCACGTAGACGAGCAAAGCCACCCACACGATTGCATACGCAGCAATGACAAACGGCGCGCTGGGAATAACGGTGCTGTAGATATCGGCAAGAATCGGGTTCATCGTTTTCTCCTGTCACATCAATCTTCGAGCTGTTCTTTCAGCGCGTCCACACGCTCTTGCAGGCGAGCTTGACGGAAACGCAAACGGTACAAACCAAACGCAACGAGCATCATGCCTATCATGACGACAACCACGGTCGCTGCCATGTCAGGTGCCATACCGCCCTCTCGGGCGACGACCGGATGGATGCTCGATGGGATGAGCCGCGTGATCATGAAGCAAATCGGCACATCGACGAGCGCGATGATGCTGATGACGCTCGAATAGACCGCGCGGCGTTCGGGATCGTCAACGGCATTGCGCATCACGAAATACGCGATGACAATCAGCATCAGGATGAGGTAGGTCGTCAGACGAGGTTCCCACGTCCACCACACGCCCCATTCGAAGCGAGTCCACAAGTCACCGGTAATCATGGTGAAGACAACGAACAGCAGAGAGATCTCCATCGCGACACGCGAGCAGGTGTCGAAACGCTGTTCGCGCGTCATCAGGAAACGGACGGCATAGTACGCTGCGAACACGAGCGCCACGAACGACACGATGGCAACAGGCATGTGGAAGTAGAAAATCTTTTGGCTGAGCAGCTGCTGATGGGTGACCATCACGTCGCCAACCAGTACAGGCGCATTCAGAGCAGCTCCGTTCACGGGCGCTGCGTAGAGAAACGCCATGAGGAACCCAGCGGTCGTCAGCACGGCGCCTGTTATCAGCGCCGGCAATGCGACCTTGTCGGGCCACTGCCCCGCTTCAGGCACTTTCACCACTTTCTTCCCTTCGTTTTCCATTGGCATCCTTTCCATTTTGGTTATTTGAGGTCAGACCCCCAATAACCAAACCCGTCAGGCGCTGACGACGAAGTCGTACAGCACCCAGCACACCAGCAACATAACCACGTCGTAGCCGCATGCGAGCACAAGCGGCATGACGAAGAAGTCGGTCCAGAACTCGGTGCCCATGATGGCGGTCGTCGTGGCGGTGACGCACGCGTAGAGCAACGGATAGATGAGCGGAATGAACAACACGGCAAGCATGACGTCCTTTGCACGCGTGTTCATCGTGATGGTCGAGAGCATCGTTCCGATGCCCGCCATGCCGAGCGTGCCGACGAACAAAGAACGGCACCGCTATGACCTCGACTACGAGCATGAACAGGAAATTTGCCGTCGTCTTCGCGAGGAACACGACCGACCGGTCGAGCGGCACCATGAGAATGCCTTCCATGCAGCCCTGTTCCTTCTCGTGCGCAAACGAGCGCGCCAGGCCAAGCAGCGATGTGAACACGATGAGCACCCACAGCAAGCCACCACCCATGCGCATGATGTCGAGGCCGTGCGCCGTGAGCGCGAGCGCAGCACCGTAGACGATGATGACGAGAAACGCATAGATGCCCATGGACGTGAGCATTTCGCGCGTGCGGAACTCTTGGCGCAGGTCTTTTGCAAGCAGCGTCTTGTACTGCTGGAACGTGGAGGGCTTTGTGACGGAAACGCGTGCCATCTACGCCACCCCCATACCGACCGTGTCTCGATACAGCGCAGCGAACTCGCCGTAATCGAGTTCGTCTTTCGGGGCGAATGCAACGACGCGCCCCCGTGCCAGCACGAGCGCATGCGTGCACATGGCGAACCCCTTCGCAAGGTCGTGACTGACCATGACGAAGGTGCGATCACCGCGAACCGACTCGATGAGCTCGTCGAAGATCTCGACCGCATGTGGATCGAGCCCTGAATACGGTTCGTCGAGGAACACAACGTCGGGATCGTGCACGAGCGCACGGGCAATTGATACGCGCTGCGTCATGCCACGCGAGAACGTGCGCACCAAGTCGAGTTTGCGATGCGCAAGACCAACCGCATCGAGCAGTTCTGCGACGCGCGCTTCAGAATCCTCGACACCGTAGAGCTTTGCATAGAGCAGCAGGTTTTCTTCCGCCGTGAGATCGGGGTAGAGCATCGACTGATGCGAGATGAGACCGATGTGTTCACGCGCCTCGTCAGGCTCTTCACGCACGTCGATGCCAGTGACGAAAGCTTCGCCGCTCGTGGGGCGTGCAAGCGTTGACAACACGCGTAAAAGCGTCGTCTTCCCTGCTCCATTTGGCCCGAAAATCGAAAGGAACGAGCCCTCGGGCAGCTCGAACGAAACGTCATCGACCGCCTTGCGCGTGCCGAAGACTTTGGAGAGATGCTTGACCTCAACCGCGTTCATCGCGCCTCCCCGCGCGTCGGGGGCCGATAAGCGCGAACAGTGTGCCCACCATCAACATGCCGAAGCCAATCCACACGAGCATGATGAATTGGTTCACGCGCACGTCGAGCGAGAAGTCGCCATTCTGGTTGACACCGCGGTACACCACGAACAGATCCTCTTCCGGGAAGCTGATCACGCCCGCGTTGAGCTTTTGCTGCTGCGTCATGACATCGAGTTGAACCGAAGGACTGACCTGGCCCACGAAGCGGTCGTTCTTGTAGACGTCAAACGTGACTCCGTAAACCACCGTGTTGTCGGCCTCGCTGTTATCAACGATCGAGTCACTCGCGTACTCGAGACGGTATTCCTGCACATCGAACGGTTCAGCCGCCACGATAGTCGAAACCGCCTCGCCCGTGTTTTCCTCCTCCGTTTGCATGTAGCCCGTCTGCTCGTAGACATACATGGACGACCCGATGAGGCCAATCAAGATGACGCCCATCGCGATATGCGCAAACGATCCGCCGATGGCAGCAGCGCGCTTGCCCGGCGCTCGCACATTACGCACGAACACGAACAGGGCATTGAAGAACAGCAAGCTTGCGACGAGCAGGCCTGCGAGCGCCAGCCCGTTGTAGTACCAAGCAGGGCCCGCTTCGAGCAGCGTCTGCGAGCTGGCATTGCCCTTGGCCATCATCGCATCGTAAACAGGCACGAGTTGCGTGGCCCACCAGAACGCCAAGAACGCAAATAGGACGACTGCGCAGATCGCCGGTATGCGAGCCTGGCGCAAGAACTTCTTCGGATCGGTCTTCCCCCATGCAAGCAGAGGACATACAGCCAGAATGAGCAAGTAGATGATACCGAGCGGACGGGCAATGGCTTCATAGGCAGTCGTGCCGAGCGAGTCACCGCCGAACGGCAGCCACTTGGGGAGCGCCGATGTGAGGGTCATGTAGGTGAGCAGCAACGCAAACAACACCATGATCACGTTGTTGAAATAGTAAGCAGCATCCTTCGAGAACATGTTCTCGATGTCGTCGGCGCCTTCCGTGTCGGCGTCGAACGACTTCCAGCGGATTGCCATCCCGATGGCGGGAACAACAATCGACACGGCGATCAAGCCACCGAACAGCACCAGCGAGACGGGATCGCCCGAGAACGCATGCACCGACTGCACGATGCCCGAGCGTGTGATGAACGTTGCAACGATTACGAACGTGAACGCCAGACACGAGCACATGACAGCCCAACGCTTGAACGCGCCGCGCTGGCAATAGACCGTGAACGTGTGGACGAGCGCCACGCACACGAGCCACGAAAGCAGGCTCGCATTCTCCACCGGGTCCCAACCCCAATAGCCGCCCCAGCCGAGCACAACGTAGGCCCATACGGCGCCGAGGCCGATGCCTCCGCCCAGGAACAGCCAACTCGCCAAAACAAAGCGTGTGGCGCGCTCGACCCAAATCTTCGAATAGTCGCCTTCGATGAGCGCTGCCATGGCGTAGGCAAACGGGACGGTCAAACCCGCATAGCCAATAAACAGCATGGGCGGATGGATTGCCATGGCCCAATGCTCGAGCAATTTGTTCATCGAGTAGACCGACGCAGCCTGCGTAAGCTGCCCATCGGCAGTGAAATAGTTTGCAGGCGTGGGCTCGAAGGGCATGCTGCCTTTCGAGAACAACAGCACACCGCAAAACACCGCCACGACAATGGAAATCACCATCATGGCCATGTCGTCGATCCTGGCAGCTTTCGTATCGACACCGCCAAGCAACCGGGAACGCACGAGCACGATTGCGCCGAACAGCGCAATCAGGAACGTCCAGAACAGCAACGAGCCCGAACGGCCAGCCCACAGACCCGAGAGCTTGTAGAGCCATGCCAGGCCATCGGTCGACACCGACCGCTCTTCGAGTACATACTTGATAGACACATCACCGGTCATAAAGCACACGACAAGCACGCTACAGCAGACGAGAAGCGCGATTGCACTCACCAGCACGCCGATGCGCCCCACTTTTGAAAGAGCAGGTTTATTAGCGAAACGGCCAGCCAACAACAGCAAAACAGCCACGACAGCCGCCGCAAAAGCAGCTATCAAGAAAACGAAACCCGCCATCGCCATGCGCTAGCCCTCCAACGCCACAACAGTTGCCGTGAAAGAACCGTTGGCACCAAGCGAGCCGGTCAACACGACGCGTGTGCCCTCGCCCATTTCGTCGGACAGTGCGCCGTCGTATTTCACTGCAACCCGCGCATCGCCCGACTCGTCTTCGAGCACGAAACGACGCGATGCGTTTACGCCAGCAAGCGTACCCGTCTCGATGACGCCGGAGACTTTCACAGGTTTGTCAATCACCGCATCGCCGTAACCCAGAAGATCAGCAACGGAAAGCGACCCCTCGGCATTCTCGTATTTCGAGGGACATTTCGTGACAAGCTCAGAACACACGAGCACGCCGTCGGCATCTTTCTTCCCCGTGCAGATAGCCGTGACCTCATTACCGAATGTGGCAGAGACTCCGCCGTCGTAGCGCACGTCGAGCAGCTGCGATGCCGCAGGATCGGATTCAGCATCGTAGATCTGGAATGTGAGCGTATCGCCTTTGATATCGAACGAGTTTTCGGCGACGTTGCCTGTCACTTGAATCTTGTTATCACCTTGGAGCGCAACCGCTTCGGAAACCGTAACCGTTTTGGCAGCCGAGTTGCCACCGACAACAGCAAGGACCACAATGAGGACAATGACGATAACGCCCGTCACCACGCCCATGCGACGTTTAGTCTTCGTGTTCATAATCCACCCGATCTAATATCGCGACATAAAACAATTAATTATCTCGAAGTCCCAAAATCAAGTCTAGGGACACTTGTCCGCAAATGTCTCATTCACGAGACCGAACCATCTTCGATTTTAAATACTGGTGGATCAGAACGTAACTGCGGAAATTGATAGATAGCCAAAAAGGACTGTCTTTTTGGCTATCTATTACTTAGTTGTAACGCATGAACTTAGTTGTAACGCATGAGCACGTTCTTGCGGCTATAAGGAGTGATTTCCCGCTCGATGCGGTCGAAGCAGTCAAGAATCTTGATGCCCTGCGGACACGCTTCTTCGCAAGCGCCGCAGCGAATGCATTCGCTGGGCATTTTCTTGCCAGCGTTGAAGCGCACGACGAAGCCCAACTGGTAATTGGCCGCATACGGATCCTCGAAGTTGATGTAGTAGTTGAGCGCCGTCATTGCACCCGAGATGCCGATGCCCTGCGGGCAGACCTTGGCGCAGTAGTCGCAACCCGTGCACGGCACGATGCCGCTTTCGGTCATGGCGACCTGTGCGCGCTTGATTGCATCCTGTTCGTCAGCAGTCAACGGCTGGAAGTCGGCGAAAACGCGCATGTTGTCCTCGACCTGTTCGACAGTGCTCATGCCCGAAAGCGTGGTGTAAACGCCGTCGACACTCGCCGCGAAACGCAACGCAGCGGTGGCATAAGAATCGTTCGGCATCGCCTCGTCGAGAATTGCCTTCACGGCTTTCGAAGGATCGGCCAGCAAGCCACCCTTGACCGGCTCCATGACGGCGACGGGCAGACCATGCGCGCGTGCAATCTCGACGCACTCGCGCTCGCGGAACGAAGGGCTGTCCCAGTCGAGGTAGTTGACCTGGAGCTGTACGATTTCGGCCTCAGGGTAGTCGGCGATGAACTTTTCGAGTTCTTCAGGCGTGCAATGAGCCGAGAAGCCGATGTGCTTGGCCAGGCCGCGTTCCTTCACGCTTTTCACGAAATCCCAAGTGTTGTATTCCTCGAACTTAGCCGTGCGAACACCGCCAAGATTGTGCATGAGATAGATGTCGAAGTATTCGACGCCCAGGTTCTCAAGCGACTCCTGGAGCTGCTTCTCAAGATCCTCGGGGCCGTTGCAACACGTCCAAGCAACGCACTTGTCGGCGATATAGAACGAATCGCGCGGATAACGCTCGACGAGCGCCTTGCGCAGCGCTGCCTCGCTGTTGGGATAAGCCCATGCCGTGTCGAAGTAGTTTCCACCAGCTTGCATGTAGGCGTCGATCATCTTCGAGATGTACTCGATGTCGATCGTGTTGTCCTCGCGGCCCGTGAAACGCATGCAACCAAACCCGAGTTTGCTAATCTTGCTGGTATCAAACGACATGCTTCTCCCCTATCTCTTGCACTTCCCTCGACCTATAAGGACGGTTGTGACACACCGGTACCAGGTACCTATGTGTCAGGAATTACGACCGTAATCGCAGTATATACAATTACGATACCGCAAAGAGCATTACCTGCAACTTAGTAATGCGGTATGCTGAATACGTTACCAGAGTCGCACCAACAGAAAGGGAACCATCATGGACGACTGCCTGTTCTGCAAGATCATCGCCGGCGACATTCCGTCGAAGAAAGTGTACGAGGACGACCTGTTCTACGCATTCGACGACATCGAGCCCGAGACTCCGATTCACACGCTCGTCATTCCGAAACAGCACTACGAGAACCTGCAAGACAACGTGCCCGAAGAGCTGCTCGGCAAGCTCATGAAGGTCGTCCCCGAAGTTGCCAAGATCAAGGGCGTCGGAGAGTCGGGTTATCGCTCGATCCTCAACACCGGCCCCGACTCGGCAGCAACGGTCGGCCACTTGCACGTACACATCCTTGGTGGCACCAAGATGGGCCGCTTCACGTTCGAAGGCTCGCAGCGCCTCGGCAACTAAAAAAGGAAACTACTTGCCGAGCAACGCCTAACTAAACGAACGCCGTTGAATGATTAATGGCACACTGTTCCCAGGGAACTGTGTGCCATTTTCTATTTCCCGTGGGGAAGCTCGTGATCACGGAGCTCTGATGCGCCCTTGATGTTCACATCCAGCACGTCGGCGTGTTCGTTGATGTAAATCTCCTCGGCAGTTGCCAAGGTGGCGATTCCGCACAGCATGATGCCCGCAGTGACAACGCCCAAAAAAGCTGCAAGAAACGGGAAGAAGAAGAACGTGAAGCCTGCGAGTTTGTACGCATACGTGTGCAACGCAGCCCATTCCTTGTATTTCGAGAAAGCGCGCCCGAGCCCCATGAAACGAACCGCCACGATGAGGATTGCCCACATGATGAGAAATGCCGGGATGGCCATCGCGGTCAGGAACACATAGAGCGCAACGCCGAAGAACACGAAATCGGCCACGCTATCGAGCCGCGCCCCGAGCGCGCTCATGGCGTTGAATTTTCGCGCAATGAAACCGTCGAGCGCATCAGTTGCACCGCACAGGATGTACAACGCGAAGAACAACACGGAAAACGGCTTTACCAGCAGAATCGAAAGCGAGAGTGGAATCCTCGCAATGGACAGCGCATTCGGCATGCGCTGCACAATGGTTAAGGTTTCGCTCTGTTCCTCAATCGTTTTCATAATATGACAGTATATCCCATCGAATAATGCGCGGGCACATTGCGCGCATACCGATGAGCATGCATTTCATTTCGATGACCCATCCAAGCAAAACAGAACGACCGTTTTCATGACGTAATGCATGAACAGTCGCATGTAGTTTCGTTCATGCCCAGTTAATACGCACTCTGTACGCTGTCGATACTGTTCTGGGTAGAGCGCTTACAGATTTGCGAAGCCGTAACGCGCGGCACTCATCGCAATCTCAATTTCCCCATGCGCTTGACGCCCAGCGCCGTTGCAGCCTGTTTCGCGGCGCGTCTTCGCGACGAACGCTACCTGCCGCAGGTGTTCAGGTTCCACCTGATTCCTACGCCTCCTGCGGAAACGGGCGCTGCTCTCCTGGCTCCTTTCATCAATCCCTCGCCAGGAGAGCAGTTTGTTTTCACGCCAACAATCGTGGTTCTGCTTTGCACAGCAACGAAGCTGCGCCTTTGCGCGCAAAAGGGCCCCCGACAAATCGGGGGCCCTTGCAAACTCTCGAGCTGTGTTCAGCTCATCACGCCAAGGATGCTAACGATGTTAGTCCTTCTTGAGGGCCAGCGGGCCGGCGAAGATGAAGAAGAACAGGAACGGGAGCAGCATGCCGGTCGCCATGAGCGGCAGTGCCATAGCGGTCTTCGCGAACTGCAGCGGCGTACCGTCCGGACCAACGCCGAAGGTGCCAGCCGGGAGCAGCGGGAAGACGATGCACATGAGGGCGAGGAAGGCGACGATGATCATCATGATGATGAACTTCGAGGTGCCGGTGTCGCCCAGGTCGCCGGAGGCCTCGGCGGACAGCTGGTCCATGGTCTTGCCGCCGGTCTCCTTGACGAAGACGAGCGTGCAGATGAAGCCGAGGGCGAACGGGATGCAGAGGGTCAGCACGACGGTCGACCATGCCGGGATGGTGGCTGCGAGTTCCTTGCCAGCGGCAGCAGCAGCTGCGACGGCATCCGGGTTGGACAGAGCCGGGTTGGCCATCGTGAAGACGGTCGCGAAGGCGCCGAGGACGATGGAGGAGCCGGAACCGCCGAAGCGGGCGAACGCCTGGCACCATGCGACGCCGGTGTTACGTATTGCAGTCGGGTAGGACTCAAGCCGAACAGCAGCATCAGGGCGACGTACAGGACCATCTTGGACTGCGTCGGGTCGTAGTTGATGACCAGCGAGCAGGCGACGATGACGATGATGCAGAAGATCCATGCACCAGCGAGGTTCTTCTTACGGCCGATCTTGTCGGAGACGAAGCCGACGGCGATGTTGGAGATGATGGCCGCGAAGTTGTTCCACGTCTGGAGGTTGACGGACTGCTGCGGGGTGTAGCCCATTGCCTGGAACCAGGACGGAATCCAAGCGTTCATGCCGTACACGCAGAACTGGCCTACGAAGTAGGTGGTCCAAATGGCGGCGGTGGCCACGATGTACTTCTTGGAGAACAGGACGTTCGGGCCAGCCTGTGCGGGTTTCGGCGGGACGACCAGCAGGTCGGGATCAAAATCGGTGACGGTCGAGTGATGCTTCTTCTCGATGTCCTGGAGAGCCTTGACGGCCTTGTCCTTCATGCCGTTGTTGGCGTACCAGTGCGGGGTCTCGTGCATCGCGAAGATCAGGATGATGCCGTAGATGATCGGCAGGGCGCCGATCAGGTAGCAGACGCGCCAGTTCTCATAGAAGGTGGCGCCGGATGCCAGGGTGATCTGCTTCTCGGTGAGAGAGCCGAGGATGCTGTGGTCAGTGGTGCAGATCGGGGCGGCGATCAGGCCTGCGACTACCCAGCCAGCGACCATGAAGGCCATGCCGAAGGTCACGAACACGCCGCGGTTCTTCGAGGGGATGGTCTCGGAGAAGCAGGTGG
>CACZAR010000085.1 GCA_902779135.1 uncultured Coriobacteriaceae bacterium | reverse complement strand
TAAGCGCAGCATCCGACTCAGTCTTGGCCTGTTTCAACGTCGCAGCCGATTCGCTTTCGACGAGTTTGAGCGCCTGCGCCTTTTCCGCTTCAATCAACCGGATGCGTTCATCGAGCTCGCGATGGAACTCTTCGTCACGCACCTGCTTGGCAACCGATTCGATTTCGGATTGTTCCAAGGATATGACCGTGCCGCAGTTCGGGCATGTGATTTCCGCCATAAGCTCTCCTTACACTGATCCCGTTGAAAGCATACTGGAAACGACTGAGTTCAGTGCGTCAATTCTGCCTCTCTCAAGTCAAAAATAAAAAAGCGACCCCGAACAGCGGGGCCGCCCATTTTGCAAGTGTATTTCAAACGGAATGTTAGAGCTTGACGACGTTGGAAGCCTGAAGCTTGCCATTATCGCCTGTGGTGACCTCAAACTCGACGGCAGCGCCTTCGTCGAGAGTCTTGTAGCCGTCCATCTGGATCTCAGACCAATGCACGAACAGATCCTCGCCACCCTCCTGGGAGATGAAGCCGTAGCCCTTTTCCGGGTTGAACCATTTCACAGTACCTTGCGCCATTTCAGTTCCTCTTTCCTTTCTTCCCGCCTTCGGGAAGGTAATGCCGAGCACCGCATGGCAACGATGCTCGCCCTCGCTTCGAGGGCACGGGTGATACTATATCTTATAATTCGATAAAAATGCCCATAATTTATTTTGTTTAATAATCTTTCACCAAGCGTTACCTTATAAATTGTCAAAAAACGCAAAAGGATCGTCGTCATCCAGGTCGCCTTGCAGGGCAATCTCGTCGAGATCTTCTTCCATCGCGCCGAAATCAGTAGGATCGTCGGGCAACTCGAACCCGTAATCATCGGCAAGCGCACGCGCTTGCGCGGCCCTGACACCTGCAAGCTCGTTGTTGCCCGCTTCGGATAGATACACCGATTCGAGCAAGAGCCCGCGAGCTACAAACTCGACGACATTTGGGTCGGTGCCCGAAACGCGCAGCACTTGGGCAATGGAATCAGGGGAAAGCGAAAGGAGGACGGCGCCGTCCATCTCAGTCGCAGTGCCGATGGCTGTCTCGAGCATATCGGCAGCCAGCTCAGGATCATCCTTCTCTTCTTTGAGTTCCCACGAACGCACCATTCCACGGAAGAACTGAAGGATGAGTTTCATGAGATAGTCTTGTTCAAGCATTCGGTTCCTTTCGAACGCATGCGGTAAAAAAGCCTGACCGTTACACACCCTCAGGTGGCACGAGACCTAAATGCTCGTAAGCGCGTGCCGTCGCTTGGCGCCCTTTGGGCGTGCGGACAACCAAACCCTGCTGCATGAGGAACGGCTCGTAAACGTCTTCGATCGTATCGGGATCCTCGGACAAAGCCGAAGCCATCGTGGTCAAACCGACGGGCCGCCCGCTGAACTGGACAGCCAGCATCTCGAGAATGCGATTGTCCATGGCATCGAGGCCAAGCGAGTCAACTTCGAAGAAACTGAGCGCTTCGGCCGCCACGTCTTCGGTAATCATGCCGTCGCCACGCACTTGCGCCCAATCGCGCACGCGCTTGAGGAGGCGGTTCGCCAGACGCGGTGTGCCACGGCTGCGGCGGGCGATTTCTAGCGCGCCGTCTTCCGAAATCTGCACGTCGAGAATGGATGCCGATCGACGCACGATGGCAGCGAGCTCATCGGGATTGTAGTACTGCAACCTGAAGGCGATGCCGAAGCGGTCGCGCAGCGGCCCAGTGAGCAAGCCCGTGCGCGTCGTTGCGCCGATGAGCGTGAAATGCGGCAAATCGAGCCTGATGGAACGCGCAGCAGGACCCTTCCCCACCACGATGTCAAGCGCATAGTCTTCGAGTGCGGGGTAAAGCACTTCTTCGACCATGCGGTTCATGCGGTGGATTTCGTCGATGAAGAGCACATCGCCTTCTTCGAGGTTCGTGAGAATTGCCGCAAGGTCTCCGGTGCGCTCGATTGCAGGACCGCTGGTCGTCTTGATGTTGGCACCCATTTCATTGGCAACAACCGTTGCGAGCGTTGTTTTGCCCAAACCGGGAGGGCCCGAAAACAGAATGTGATCGGCTGCCTCACCACGAGCTTGGGCTGCTTGTATGAGAATCGCGAGAGACTCCTTGATCTTTTCCTGGCCGAGGTAGTCTTTGAGATATTTCGGGCGCAAACTACGGTCGAACGCGAGATCGTCTTCCTGAAGCTCTGCCGACACGGTGCGCTCGCGCGCATCCGATGCGTTGCCGTCCTGGCCGATGACCGAGCCGTGGGGCATGCTGCCCGCGTCGAACACGATGCCTTCGATTTCGATTCCTGATGCCATGGAGCCCCTATGCGCCGAGTTTCTTCAGTGCGTATTGTAGCAGCGTCGATTCGGTGCCGTCCTCAGGCGCGCCCTTCAATGCCAAATCGGCCTCGGCCGACGTGAAGCCCATGGAGAGCAGAGCCTCGCGCGCACCTTCGACCGCCTTGCTGACAACTTGCTCGTCATCGGCAAACAAGCCGCCGATGCCCTGGTCGAGCGAGCCTTTCAACTCGAGGACGATGCGCGAAGCTGTCTTCTTCCCCACGCCGGGAATGCGTTGCACAGCGGCGATGTCCTGCGCCGCGATAAGCGTTGCCAGCTCGGATGGCGTGTACGATGAAAGCGCAGCCAACGCCACCTTTGGACCGACACCGCTCACCGTGATGAGCTTCTCGAACAAAGCCTTTTCCTCGAGCGAAAGAAAACCAAAGAGCGACATTCCGTCGTCGCGCACTTGCAAGTACGTGTGCACAAGCACTTGCTCGCCCACTTGCGGCAATTTCGAGAGCCCTGCTTGGGACATGCCCACCTCGAACCCGACACCGCCGACGTTCAGATAGACGCTCGCGAGGGTTTTGCCAGCAATTACCCCTTCGAGAAATGCAATCATTCAAGCCCCGCCTTTCCCGCAAAGCCTTGATGTGTCGTGTAGCAGATGGCCGCCGCCAATGCGTCGGCTGCATGGTCGGGTTTGGGCGCAGCATCGAGCGAGAGCAGCTGTCTGACCATGTACTGCACTTGGGTTTTATCAGCGCCGCCAGCGCCCACGACTGCCAACTTGATCTGCTTGGGCGAGAACTCGCCCACCTGCAAGCCGGCTTGCGCGCATGCAACTAACGCCGCGCCACGTGCTTGACCCGTCGCAAACGCTGCCGTGATGTTCTGGCCAAACCAAACCGTCTCGATGCCCACGCACGTCGGTCGATAGCGTTCGGCGACGGCGCCGATCTGTTCGTGAATCTTCGCAAGCCGTTGCTCGAGCGGCATGTCTGACGGTGTGCTGACGCACCCGTACGCCAAACATGCAAGCCGTGACCCATCTTGCGAGATAACGCCCCAACCGGTGTTGGCCAAGCCGGGGTCGATACCTAATATGATGCGCGATTCCTTCGTCATAGTTCATCAAGTATAGAACATTTGTTTGGTATATGCAAGAAGTCGCGAAATCTTCGAATGGTACAAACGGCACATCGCTCCCAGGGAGCTATGTGCCATTTTTGGTTGCCCCTATTGGAAGACGGCGATCGTGCGAAGGCTATCGTTGTAGCTGAAGCGGTACTCGCCATCGGATAGATTGAAGCCCAAATCTCCCGTCATGACATACCCTCCAAGCAGCTCTTGGTACGTCTCATCATTCGAGCAGCGGATTTGAACGGCCAACTCGCCCGTTGCTTCGGCATCGGACACAAGCTGTCCAAACCGTCCAGCGTCTGCCCAGTCGAACAGAAGCCCCTCGCGTACGAAATAGTTGTCCTCGGTCGAAGCGCACAGCGGAATCGCGAACGTCCCATCGGCCATATGCGTCGCCGATATGTCGTCGGTCGTGATGGCCAGGTATTCGTAATTCACGTAATCGTCGCCGACGTTGAATTCTTCGTCGAGGAACTGCGGGTCACCCCAAGTGGGATCTATCTGATAGTACGCACCATCGAGCTGAGCGATGCACCATGCGTGGCCTACGCCATCGGCAACACCGCGCACCTGAACACATTGGATGCCCATGTGCTGCAACAAATACTGATAAGCGGAGGAGTAGCCTGCGCAAACTGCCGAACTCCTCAGAAACACGTCATCTATCGTTTGCCCTGGAGCGCGGCCTTCCCCGTCGTACCAGTTGAGCGAAGCGGCAGCACCATGGTCGTATGAAGCGCGTTCCACGATATAGTCGTACGCAAGCTTGGCTTTCGTGTAATCATCAGCACCCTCGGGAATTGTTGCCAAAAACTCCGCGACCACGGCATCGATCTGCGACTGCGCCGCAGTTGTCTCGGCCTCATCGAGGAAGAACGACCCTTCGATCGACGCATCGCTCACAAGCTCGGTCACCTGGTTGTACGTCGTGCTTAAACGAACGCCTTCCACATAGAACAGTTCGGGATGGTCTGCGATGATGCACGCGCGGATCTCGGACAACCGCTCGGCACCGTTCTCGGGATACGCGCGTGGCTCACGCGAGCAGAACGCATCGTACATGATGCGATAACAACGTTGCCCTTCGCTATCAAGTTGCGAATAGGCGTAGTAACGATTCTCGAATTCAGATGCGACACGCGCCTCGAAATCTTGCTCAATCGCTTCGACACCACGATTTTGCGCACCCGAAAGCACATATTGGAAATGGGCAATTACGCCAGTGGCATACCCAACGGCAACCACGAGGACAACGAGCAACAACAGGGCGACAAGACACCCTCCTGCTCTCGACTTGCCCCGCGCCATCTCGCCTCCGCTTCGCGCTTATCGCGCAGGGGTCTTCTCGGCAACAAGCTGAGCGAGACCGCGAATGAAATCGGGGTTAGTGCCGCAGCACCCGCCGACTATCGAGGCGCCTGCATCGATGATCTTCTGCACGGCTTCCACGTACTCGTCAACATCGATCGAATATCCCGTCACACCGTCAATCAGCGTCGGCATCCCTGCGTTTGCCTGCACGATGACCGGTTTGTCGGTCGCTTTCAGCATCTCGTCGATGATGGGGGCAATCTCGATGGGGCCCTGCGAGCAGTTTGCCCCGATAGCACTCGCACCGTAGCTTTCGAGCTCTTCGGCAGCTTCGGCAGGTGCCGTGCCCATGAGCGTCCTTCCGTGCTCGCCAAATGTCATCGTCGCGAACACAGGAAGCTGGGTGTTGTCGACAGCAGCGCGAACAGCAGCTTCCGCCTCGGTGACATCAGCCATGGTCTCGACGATGATGATGTCAGCTCCGGCGGCTTCGGCGGCACGTGCCTGCTCGGCATAGATTTCATAGGCTTCCTCGAATTCGAGGTCGCCATACGGATCCATCAGCTCGCCGGTTGGACCCATGTCGGCCGCCACGTAACGAGCGCCGGCATCCCGGGCACACTTGACGGCTGCCGCGAACACGTCTGCGACATCGGCCTTGCCTTCGAGCTTCAAGCGGTTCGCGCCGAACGTGTTGGTCGTCACGATCTGGCTTCCCGCTTCGACGTAAGCGGCATGCACGGACGTGACCAGCTCGGGATTGGTCAAGCACAGCAAGTCCGGCAATTCGCCCGGCTTTAACCCGCCGCTCTGCAACATCGTGCCCATCGCACCGTCAAACAGCAAGAACTCCTTGCCGTCGAGCACACGAGCGAGAAAATCGTCCATTTTCATGCCAGTTTCCTTCCTAGAAAAAAGGCGCGCCCGAAGACGCGCCTTCCACATTCGCAATTAGAGCTCTCGTTACTCTTCCTCCAGCGCAGCGGCGATTTCGTCGGTGATGTCCATCGTGTGATAGACGTTCTGGAGATCCTCGAGCTCTTCGAGGCGGTCGATGAGGCGCATGACCTTCTTGGCGTCGACCGCGGTCACGGTAGCCGGCTGGTTGGCAATCATCGTGAGCTCGGCGCCCTTGGTCTCGACGCCCTCTGCCTCGATAGCCTTCTTGACGGCCATCAGATCGGTAGCCTCGGTGTAGACAACCCACTCGTCCTCGGCATCCTCGAAATCGTCGGCGCCGGCCTCGATGATGAGCATCTCGAACTCGTCGGGATCGCCAGCAGCACCGTTCGGACGGTCCGCGATCTTCTTGCCATCGCCCTCGATGATCTTCGGGATGATGATCTGACCCTTGCGGTCGAACTGGAACGCGACGGCACCAGATGTTGCCAGGTTGCCGCCATGATGGCTGAACGCTGCGCGCACATCCGCTGCAGTGCGGTTGCGGTTGTCGGTCAGGGCTTCGCAGAAAACGCCGATTCCCGCCGGGCCGTAGCCCTCGTAGGTGACGGTCTCGTAGTTAGCGGCATCCTTGCCCGAAGCGAACGCCTTGTCGATGGCCGTCTTGATCTTGTCCTTGGGAAGCGAATAGCCCTTGGCCTTCTCGATGGCAGCTGCAAGCGATGCATTGTTGTCGGGGTTCGGGTCGCCGCCTTCCTTCGCAGCGACGGTGATGTTGCGCGACAGCTTCGAGAACAGCGCCGAGCGCTTTGCGTCCTGAGCCGCCTTGCGATGCTTCGTTGTAGCCCACTTTGAATGCCCTGACATATGAGTCCTTTCCCGAAAGGGCGCAACGTTAAACGTCTGCCCTAATGTATGACGAATACCGACCGATTATTCTAGCATAGGGGCAAGAATTGGCCCCGACCTTCGCAGGATAATCATTCGCATAATTCAACCAGGTTGAATTATGCGCGTAAAGCAAATCGCTCAAATCGGTTGATGAGCCGAGTTTGCATAATTCAACCAGGTTGAATTATGCCAGCGCCGATTACGAGTTCTGAGTTACGTACACGTAGATGACGCGGACGGTGTCGTTCAGATTGCCCGTGAGAATCTGGGTCGTGTAATCGTACGAGAGAACAGCAGACCATGTGCATGGCACGGCATTGACAGTGGCCGTCCCCTCGAACGAGCAGCGCTCCTTCACAACCGTCGTACCGTCGGAGGCGTAGGTTGAATAGTCATCCTTGTTCTCAGGAAGGCTGACGACCTCGTTGGGAACGCCCACGCCGATCTTCTGAAGCGTCTTCTCGATCACGCGCTCGTTGGTAACCGCGTCAGCAAAGCTGAGGGTGCCGAAACCGAGCGCCGAAGCGGAAGCGGAATAGCCCGCCTGAACGACAACGCCATCCGCGTTCAAGCCCAGGTAGACAGTCGGAGTGCTTGCAGTGCGGGAATCGGCTGGCTCGCTCGTCAATGACACGGTCACGTTCGACTTGATGACGCTACCCTCGTCGGCAACTGGCTGCGTTGCCGTAACCTGAGCGCCGCGCTTGAGGATCGCGATGGCCTCGTCCTGCGTCTTTCCCATGATTGCCGACAAATCGGGAACGTCAGCTTGCTTGGCAGTGACCGCAGCTGCATCGTCTGCAGCTGCCGCACTGATGGAATCCTTTGAAGACGCCGTCTGCTCTTGGGTTTGCTGGACGGCTTGCTCTTGGCTCTCGGTGAAAGTGCGATACATGAAGAAACCGAGCGCGCAAAGACCGACGAGCAGCAAGACGATGAGTACGATAAGGCTGCGGCGCATGCGCTGCGAACGGCGCATGCGGGGAGAATCCTCGGCGGTAGGCGCTGCATGGCGCCCGCGTCCTGATGATGCTTTGCCTTGAGTAGAAGATGTACCGACCGTTGATGCAGCCACAACCTCGCCGGGACCTTCAGCATCCGACGAATCGGCTACGGATTCTTCGGCTTCCTCAAAAGCGGTCTCATCGCTTTCGTCGGCAAACGCTTCAGGCTGTTCCGCATCTTCATCAGCATCGCCGAACGATGCGTTCCAGTCGAAGTCCTTCCA
>CACZAR010000084.1 GCA_902779135.1 uncultured Coriobacteriaceae bacterium | reverse complement strand
TGACGCGTGCGCCGGCAGGGATGTGCGTCACCGTGGTGGATGTGCTCGCCCCGCCCGTGTAGTAGACCTGCGCATAATCGTCGTATGCCTTGCCGTCGAGCGTGGTGCCCGTGATGTGGAACACGAACGTTGCGGGCTCGACGTTCTTGGGCGCGCCTTCGACCAGTTTGTCGATACGCAGCGAGCCATACAGCGGGTCCCGCGAAGGTTTAAGCGAAACCTTCACGTCGGTGCGGATAGCGCCACTCTCATCGGCCGCCTTCGAGGGTACTGCTACGAGCACGGGCGAATATGAGTACTCGTACAACTCGCCGTAGGCCTTGAGCACGACCGACCCATCCTCAGCGTCCACGTCGCGACCGTGCGCGAGCACCAGGTAGATGCCCCCATCGAGGTTCTCGATGGCTGTACCCGCATCACCCGTTACCGATTGCGCCTCTGCACTTGCGAGCTTCTTCGCCGCATCTGCCGCGAGCTTGTTCCATGCGTTTGCGTCAAGGCCTTCGGTCTTCACGGGGCCTTTGTCGAACGGAGCTTCCCACGTATAGTTGTACGTGTCGAAGTTCGAGTCTTTCTCGGCGCTCGCCACGCGATAGATGTCGACCACCACGTCTGCTTTCGCTATGTCTTCCGACATGCTTTCGGTGTCAGTCGCCTCGACCGTCAAGGAGTTCTCGAAGCCATCACCATGCCATGTAGCGTCGGCGAAGGCCGAAATGCCGCCGAACGCCAATGCCGCGAACAGGCACACCGCAAGTGCCGCCAAGCCAAGACGTTTTCCGTTTCTCTGCATGAACTCCCCTCCCTTCATCGCTTCGCTTCGGTTCTCGAATCGCGTTTACTCATCACGTCAATCAACTCACTTACTACTGCCTCTTTATCCAACTCGGGCCTGCGCGTGCGGTAGTACACGAGCATGCCTATCAAGAACACAAACAACATCGGTACGCCCACTGCTGCAATGGCTATGTAGCGCGGAATCTGAATGGCGCCCGCCGTAACAGCCTGCGAATCAAGGATGTCATCGATCCGATGGCCGCGTACGAGCATGCGGTGCGTGTTGATGCCATACGGCGTGCAGGTAATAAGCGTCGCATAGTCGCCGCCTGGGATAATCTCGAGGTTCGATAAGTCGGACGGCTCCACGATGCGAATCTGATCGACTTCGTAGAACATCGTCTCATCGAGCACTGTGATGGTGAACGTGTCGCCCTCTACCAGGCGGTCGAGATCAGTAAACAACCTTGCACTCGGAAGACCACGATGCCCTGAAATCGCCGTATGGCAGTCGGGCCCACCGACGGGAAGCGAGGTCCCCTCGAGATGACCGACGGCAATCTGCAGAACCGTATCGTCCATGCCGTGGTAAATCGGGTAGTCGACGTTGATGGCGTTGATCTGCACGTACCCCATGACACCGTTGCCCGTGAGGTCGAGCAGCTTCTTGTACTCCGCCTTCTCGGCCTCAGTCATGGTGAATCGGTTGCCGTCCTTGAGAAGGCGCTGATTGTACTCGCGCGCCTCCTGGCGCATGGCTTCAAGTTTCTCCGGATCGGTGTTCTCGACTGCCGCAACGTACGTAGCGATTGCGCGTGACTGATGATAGCTGTTCCACCAGTCAGACACAGTCGGATACGCGATGATGCCCAAGCCGGTAACGAGCACGACTACAGCGACCACAGTGGTGGCCGAAGGTCTTCCATGCTTGAAACGTCGATCAGCTATCGGGCGATTCCGCTCGACGGTCTGATCAGCAGATTCGTATTGTATGTCAGTTCTTTGGGTCATCCTTCTCCGTGCGCTCGTATCGAGACGCTTGCTTTCAAAGTATGGAATCCGGTCATCGTCATACCCTGAAAGCAAACGTATCGCCGTTGTGTGCGGAGGAGCCGGCAACTCCTCCGCACACCCGAAACGACGGGAGCCAACCGATTAGTGGTGGGAATCGACTAGCTCCCGCGAGTCGTCTAGATCATGTCACGATCGTTGCGCTTGTTTGCAACACGCTTCTTGGTGATCAGGAAGACAACGGCCAGCAGGACCATGATGCCGCCCACGATGTAGAGAACCGTGGTGCCCATGCCACCAGTGCTGGGAAGCTCAGCACCCTTCTTGTTCACAACCTTTATCTTGACAACACCGTCTTCGTACTTGGCATTGCCACCAGTAACGGTGAACTTCGCTTCGCCATTTTCTGTGTAAGTCACCTGAAGCTCCACAGGAGCAATGGTGTTGTAACCAGCAGGCGTTACTGTCTCAGTAAGAGTGTAGCTACCAGCACCAAGACCATCGAAACGCGCCAGACCATTCTCATCCACTGCCTGAGCCATCTTGTGATCGGTTGGTTTGTTGTCAACAGCATTCTCCGTAACCGTCTTTACATACTTGTGGTTATCGGCGTAAGCATCTGCGCTGCCCTCTTTCAGAACATAGAGGTCCTTACCAGCATCGGTATTAGGAACATATGGACGATAATTTGTTTCACCAATCGTTATGACCCCTTCACCAGTAGCTTCAGGATCGACAACGTAGCCCTTCGTTGCACCTTTTTCAGCCGGAATCATTTCATTCTCGGTTGTCGGTGCAGTCATTGTGTAGGTGCCATTGTTTAATTTGTAATAGGTGCCTTTCTCGTCATCCACTACAAAAACTTCTGTCTTGGTAACAACAATCTTTGCAGACTGGCCACTAATCTCAAATGTCGCACCCGTCAGCGGCTCACCGTTCTCATCAACTTTCAAGATCTCGATACCAGTCGAGTAAGTGATGGTTTTGGAGTCAGGAGTCACACCAGTCGGAACTTCCTTATTAGAATCAGGGAAGCCGGGATGATTCTCATCTTCTGGAGTGCCATTGTAAGTCTTATTCGGATCATTGGAGAACTCTACGTTGGAAGTATTGGGGTTGCCAGCATCGCCAATCACAGCGTTCTTGTTCAAGGTAGCGGTGTATCTTACGTTGATTGTCTTACCCCTATATTGCTCAGACCAAGCGTTTTTCAGACCAACTTCAAAGGTATTTCCATTAACGTCCTTCTGAACCGTGTATGCGCTCGAAGGCAGCGGCTCAGTTGCATCGCCAAGATAAACCGCAATGTCATCATTGAATGTTAGCCCGTCGGACAATTTATCTGTAATGACGAAGAAGAAAGTACCTTCCTTGAACTTGTCTGTATTCTCGGGGACATTTGCTGCGATATTGAACGTAACAACGTCGCCAATGCTTACATTGTCATTGTCCCTGCCAGGATTGTACGTATTCGCGCCATCGTCCTTGCCAAGAGTGTCAGCGACGATTGTCTTAACATCGGAGGAGGTGCTCCACTTCTTGTCCACAGTAACATCTTTAACAAGCTTTATAACGTTGAGAGCTTTGGTGTCCGTTACAGCATCGTGCTTTAACGGATCAGTAACGTCAACCATGACGTAGTAACCTTCTACGACTTCCAGAGACTTATTATCCCCGCCGAGTGTACCCACCTTCTTAGGCGAAGTGGTTTCTGCGGGATCGGCAGTGAAGTATTTGCCCACCTCTGCCACCGCATCAACACCGGCTAGACCTTCAAGGGACTCAGCAAACTCGGCAGCAGTCTTGCTGTTGATCTTTCCGGCAGCGTCAGGGGTATTCACCGAAGAACCCCAAGCTACGTTGGAAAGCGTATTGCCACTAAGATCGCCAGTCAAAATCTGATAGACGTCATACGTGTGCGTATCGCCCTCGCCCAAAGATATGGTGTGCGTATCGCCAGCTTTCGCCCACGCTACAGACGACATAGCCATCGCCATCACAAGCGCCGCTACCACGACGAGAAGCTTTTTCATGTGCTTCATGTTTTCCCTTTCTTTCGTGCTTGTAGTGCTAGTTTGCGAAGTTTGGTGCAAAAGCTACCTCCTTTCGCGGTCGCGGGGAACTTCGGCTTTTTCGGCCCGGGCCTTCCCCGCGTCCCCAGGTCGCTTGATCACAAACCTTCGTCCTGGGGGTCCATCTGCCCGAATCCTGGGTGGCGCTTTCATCCGCCACCGCCATCGCTTTGGCCTGTCATGGCCTCGGGGCAGGCGTGTAGGCCAGTCGTCATACATCATTGCCTTCGCCCTCCCCTCTCGTGCTCGCGACAGCGCGTCGTCGCGGTCGTCTGCACTTGAACCACATGAGTCCTGCGCCTGTTCACCAACGCCGCCGAACCGATTGCGATGAGCATCACGCCCAGCAGCGTAAAGGCCATGGTTCCCTGACCGCCGGTCATGGGAAGTTCCACGCCGGAGTTGTTTGCGATGTCGTAATAGATTGTGGCCGTCTCGGAATCCTGGGTCGAAGCCTTGTCGTTCCCGTCTTCGTCGACCTCTTTCACACCTGCGCCGCCGACAAGCCTTGCAATGGCCTTTTCAGACCAGTTGTATAGGCTATCTGATTCCGGTTCATCGCTTGTCGACCATTCGTTCCCCGGCGGGACGGGCGCATACCAGTCGGTGATTTCGAGCTGGACTTCAATCGGGTTTTCGAGGGTGTTGTAGCCATCGGGTGCCTTTGTCTCGACGAGATAGCACTTCTCGCCCGTGTTCAGTTTCTCAACGAGATCGAACGCCAAAATCGACTCGGTCGAGCTCATGTCAAGCGTTTTAGCCTCGTAGTAATTGCCCTCGACTCCTGGCAGTGTGACGCTCGACTCTCCTTCACGGGCAGTACGGTAGACCTTGAACTCGGCACCCTTGAGGTTCGTGTTGAAATCCTCGTTGGTCTTCGTGATCTGGAGGCTCTTCTTGAATACGTTGATGACGTGCTCGTTGGTGCTCGTCTCGGTACCGGCCGCATGGCCTTGGTACTTCAAGCTGAAGCTGCCTGTGTGGAAAGTTTCGGGATCGGCCTGGCCCTGAGGAGACTGGCTTGGCGGGACGACCGTGTAGTCCGGAGTGTAAAGCACGGCCAGGGTATACTTCTCGGCCGGCGTTCCAACCGCAGCGGTGTCATGTGGCGATTGCTCAAGCCCCGGCTCGCCTGCGACGAGTTCCTTGGTCAGCTTGATGTTAATGGTGCTGTTGTCGGTATTTCCGTAAACCTGGTACGGGATCGTGATGCCTTTGTTTGCTGCACCCTCTTTGTCAGCATCCGAGATGAAGTCAGCCATTACGCACCCCCTCTACATCACCGGGCCCAGCCGCTCGAACGGCCAGGCGCAGAACAAAAGCTTGCCGACAATTTGCTCTTCGGCGACGCAACCGACGGTCGTGTTGCGGGAATCGATCGATACTGAGCGGTGATCGCCCATGACGAACACACGGTTCTCGGGTACCTGGTAAGGCAGCTTGATGTTGCAGTCTCCCAGAGCCTTCTCGGTAATGTAGGGCTCGTCGAGCATGGTGCCGTCGACGTAGACATTGCCCGCTTTATCGATGTTGACCCACTGGCCCGAGTTGGCGATCACACGCTTGACCAGAATCTTGTTGTTGTAATAGAACGCCACGACGTCGCCGGTCTGCGTCTTGGAACCGCGCATGGCCACGACGATGTCCTGGTCGTGCAGGGTGTCGGTCATCGAGTTGCCCGAAATCTGCAGGATGGGCAACAGCAGGATGGCTACGAGCACAGCCGCTGCAGCCACGACAATCAGCGAGAAGATTGTCGATCGCAGCGTGCGGAAGAACATGAACTTCGTGCGTTCGCGCGTAAGCTCTTCTTGCAGTTCATCAGCACTGGGCATGGCCACGACCGAGCTTGCAGCGAGGGCAGGCTGTGCGGATTGGATGGGCTGGATGAGCGGCACTTGCTCAACGGACTCAACAGGCTCCACAGTCGGCACCTGCTTTTGCAGTTGGGAATAGTCGGGCCCCACGTTATGTCTGCTGGATTCGACCATGAAACCTTACAGACCCTTCACGTTAGACTGATCGTCCACAAGGACACCGAAAACCAATGCACCCGTTTCGTCGATGTTCTCCATGGTCATGCGCCCACTTCCGAGCGAAGCCACACTGCGTCCCGCGCTTTTTGCGTGCTTTGCTTGGGGCGCGGCTTCGGGCTTTGGAGCCGGCTCCGGCTCTGGCTGAGCTACAGGCTCTGGCTGAGCTACGGGCTCTGGCGCTGGCATTGTCTCGAGAATTGGCTTGAGCTCGGGCCCGGACTCAGGCTCAGGCTTGGGCTCGGCGATAACCTCAGGCACCAATGCCGCCAAACCGGAAAGCACGGTTGGTTCAACCTTGGGCAGAGGAGCCGTCGTCTTTCCTGCCATGTTTTCTGCCTCGACAGCAACCGGTTCGGCAACAGCCTCGACGTTTGATACAGCGACTTCTTCGAGTTCTGGGGCCTTTTCGGCCTCCGTCACCTCAGGAACCTCGTCATGCTCTGAAACCTTATCGGTTTCGGAAACCGCAGCGTCGTCTGCATCGGCCAGCACATGGTCCGAAGCTTCCACGCAATCATCCTGTTCGACAATCCTGAACAAGGGCATGCGGTCGGACGCCCTCTGGAACTCGTGCTGCGTCGACGTCTCGACGGGCCGCACTGTGCCGCCCGAGATTCGCGTCAGATACATGTCGACGGCGATATCGCTGATCTCGAGAATCTCATCGACATCGAGCATGCCCTGTGCATGCGCGAGCGCACGGTTGCGGTTCGACAAGCTCGTGATTTCAGCATCACGGTCGTCGACGTTCTTCAGCAGACGCTCGATGCGAACGTCCTTCTCATCGAGGCGGTCCTTCAAATGCTCGACCAGCGCATTGAGCTCGTCGATCTTGGTGGCCTTTTCCTCGTTCTCGCGAATCTGGTCGAGCAGCAGTTCAAGCAGGTCGATGCGACGCAGATGCCTCAGGTCCCTCTCGGAACCGAAGCCCTTCGCCACCGTCGACTCTGCTTTCTCTTTTCGGCCAAACAACGGCATATACTACAAGTCCCCCATGATGGAAGCGCGCATCTCAATTGCTGGTATCCTTCTGCGCGCTACCATTATTGTGGAAATCTCGACAACCGTTTCAGTTATACCGTAATTGTCGCAATTTCCAGTTCAATTGTTAGTGCGCTCTCTGCTGAAACTATGACTAATTACCTGTATAAATAGGCAATTTGCGTATGCTTCCGCTTGAGCAACCACTCATCCAATTGAACAGGCTATAACCAGAGAGGGTGTTCTAAAAGGCTCATTTTTGGTGCAAATAGTGCTTTTTCAGCTTATTCAGACTATTTGCACAGAGTTATGTGTTTTCGTCATAGTTTACGAAAACACATACGAAGCAGACATGCTCCCTAAACCCACGGAGCGAAATCCTGGACCTTCTTCGGTGGGGTTCGGTACAGTTTTTGAAGCTCCGAGCGACTCGATATATTAAGCTTCTGGTATGCAGACGACAGCTGGTGCTTCACCGTACTTTCGGACAGCAGCAGATGCTTGGCGATTTCCTTGTTGCGCCAACCCAGGGCAGCCAGGCTACTCGCATAGCACTCGAGGGGCGTTAGCGGTTCGCTCTTGGAAGACAACCCGCATTTTCGACGCAGATAGAACCATCCTTTTCTGAACGAGCTGATCAACGCATCGACACGTCGAACCTCTTCGGGAGCGGCGAGCTCTTCGCGGTTTACACGTGGCAGACCCAACAGCGCATAGTTAAGCTCGATGAACGGCATTATGATGTTGTGCTCCTCTTTCAGTTTCCAAGCCATGTTGAAGTGCGTACGCGCACGATCGACGTCACCCATGAGCATCTTTGCCGAAGCTGCAACGCAGTACAAATACGTTCTCGGACTGGGGAAATGAGCAGTGATAATGGTTAGGTACGAAAAAGCCATGCCATATGCCTCTTTATAGCGCCCAAGCCGTAGGAGGCGCATGGCCAATGCCATCAACACCGACTCGATGCGCAGCGCGCTTATCACGCTTGCGGAAAACAGCTGTATGTCATCGCGCTGGGCAAGGCCCTTTTTGCAGATGTCCTTGAGAACAAGCAGGTCCCTATAAGCTTCTTCACCATTGCCGTTGGCTGTCATGATAATCATGCGCATAGCACGTGAGTACATTGCGATGGGCGCTTCAGCATGCTCTATAAGATAGTTCGCCTTCTCAAGAGCTATGTCGAACAGACACCGGTAGTAGGCGATTTCGAGTTCGGCTAAAATGAGAGAGTTGTGCTGGTCGAGCTCGCCCGCATCCCTGAGCACGCGCCAGAGAGCATCGACGATATTCCAGTCTTCGACTGAGTTGTTAGTGAACTGGTCTGTCTGGAATAGTTCGAACTGTTCCTCTTCAAGTACAGCGATCTCGGCTGTATCCTGTTCCACTGCATGCTGCTCTTTTGCCACGATTTCCTCCCCAATTATGAAAACGCCGTCCTTGATGGACGACGATGTTTGTTAGCTGTAACTATTATAGGACAGCTTCTCTTTGTTCTGGAATAATTCAAGGATTCAATTCCGGGAGTGGCATGACAACGCTTTGATTCTGCACGGTATAATGTGACCGCCTTATCTCTCGATCGCACACGTTAGGGGCCTTTCATGACACCGCTGTTGTTCGTAGCTGCTTTGCTGCCAGCCATCGCTGTGATGTCTTACGTGTACAAGAAAGACAAAGCAGAGCCGGAGCCCATCGCGCTCGTCATGCGCGTGTTCGGACTGGGCGCCTTGTCGGGTCTTGTTGCCGGCTTTGTCGAGAGCATTTTGATCTCGACATTCGAGGCCGTCATACCACCTGGCATAGTGCTGCTCATCATCACGTATTTCGTCGGCGTTGCCGCCGTCGAGGAGGCATGCAAGTTCTTCTGCTTGAACACCGTGAAGAACAACCCTGCTTTCAACTACGTGTTCGATGCAATCGTCTACTCGGTAGCCGCCGCGCTCGGTTTCGCCGCACTTGAAAACGTGTTCTACGTCATGGAGGGCGGCTTCGAAACC
>CACZAR010000083.1 GCA_902779135.1 uncultured Coriobacteriaceae bacterium | reverse complement strand
GGCGGGGATCACCCGATCCCGTTCCGAACTCGGAAGTTAAGCCCGCCGTCGCCGATAGTACTGCAGCGCCAGGCTGCGGGAGGGTAGGTTGTCGCACTCGCGCAGGGCACAAGTGCATATAGGCCCCTTTTGGGGCTTTTCTTATAACGGATGAACTATTTGATGAAAACGAATGCAGCGATCTTGAGCGCAATGGTGTTTGAGATCAAACGGTGGGGTACATGCGCGGGTTTATCGAGTGCCAAGGCCTGGCAACGATGAGCGTGCTGATGAACGAGGTGCACAATGGCTGAACGCAGCGAAGAAGTCAAAGAGATAACAGAGGAAGTGCTTGTCGGAAAGACCGACGTGGCTGAAGTTGTCACGCGGCTTGCCGAGGGTGCTCGTCGTGAGCGTCAGGTTGCTGCTGCGGCTTTGTATCAAGTTGCGAAGGAGAAGCCGGAAATGCTCGTCGACCATATCGACGAGATTGTCGACGCTCTCAACCGACCCGAAGCTCAGACGCGTTGGGAATGCCTTGAGACGCTGACGATTCTGGTGGATTACGACGCACGCACCTGTGGCAAGGCGGTTCCGGAAGCTGAAGCGGCGCTGTTCGACGAAGAGAGCGGGCCGGTCAGGCTTGCTGCTATGCGGTTCCTTTGCAAATTTGGTGCAACGACGGCGAATCGCTCTGAGAAGGTTTGGCCGCTCATTGACGAGGGAATTCAGTGCTATCACGGAGACCTCGAGTTCAATGACATGCTGACGGCTGTAATCGATTTCTCCAAGGGAAAGCTGGCGGATGAGGTCAAAACGTCGTTGGCCGATCGCATGTCGTTTGATGCGGAAAACGCCAAAGGCGCGCTTCAGCGAAGGGCGCAGCAGGTTATCGACAATCTTGCTTAGCATGCCAATGTGAACGTTGATTCATATTTGGGATATGCATTGAATTCGAAGGGCGCGTTTAAGAGCGCCCTTTCTTTATAATGATTGCCATGTGTTACTGAGTGTTTGCGCAGCTCGCGCTGAAAGGGGCAATAATGGGTGAAAGCTCTATTCGGGAAACAGCCTTTCTTGAGGTCGAAGGCGAGCGTTATCGATATCATCCCGTCAACAAATGCGGAAACGTGGAGAAGCTTCCGTATTCATTGACGGTATTGCTCGAAAACGTCTTGCGCTGCGCACGAACCGATGAGGAAGCGCGGGCATATGCCAATCGCATCATCGATGCAGGACTTGCAGGTCAAGCTGGCGAGGAGGTCGAATTTGCTCCTGCCCGCGTATTGTTCCAGGATTTCACGGGTGTGCCTGTGTTCGTCGACTTTGCGGTCATGCGCGATGCATGCGTTGCGCTGGGGGGCGATCCGTCGAAGATCAATCCACAAGTGCCATGCGATCTGGTCATCGACCATTCCGTCATAGCTGACGAATTCGGATGCGCAGGTGCATGCGATGCGAACATGAAGCTCGAATTTACGCGTAACCGCGAGCGGTACAGCTTCTTGAAGTGGGCGCAAGACTCATTTGAGAACGTGCGCATCGTTCCACCCGGACAAGGCATCTGCCACCAATTGAACATCGAGAACTTTGCAAGCGTTGTGATGCAACGCGAGGGCGAAAATGGCCCACTTGCGTATTTTGATACGTTGGTCGGCACCGATTCCCACACGCCGACCGCCAACGGTATCGGCGTCCTGGGCTGGGGTGTTGGCGGCATTGAAGCCGAAGCTGCAGCCCTCGGGCAGCCCATCACGACTCTTGTGCCACGCGTTGTTGGCGTGAAGTTAACTGGAGAGCTGCAAAGCGGCGTGGCTGCCATGGACGTTGCGCTCACGTTTGCGCAAACGCTGCGCGCAAAAGGTGTCGTCGGGTGCTTCGTCGAATGCTTCGGCCCTGGAGTGTCGGCTCTTTCGGCGACGCAGCGTGCATGCATATCGAACATGACGCCCGAATACGGCAGCACATGCACGCTCTTTCCCGTCGATGGGCAGACGCTCGGTTTCCTGCGTATGACGGGAAGGTCTGCGCAGCAGGTTTCGCTTGTTGAGGCATATGCGAAGGCGCAGGGTCTCTGGCTCGATCCAGATGAAGGACAACGTGTCTATTCAGAGGTTGTCGAGCTCGACCTCAGCATGGTCAAACCGTCCATGTCCGGCCCGTCGCGCCCACATGACCGATTCGATATCGAGCAGGGTGGAACGCGGTTCAATGAGATTTGTTCGCAGCGTGGTCTCGACATGGGCGCATCGGCTCAGGTGAATCTGGCTGATGAGACCTTCGAGCTTTCCCATGGTGCCATAGCCATTGCTGCGGTCACGAGCTGCACGACGGCAACCGATCCACGCATGATGCTTGCGTGCGGTTTGGTGGCGAAGAAGGCGGCCCAAGTTGGGCTCAAGCCCAAACCGTGGGTGAAGACCGTGTTCGCGCCAGGCAGCCATGCGACCGAGCTGTTGTTGAAACGCGCCGGGTTGTTGGAGGGC
The DNA here is from genome assembly GCA_902779135.1 of uncultured Coriobacteriaceae bacterium. GTDB lineage: Bacteria > Actinomycetota > Coriobacteriia > Coriobacteriales > Eggerthellaceae > UBA9715. The sequence goes on along the minus strand of CACZAR010000083.1, from coordinate 5,416 downwards.
CTGCAGGAGCTCAACTTTGCAACGTGCGGGTTCGGCTGCATGAGCTGCATTGGCAACTCGGGGCCGGTTCTTCCCGAAATGCACGATGTATGCAACGACATCGAGTTGGCCAGCGTCCTTTCGGGAAATCGCAACTTCGAGGGCCGCATTTCTCCTGATGTGGCGCAAAACTACCTGATGTCTCCTGCAGCGGTCATCGTCTATGCATTGGCTGGCACTGTTGACTTCGATATCGAGAAAGACCCGCTTGGCCAAGACGCAGAAGGCCGCGATGTCTACGTTCATGACCTTTGGCCGTCGATGGACGAAATCGAAGCGCTCATGGTCCATGTTGATTCCGATTTGTACATTCAAGGCTCATCCGGCTTGTTCGAAGGCGATGAGGCTTGGCGTTCTCTTTCGGCGGAGAAGAGCGATTTGTTCACTTGGGACGATAGCTCGACGTACGTTCGCCGTGCGCCATACTTCGATGGCATGGAACGTGAGCCTGTACCGCCAGCGCCCATTGCGAACGCCCGTGTGCTTGCGATGCTCGGCGATTTCATCACGACTGACCACATCTCACCTGCCGGCGCTTTTGCGGAAGAGACGCCTGCCGGTCGCTATCTCGTCGAACATGGGGTGCAACCCGCCGATTTCAACACGTATGGTTCGCGTCGCGGCAATCACGAAGTCATGATGCGCGGCACGTTCGCAAATGTGAAGTTGGCCAACATCTTGGCGGAAGGCCGAAAGGGTGGCTGGACGCGTGACTTCACGACTGGAAGCATCGCATGGCTGTTCGACGCCGCGATGCACTACGAAACGGCCGATGTGCCCGCAATTGTCATAGCGGGCAAAATGTATGGGTCCGGCTCGTCGCGAGATTGGGCGGCGAAAGGCCCGATGCTGCTCGGCGTGCGTGCAGCCATCGCAGAGAGCTTTGAGCGCATTCACCGTTCGAACCTCATTGGCATGGGCTTGCTGCCCTTGCAGTTCAAGGATGGCGAGAACGCCGAAACCCTTGGGCTGGATGGCACAGAGGAATACACAATCGACGCTATCGATGTGAGCAATGGCCTGCCCCAGCCGTCCGTTGTCGGTGTCCATGCAAAGCGCGCTGATGGTACAGTGTGCGATTTCGAAGCGGTCGTTCGTATCGATACGCCAACAGAAGGCGCGTATTACGCACATGGCGGTATACTTCAATACGTTCTGCGAAGCTTGATTTAATGAGCAGCGATGCGGTGGGCAAGCGATTTTTCATCGCATCCAAGGAGCTATATGGCAAAGATTGAAATGAAAACGCCGCTCGTCGAAATGGACGGCGACGAAATGACGCGTATAATCTGGCGGCTCATCAAAGAGCGCCTGATTTGCCCGTACGTTGATTTGAAGACCGAATACTTCGACCTTGGCCTCGCGAACCGCGATGCAACCGATGATGCCATCACCATCGAATCTGCTGAAGCGACGAAAAGGCTGGGCGTTGCCGTCAAGTGCGCGACGATTACGCCGAACGCTGCGCGCGTCGAGGAATACGGCTTGAAGCAGATGTGGAAGAGCCCGAACGGGACCATCCGCGCGATGCTGGATGGCACGGTGTTTCGTGCGCCGATTCTCGTGAAGGGCATCGAGCCGGTTGTGAGCTGCTGGAAAGAACCCATCACCATCGCGCGTCATGCTTACGGCGATGTTTACAAGAATGCCGAGATGATCGTGCCCGGAGCGGGGAAGGTCGAGCTTGTCTACACGGCCGCTGACGGCACTGAGACGCGAGAGCTCGTTCACGAATTCACGAATGCGGGGGTGGTGCAAGGCATGCACAACCTCGATGCAAGCATCGAGAGCTTTGCGCGGAGCTGCTTCAATTACGCGCTCGACACCAAACAGGACGTCTGGTTCTCGACCAAGGACACCATCTCGAAGAAATATGACCACCGCTTCAAGGACATCTTCGCGGAAGTGTTTGTAGCTGATTACGCGAAAGCATTCGAAGAGGCGGGAATTGAGTACTTCTACACGCTCATCGACGATGCGGTCGCCCGTGTCGTGAAGGCACGTGGCGGGTTCATCTGGGCGTGCAAGAACTACGACGGCGATGTTATGAGCGACATGGTCAGCAGCGCATTCGGCAGCTTGGCCATGATGACGAGCGTGCTCGTGTCGCCGACAGGCGTATACGAGTACGAAGCAGCCCACGGCACGGTGCAGCGCCACTACTACAAACATCTTGCAGGCGAGCTCACGTCCACCAATTCGGTGGCAACCATCTTTGCGTGGACGGGCGCATTGCGCAAGCGCGGTGAGCTTGATGAACTGCTCGACCTCGTAAGCTTCGCCGACAGACTTGAGAAGGCGACACTTTCGACCATCGAGGCTGGCGAGATGACAGGCGATTTGGCGCGTATCACCACGCTCGAGAATCCTCGCACGCTTTCAACTGAGGAATTCATCGACGCTGTTGCAAGCAGGCTCTAGCGGGAAACTGATCCGGAGCGGATTTCCTCTCCGGGACGGTTCGATAGGGAAGGGAACAACATGGCAAGTGGATTCGAATCTTTGCTCGAAGCGTTGAGGCAATCGGGCGTCGACGTCGATGAGATTGGCGGAGGACGCGGCAACGGCCCGAAGAGTGACGATCCCGTCGATGTTTCAGATGATGACAGCTCTGACGCTTCGAATGGATCTGGCGGCGGTGGCGGCTTCCGCGGTGGCGGACGCATCCCCCATGTCGAGTTTTCAGGCTCGTTGGGCGATCGCATGGCCTCGTGGTCAAAGCGCACGCTGACGTTGGCCATTGTGTTGGCTGTAATCATCTTGCTCGCGGCTTACTGGTGGTTCCATCCACCCATCAGCGTAAACAGCGTCGATACGTGGATGTTCTTCACCATCTTCATCCTGTTGCCGTTCTTCCTGTTCTTCCGTACGCGTTCCCGCCGTTACGAGACGGGCGACAGCAAGCTCGACCCGAATCCCACGAAATCGAAGAGCTTCAAAGTGCTCTCGTTTATTCCCATTGTTATCTTGGCGCTGGGTCTCATCGGCTGGGTTTTGTCGCTGTCGCTGTTCCCAGGCAACGCGAAGAAGTACGCTGATGTGCTGCAGACCGACACCATGACGTTTGCCGAGGACATTCAAGAGGTCAACTACTCGCAGATTCCCGTTATCGACCGCGATTCGGCAATCCTTCTGGGCAATCGCGAAATGGGTTCGATTCCCGATTACGTCAGCCAGTTCGAGATCGACAACCTTTATAGCCAGATCAACTACAAGGGCGCGCCGGTTCGCGTGAGCCCGCTCGGTTACGCCGACTTGTTCAAGTGGCTGACCAACCGCGAAGAAGGCATACCGGCTTACTCGCTCGTCAACATGACGACGCAGGATGCCGAGATCGTGCGCCTGGGCGAGGGCAACGGCATGAAGTACACGGCATCCGAGCCGCTTGCGCGCAACATCGACCGCTACATCCAGCTGAAGTACCCGTTCTACATCTTTGACGAGAAATCGTTCGAGATCGACGAAGATGGACAGCCGTGGTGGATTTGCCCGATCCGCAAATACACGATCGGCTTGTTCGGCGGCGAGACTGTAGACCATGTGGTGCTGTGCAACGCATCGACGGGCGATTGTCAGGAGCTTTCGCTTGAGGATGTTCCGCAGTGGGTTGACCGCGTCTATCCGGCCGAATTGCTTCTTCGTCAGTACAACTGGTCTGGTGCGTACAAGAACGGCTGGTTCAACTCGTGGCTCGGTCAGTCGGGCGTCGTTCAGACAACACCTGGCAGCAATGGCCAGCTCGGTTACAACTACATTGCCAAAGACGACGATGTGTGGGTCTACACAGGCGTAACGTCGGCGACGGCCGACAACTCGATCGTCGGGTTCGTGCTGGTCAACCAGCGCACCGCCGAATCGCACTACTACTCGGTTTCTGGTGCCACCGAGGTCTCGGCGATGGAGTCCGCAGAGGGCCAGGTTCAGAACCTCCGCTACACTTCCACGTTCCCGCTGCTCATCAATGTGTCGAATCAGCCGACGTACTTCATGGCCCTCAAGGACGGCGCCGGCCTGGTCAAGAAGTTCGCGATGATCGACATCCAGCGCTATCAGAACGTTGCGGTGGGCGATACCGTTGCCGAATGCCAGAAGTCGTACGAAACGCTGCTTGCCACCAACGGTGCGATATCAGCTGATGAATTGTCAGACACCGGTACGTATGGAGAAAAGGAAGGCACCATTCGCACGATGGCCCAGGCTGTCATTGAGGGCAACTCGCACTTCTACGTGACGCTCGAAGGCGACGATGCGATTTACGATTTCGTGCTGCCGGGCGCCATCCAGATCGTCAGCTACAAGGTCGGCGATGACATTTCGTTCACGTTTGTCGAGAACACACCGACGTGCACGGTGAGCGAAATCACATCGGGCTTGAGAGATGATGCTCCAGAGCAAGCAAAGCCATCTGATGCATCGGCCGCCGCTTCGTCAGCTTCGTCTGCATCGGCCGCCTCTGCTTCAGCAGCTTCGACTGAGGCGACTTCCGAAAGTTCGGCATCAGCGAAACCTGAAAATGGGGCGTGATTGGGGGAAATGGCAATTTTCTCGCCACTGCGGCTGATAGTGGAGAAACCGTTAAGTTCTTTGCAAGGCGACGTGTAACAGGTATTATATTCAGGCTGCTTAATCGCAGCAGAACTGTTAGCAGTTCCGCTACCGAAGACAGCTGGTACCGCAAGGTTTAATCGCGAAAGCGGCCCGCCGAGGTGGTTGTACCGATCGATTGCGTGCGACCCCTGCTGTCTTTGGACGCAGGGGTCGTTTCTTTTTCGGACTCGATCCCGCCTGAGGTGCGGAACATGAGTTTGAAAAAGAAAGGAGGTGCACTCAATGCCCAATGCTCGTAATCAAGAGATGATGGAGAACATCAAGGCTGACCTCGAAGGCGTTAACGCTGTATGGGTCGTCGACGCATGTGGTTTGACCGTCAAGGAGACCGAAGCTCTCCGCCGTGCAATCCGCGAATCCGGCGCCATCATGAAGGTGTACAAGAACACCATCATGAAGAAGGCTCTCGCCGAGCTCGACCTCGTCAACATGGACGCTATCCTCGAAGGCCCGTCCGCTTTCGTGTTCTGCGACGGTGACGTAGCTGCCGCCGCCAAGGCCATCACTGAGTTCGCGAAAGAGAACAAGAAGCTGGAAGTCAAGGGCGGCATGATGGACAACACGTTCATCGCGGCCGACGAGGTGCAGGCTATCGCCTCGCTGCCTTCCAAGGAGGTTCTCATCGCACAGATCGCTGGCGCCATTTCCGGTGTCGCACGTGGTCTCGCCGTTTCCATCAATGGCGTGCCGAGCGGTCTTGCTCGTGCGATCCAACAGGTTGCCGATCAGAAGGCTGCGTAATCGCAGCAACCGCGGCTTGATTGCCGCA
>CACZAR010000082.1 GCA_902779135.1 uncultured Coriobacteriaceae bacterium | reverse complement strand
AATGGGGATGAAATAACAGTAAATGAAGCGCCCGTTCACCTTTGCTTGCGGAAAAAACGCCCTTAGCGGTCAGATATGTACTAACATGTCAGTCAGCATTTAGCGCAATTGTTCGTCAACCATGGAGGTGCATCATGCTCGTAAGCGCAAAAGACATGCTGAACGCCGCAGCGAAGGGCCATTACGCCGTCGCCGCATTCAACACCAACAACCTCGAGTGGGCCGCGTCGATCCTCGACGCCGCTGAGGCCACTCAGTCGCCCGTTATCATCCAGTGCACGAGCGGAGCTGCCAAGTGGCAGGTTTCGTTCAAGGTCGTCGCCGACATCGTCAAGAACCTCGTTGAGGACAAGAACATCACCGTGCCGGTCGCCCTTCACCTCGACCATGGCACCTATGAGGACTGCCTGAAGTGCATCGACGCCGGCTTCACGTCGGTCATGTACGACGGCTCCCACGAGGAGACCTTCGAGATCAACCTCGAGAAGACCGCCAAGATCGTCGAGATCGCCCATGCCAAGGGCATCTCGGTTGAGGCCGAGGTCGGCGGCATCGGCGGCGTCGAGGACGGCGTCACCTCCAAGGGCGAGCTGGCCGACCCGCAGCAGTGCAAGGCCATCGCCGACACGGGCATCGACTTCCTCGCCTGCGGCATCGGCAACATCCACGGTCTGTATCCCGAGGATTGGGAGGGCCTGTCCTTCGACCGTCTGCAGGAGATCAAGGACCTGGTCGGCGACCTGCCGCTCGTCCTCCATGGCGGCACCGGCATCCCGACCGACATGGTGCAGAAGGCCATCGGCATGGGCATCGCCAAGATCAACGTGAACACCGACCTGCAGGTCGTGTTCGCCAAGGCCACGCGCGAGTACATCGAGGCCGGCAAGGACCAGCAGGGCAAGGGTTACGACCCGCGCAAGCTCCTCAAGCCGGGCCGCGAGGCTATCGTCGAGCGCGCCAAGGAGCTCATCTGCGACTTCGGTTCCAACGACAAGGGTTGGGCGTAATCGCGAAGCGCTGCACGCCAGCTGCATGAGACGAGCCGCCGGGGTATCGAGCCCCGGCGGTTCTTTTTTTGCGGGTTCAAGTCGTTCCGCGATTGTTGGGGCGATTTGGGCAACGATTGTGTCGTTCCACCGTTGTTCGAGCCGACTTGGGCAACGATCGTATTGTTTCATCGATGTTGCGGCTGTGCCAGCGATAAGGACACTTGGGCGTTTTTCGCCCGCTCACGTGACCTTTTCGCGCAATTTGGGAATTCTTTCTTGAAAATATGGGTGGTTTGACTTAGCGTAAGCGAGACGTTTGAAGCCGCACGTAAGTAAGAAGGAACGAGCTTTTCGAGCATGTCTATTGACGTCGAACATACAACAAAGTTCGCGTTCGCCGCGCAGGCGGATGCTCCTCTAACGTTCGCGTCGCTCGATGGCAACCTTCTTCTGGGCCTGCTCCTTATCTAGGCGCACCTGCTGCGTTTGCGGGTCTGCGCCTTACAAATTCCCAAGCCGCCTTTTGATTCCGTGTGGCCGGCTACCGTTTACGAGCACGGAACCCCCTGTAACCAACGCGTTAGCCAGGACTCGAAGCTTGTTTGCCAACGCGTCGCGCGCAAAGCCCCCATCGGGCAGCGAATGCGATACGAAAGCGAGCCCGGCGATTCGCGATGACGAAACGATAGGAAGGTAAACACCATCATGAGAGAAATACGTATCAGCGACGTGACCATGCGCAGGGCCATCGGGATGAAGGAGATGTCGCTCTCGTTCAAGGAGAAGCTCGAAATCGCCAAGATCCTCGACCACCTGGGCGTGTCCACCATCGAGGTTGAGGGCATCGAGAACGCCAAGGCCGACAGCCTGCGCATCAAATCCCTTGCATCGCTGGTGCGTAACAGCGCACTGGGCGTGCCCGTGAAGCTGGACGCCGAGAACGTCGAGCTGGTGTGGAGCGCGCTGAAAGACGCCGTGCACCCGCGCCTGATCGTGAAGGCTGCCGTGAGCCCTGCGCGCATGGAATATGTCTACCGCAAGAAAGCCGGTGCGATGCTCGAGGACGTCGTGGCCACGATTGCCGAGTGCAGGAAGTATACCGACGACGTCGACTTCATCGCGAACGATGCAACGCGCGCCGATGGGGCATTCCTGCGCGAAGTTGTCGCGCGCGCCATCGAGGCGGGAGCGACGACCATCACCATCTGCGACGCTGCGGGTGCCATGCTGCCCGAGGAGTTCGCCGAGTTCATCCGCTCGCTGCAGGCTGACGTTCCGGCGCTGGCCGACGTGACGCTGGGCATCTCGTGCTCCGACGAGCTCTACATGGCCGACGCGTGCGCCATCGCGGGCATCATCGAAGGCGTGGGCGAAGTCAAGGCGACCACATACCCCATGGACGTCGTCTCGATCGGTCGACTGAGCAAGATCCTGGTCGACAAGGCCGACGCATGCCAGGCGACAACCACTGTGCGCACAACCGAACTGAAGCGCGCCATCAGCCAGGTGTCTTGGATTTGCGAATCGGGCCGTTCGGAATACTCGCCGTTCGAGACGGGCGTGCGCGAAGCCGACGAATCGATCGTTCTTACCGAGAACGACGACGCCGAAGCGGTGAAGCAGTGCGTGGCCAGGCTGGGCTACGACTTGTCGCCCGAAGACAACGCCGCTGTTTACGAGGCGTTCCTGCGGGTAGCTTCCAAAAAGGAGAGTGTTGGCAGCCGCGAGCTCGACGCCATCGTAGCGTCGGCCGCTCTGCAGGTGCCCGCAACCTACGTTCTTGATAGTTACGTTATCAATTCCGGCAACCTGATCAAGGCGACCGCGAACATCTGCATGCGCAAGGATGGCGAGACGCTCCAGGCTGTATGCGCGGGCGATGGCCCCATCGATGCCTCGTTCCTTGCCATCGAGCAGATTGCAGGCCAGCATTACGAACTTGACGACTTCCAGGTCAATTCCGTCACCGAAGGCCAGGAGGCCATGGGCGAGACCGTGGTGAAGCTCATTTCGGAAGGCAAGATATATTCCGGCCGTGGCATTTCGACCGACATCATCGGCTCGAGCATCCGCGCGTACGTGAACGCTCTCAACAAGATCGTTTACGAAGAGCAGAACTAAGACAGGGATAAGGAGCATACGCCATGAAACTTTCGTTTTCGACAAGAGGCTGGGGCGACATTCCCTGGGATGAGCTGGTCTCCACTGCCGCAGACATGGGCTTTGCGGGTGTGGAGGTCTACGACGTCATCGGCAACAGCCGGTTCTCGGGTAAGGGAGGACCGTTCGAGAAATACAACCTGCGCGCCACCGTCCGCGACATGCGCGCTCGGGAACTGCAGATTCCAGTGTTCGACACGTCCATCGACATCTCGGTTGAGGGCGATCAGGTCGCGCTTGTGAAGCAGGTCGTCGACTTGGCTGCCAGCACGGGTGTTGAATACGTTTGCATCAAAGGCCAGCACGGCACCGAAGATGCCGTGCGCGCGGCGCTCGATGAGATTCTGCCCTACGCCGAGGAGCTCGGCGTGGTGCTGCTGATGGAGACGAGCGGCATCTACGGCGACACCGCGCGTTTGACCGAGCTGATGGACGGCTACGCGAGCGATTACCTGGCGGCTCTGTGGGACGTGCACCATCCGTACCGCGATTGCGGCGAAGATCCCAGCACCACCATCAAGAACCTGGGCGCCTACGTGAAGCACGTGCACATGCGCGACTCCGACGACGACGGCTCCTACAACCTGGTAGGCGAGGGCACCATGCCCATCGGGGACGTCATCCTGGCGCTTGCCTCCATCGACTACGACGGCTACGTGTCGCTGGAGTGGAAGCCCGAGTGGATGAGCGACCTGACCGACATGGACATCATCCTGCCGCACTTCGTCAACTACATGGACCGGTTCGAAGACACGCGCGGCCGTCGCAAGCCGCTGTACCTGAACCATGATGGTACCGGCGAGTACATCTGGAAGAAATACGACTTGATCGACCTGACGTTCCCGCAGGTGCTCGACAAGATGGTGGAGGAAATCCCCGACCAGCTGGCGTTTAAGTACACCACGCTGGACTACACGCGCACCTACGAGGAGTTCCGCGACGACGTCGACACCTTCGCCCGCGCGCTCGTGTCCATGGGCGTGAAAGCCGGTAGCAAGGTCGCCATCTGGGCCACGAACGTGCCGGCGTGGTACATCACCTTCTGGGCCACCACCAAGATCGGCGCCGTGCTGGTGACGGTGAACACTGCTTACAAGATTCACGAAGCGGAGTACCTGCTGCGCCAGAGCGACACCCACACGCTGGTCATGATCGACCGCGCGCTCGATTCCGACTACGTGCAGATCATCAACGAGCTGTGCCCCGAGATCGCCGAGACCGAGCCGGGCAAGCCCCTGCACTGCAAGAAGCTGCCCTTCCTGCGCAACGTCATCACCGTCGATTTCAAGATGCCCGGCTGCCTCACGTTCGAGGAGGCGTTCGAGCGCGCCGAGGCGGTTCCGCTGGAGAAGGTGCAGCGCATGGCCGATGCCGTGCGTCCCGACGACGTCTGCAACATGCAGTACACGTCGGGAACCACCGGATTCCCCAAGGGCGTCATGCTCACGCATCGCAACGTTGTCAACGACGGCAAATGCATCGGCGACCGCATGGGTCTGTCGACAGCCGACCGCATGATGATCCAGGTGCCCATGTTCCACTGCTTCGGCATGACGCTGTCGATGACGTCGTCCATGACGCATGGCACCACGATGTGCCCCATGCCGTACTTCTCGGCCAAGACGTCGCTGTCGTGCATCACCAACGAGAAGATCACCTGCTTCAACGGCGTGCCGACGATGTTCATCGCCATGTTCAACCATGCCGACTACAAGAAGACCGACTTCTCGCACATGCGCACGGGCATCATGGCCGGTGCCGGCTGCCCGCCCGATCTGATGAGAAAGGCGGCGCAGCCCGACGAGATGAACATGGGCGGCATCGTCAGCGTGTACGGCCAGACCGAATCGGCGCCGGGCTCGGTCATGACCGCCTGGACCGACCCGCTGGATTGGCGTGTCGAGACGGTTGGCTACGAGTATCCGCACGTGCAGTGCAAGATCATCAACCCCGGCACGGGCGAGGAGATGCCCGACGGTGTGGCGGGCGAGTTCTGCAGCCGCGGCTACAACATCATGAAGGGCTACTACAAGATGCCCGACGCCACGCGCGACACCATCGACAAGGATGGTTGGCTGCATTCCGGCGACCTGGTCATGCGCGATGAGAACGGCAACTTCCGCGTTACCGGGCGCATCAAGGACATGATCATTCGCGGTGGCGAGAACATCTACCCCAAAGAGATCGAAGACTTCATGATCACGAACCCGAAGGTCAGCGACTGCCAGGTCATCGGCGTGCCCGACCAGAAGTACGGCGAAGAGGCCATGGCGTGCATCATCCTCATGAAGGGCGAGGAGGCCACCGAGGACGAGATGCGCGAGTTCGCACGGCAGCGCATCGCGCGCCACAAGGTGCCGCGCTACATCCGCTTCGTCGACACGTTCCCCATGAACGCTGCGGGCAAGGTGCTCAAGTACAAGATGCGCGAAGAGGCCGCCCGCGAGCTCGGGTTCGAGGTGAAAGAGGACAAGTAAGTCGGCCAGAAGCGGATATTAGGTCGATAAGAATGCGGCGCGGGCTCGAGGTTGTCGAACCCGCGCCGTACTAGTTGTGCGCTGCAATTGCGGCGTTAGTGCTTCACCCTAGAAGCCGCTGTTTGTGCCTGCGCGGATATGCTGCCAAAAGCCGCGCTTCACACCCGCTCGAACGCGAGGCGAGGATAGTCGTCCTCTTCGACGTAGATGGTCCCGCAGTGCTTGAAACCGAGCTTTTCGAGCAGCCTTTGCATGACGGCATTGTCGCCGTGCGTGTCGATGCGCAGGTGTCCGCATTGCTGATAAGCCCATTCGATGCAGGTGCTTCCCACGCCCTTGACCGAGCCATCGCTTGCGACGCGGTGGACGACGCCGTACGGGCTGTCGTCGAGCCATGCGCCGTCTTCGATGTGCGCATAGGTTGGCTCGATGTCGGGGCCGAAATCGTAGTAGAACACGCCGACGATTTTGCCATCGCATTCGCACACGTGGCATTTTCCGCGCTCGATGTCGTTGCGAATCAGCTGCTCAGGAGGCCAGCTGGTCGGCCCCCACTGGTTCGGGTTGCCGTGTTCGGCCATGAACGCACGCGCGATGGCGTAGATCTCCATGATGCGTTCGAAGTCGTTTTCGGTGGCTTTCCTGATTTGCATTCAGTTCCTCGCTTTCGCGTTCGGCCGTCCTTCTTGAAGATGCGCAAAGGAAGCAGTCCCTTTTTAACATAATAGGCCGCTCCCCATGAACGAGTGTCCCACCTGTTGATTGGGAAAAGAGTAAACTATCGTGTGAAATTCGAAGCCAAACATGGGGGACGATGTGAAACGAGCCCGGGGCGCTCTTGCGCTAAGCGTGTTCATAGCCATCATGATGCCGGTTGCCTGGTGCATGTTGATGCTGTCCCGCAGCGATATTGCGCTTACAGCCGTGGGTTTGTACAGCTTGAAGTATTTCACGGTGCTCTCTAATTTGCTCCTGGCGGTGGCCTCGCTCGTGTACGCGGTGTGCCTCGTGCGGTTCATGCGCTCGGGAGCGCGCGTTCCGCATTGGGCGTATCTCCTCAAATTCGCAGGCACCGTGGCCACGACGGTCACGCTGATGACTGTGCTTCTGTTCTTGGGTCCGATGTTGGGTTATCCGCTCATGTTCGTAGGGGGCAATTTGTGGTTGCACCTGATCATCCCCGTAGCGGGAATCGTGGAGTTCGTTTTCTTCGACGTGCAATACAGCTTGTCGTTTAAGGAGACGCTGGTTGGCGTCGTGCCGACGCTTCTGTACGGCATCGCGTACTGTGCCAACATACTCATCAACGGCGTGGGCACGTTCCCCAACACGAACGACTGGTATGGTTTCACCATGTGGGGCGTGCAATATATGCCCGTAGTACTTTTGGTGATGCTGCTCGCGACATGGCTGTTTGCCGTGCTCATCCGTTTGGGTAACATTAAAGCCAATCATCTTGCTTGAGAGGCAAAGATTGCGATGATCAAACTCATCAATCCTGGCAAAGCCGAGGGAATCATAAAGCGCTACGATGCGTGGATTGGGCAGGTGGCCGAGCGCTACCAAGTGCCTGCTGCGCTCATCAAGGCCGTTCTCTACCAGGAGATGACGCAGATCGACTTGCTGGATCCAGTGGCTGACATCGCAGTTCAGATTGCGCCTCGATACAATCGCGACAGTTCGACTGGGTATGCCCAGGTGTTCGGCCGTGTGGGGCTTGTGGCTGTCAATTTCGCTGTCGATCACGGGCTTGCGACGTACGAGTCGCTTGGCATTTCGAGCGACCGTCGTTTGGACCAGTCTTCGCGTCGCGATGTGCGCAAGGTTTGGCGCAAGCTACACGAGGACCCGAAGGCCAATATAGAGATTGCAACGTTGAACCTTTTGGTTGTGGCTGATGAGATGGTTGGCCGGCTTGATTTCGGCACGTTCTCCGATGATGAGATAAAGCTCATCTTGAGTCGCTACAACGCCAACACCAATCAAGTGACCTCCTATGGCGAGCAAGCGTTCCAGCATTACAGGAGATACAGCGAAAGCGACTGCTAGCACCTTGCGGGCGCCAACACTACTGTGTCAATTCGAGGAATCTGAGCATCCTTCAAATTGTTGGAGGCAAAATCTCCGCTTCTTTTTTGGTGGGTTGGGTCGTCCTTCAAATTATCGGCAACAAAGCTGCTGTTTCAACTGGCGGATCAGGAGGTTCTTTAAATTGCGGGCGGCAACAGCAATCGTTTGCACGGTTTCAAAGTAAAAATGCCAAAAAATCGAGGATATCTGAAGATTTGGGGTCAAAAATCACACCCTGGGAAATAAGGCACTTCCGTTAGCCCAGTTCAATGGGGGTGGTTTTTAT